>NZ_AMFF02000110.1:24392-28068 GCF_000297215.2 Piscirickettsia salmonis LF-89 = ATCC VR-1361
TAGTCGTCGCGTTTTGCTCGGCGATTTTGCATCATTGGATGTGCAAAATACCTACCGAGGTAGCGACGCTTACGTTAAATTCTTTGGCTTAAATTTCTATTGCTATACATTTGGCGATAGGTTGAGACATGCAAATAGGTGTTGAAGTATTAGAAATTTCAAAATTTGTAATTTTAAACTGAGAGATTTCTATGTTTTTATTTTTTTTATTGTTTATAATGCAGATGTCGTCATATTTAATGCATTGTATAGACTTTGTTGGAGAAAATAGTAGATAAAATCCAGCAGATAAAATCCCTATATTACCATTAAGTTTAATATAGAAACTTGATTTTTTTGTGTGTTTTTTTATATAAAATGCGGGAGATGTAATGTTGTTTTCTTTATAATCATTAAAAAAAAGCCCGGGACATTCCAAGACTGCGTTTCTTCTTCTATATCTAACCATAGCTCAGGCAAATAATAATATTGCTCAATAGCTCTTGCATGTTTTTCAGCGAGTGTATTATTTGATAACATCCTGGAAAGTACAGAAGGCTGTATGCCTACGTTTTTACATAAACTCCTTAAAGATGGTATATTTCTTTCTTTTATCAGTATGTTTAGCTTTTTTACTCTTCTTTCATGAATATCCTTTAAAGAGGCGAGTGCTGGCATTTTATTCCCTTTTAATTTTAAATGCTGTAGATACGAGTGCATCTCATCTTATTGATTTGCTAATGTATTGTCAATAGCATGAATTCATTGGTGCTGCTGACAAAAAGACAACGCAAATATAACATTGAACCTTGATCGGATTTAATGTCTTTACTAAGATAAATACGGGAATGTTAATGAAATTATCAGGGAGTGAGCACGAATAATATAGAAGTAGTAAGCTGTAATTTAGCTGTGTTTTTTTAGGGTCACATAGGGATAGGGAAGGTGTAACGTGAATATATCTTAGGATTTGTAGCAATAATGTTTGATAAACGTTTAAAGCATTTTGCATAAAACGCATGGGGCTAGTCAGGGAGATTAAGTCAACGATCTATTAACTTTTTTTGTTATTTTTAACCATGTTTACCAGACAGCCTTAAAAACATACTCACCAAAATAGGAATACTATGGATAAAAAACAAGCTAAGACAATAGCTGATGTTATTGTTAACGAGGAAGTGATGCCTTTTTTACGTTCATTAGAACCACAAATGATTAGTGATGAGGTATTTCTATCATTTTGTCAGACTGTTATTTTAACTACAACTAAAGCCATGCATGATTTTTGTATGAGCTATCAGGAATTTGAGCATAAAGAAATTTGGCTAGAAGCTGTGAAAGATAAAATTCATCAGGGCGTGGATAAATTCTTTAATACAGAGAGTGGAAAGCTTGATCTAAAAACAATGCCAAAAAATTTTTTTCAATAATTTGTGATTTTAGTCATTAATTGGTCATTTATTTTATAGTGGGAGCATTCTACTTAAAATTTGATATTTTTCAGCGCTTAGAAATTGTAATACTTCTAACGATGGTCATAATATGAAAGATCGACTTTCTTGGTTTACTGAGTGGTACGAAACAGCGAATTGATTAGTGTTTATATCGTACTCTTAGAATAATATTGTGTGATATTCGTATTTAAGATGAATTAGTCCTAATTTAAATCAATTTTGTGATAGTTGTTGACTGACCTTAAAAGTTGTTTAAAAACTGTATTAGATGTCAGCTTCTCATTTTAAATTTAAGTTTGTTTTTTATTAAATTTATTAATATGATTGCAAGCCTCTTTCTTTTCTTGGATAGTTAATACTTGAAAGTTTTTTGTAATTAAAAAAATTTTATTTGAATGACTATTAAAAAAACTGCTAAGAAATTGTGTGATCTTTTTAGAGATAGAAAGACACTGCATAAGACTCTCCTTGTTAATCAATATTAAAATTATAGTTGCTAATCACTGACTTTAAAATAAATAAACTATTTTCACTCGTATAAACTTATATTAGTATTATAGTAATAATAAAAGAAGAGTATGATTCCCCCTTTTAATATTAATAGTGTGTGATTTTAATGATTAGGTATTATAAGGATTTTTCTATGCTAACCGCTTGGCTTGCAGCATGAATAACACTGGCAATACGAACACTTGATTGAATTGCTTCAGGTTTTACGTTATGTTTGAGTAATTGTTTAGTATGTGAATCCATGCACATACCACAGCCATTAATGACAGACACTGCTAAAGAATATAATTCAAAATCAATGCTATCTACACCAGGGTTCATGATGCCTTGCATGCGTAATTTTGCCGGTAGACTGGTGACTTCTTTGCTGGAAGCTAGGTGAACATAGCGATAATAAATATTATTCATGGCCATCAATGTGGCTGCAAGTTTACTTGCTTCAAGTTCATTATCTGATATATGTTCGCGGGCAGCAGTTAAAATTTCAGTAATAATTGTATTATTTTTAGTTGCAAAAGCTGAGGCAAGGCTAATGCTAGCAATCTGATTCAGGGTTAATCCAGGTGCACCTTGTTCTGATAATACAGCAGAGAGGTTTAATTTAATATCTTTCGCATAAGAGGGCATTAACTGTTTCAATGTATCGATATTCATGGTTTTTTCCTAGTAATAAAAGATAAAGGTGCTGGCTGGGTTGCCCCAGCTGAAGCCTTTTAAACTTAAACTTTAAATTTACGCTTAGACTTTGATTGTTTGATCACCTGCTTGCCAGTTGCATGGGCAAAGCTCATCCGTTTGCAAGGCGTCGAGTACTCGAATAACTTCTTGTGGGTTGCGACCCACATTGAGGTCTGTAACCATGACAAAGCGGATGATATTCTCTGGGTCAATAATCAATGTAGCGCGTTGTGAGACACCTTCTTCAGAGTCTAAAATACCAAGTTTTGCTGAGAGTTCACGCTTAACATCAGCAAGCATTGGGAAGCGTAAATCATATAACTCTTCTTTGTTTTGGCGCCACGCCAGGTGGACAAATTCGCTATCGGTGCTGCCGCCTAACAAAATCGTGTCACGATCGTCAAAATCGCTGTACAGGTCATTAAATGCGGCGATCTCTGTTGGGCAAACAAAAGTGAAGTCTTTTGGCCAAAAGAATAAAACCTTCCATTTGCCTGCATATGATTTTTCAGTAATTTCAGTGAAGGCATTATCATTGAGTGTATTAGAAACTGTTGCTTTAACGTTAAATTCTGGCAATTTTTGACCGACGCTAATCATCTTGTAAATCCTCAATTTGTTAATTCGTAAGGTTAATATCTTATCGATAGGCCTAGTATCGTTGAATTGTATTGATATGTGAAATTGTTATTTTTTATAATGTTGATAGATTAAATCTATTGAGTTAGATTGAAGATGATGTAGTTAATGTATGAGTCATTTTTGTTTGTTAGGGGGAGCTTGTTTTTATTTTTCTATGGAAATAAGATAGGATCTTCTTCTGCTAAGGCATTTAGGGCCTCTTCTAGTGGCTGGTTTCTGGTTTTGTATGTAAAGAAGAAAAGCAAGGAACGTCGAACAACAGTGTGTAACTTGCTATGGCATTGTTCTCTTGCTTGCTCAATCTTTGCTGTGCAAGTGTTCTTATCTACTCACCTTACGCACTGACATGATAAACGATGTATAATGAAATCTGATAGATACAGGGATTTCATCAGGAATGAATAAAGAGCTAC
>NZ_AMFF02000110.1:28357-29739 GCF_000297215.2 Piscirickettsia salmonis LF-89 = ATCC VR-1361
TGCAATCATATTTTTGCATCAATCGTGGCATTTTGTAAACTAGAAACATTGAGTGTAAAAGTACAGCTTAACCACTTTGCACTCAAATATAAATTACTTGTGCGGTCAAATCAAATAGCTTTTGAAGAGCTTAGGCGATTAAAATGTTTATGACCTGTGCGTAAGGTGAGTTATCTATTTTTTTTGAACAGTATTCACCAAAAAGCCTGAAGACTGTTGCTGAATAATCGTTAATAATGGTTTGATTTTCTGCTGTTTGGGTTGAATGTAAATGACGTAATCTTAAAATATTCGCTACAATCTGTTTTATAGTTGTGTAGTTTTCTTCAATGGCAGTGCTTTGTTGCTGTACTGTCATAATTGCAGTATAAAGCCATTTATTTGCTAGTATTTCTGTGCTGTGCTCTTTTGAAATGTTTATTTTTTTCTTGAAGCTTTCATGGCAACACTCTAAAAATGCGCCTTGTATTGCTACTAGGTATGGCGGGCTAAAACTTTCAGTAGCCTTTGGGTCCCATGCTACGATGTTGTTATAGGCACTAAGGTAGTCTTCTATATTGTCAAATAAATTTAGTGCACGAATTTTTTCTAAGAATAGTTCGTTTGTTCTAATAAGAGAGAATTCATATTGATCCTTAGGGGAGATTGTTAGTTTTTCTCTATCAACTGCATTGACAACATCTTCTTTTATGCTGGCAAGGGGGAGCAAGACTTTTTGGTGATCTTGATGCTGCCCTTTAAAAAAATCGATTATAAAATTCATTTTTTAGTGGAATATTTATAGAATAAATTATTTTAATTTAAAATAAAAAATTATATATTGCAATATAAATTTATAATTATATTGTGTTTTAAGCATAAAGAGCAGAGTTGTTTTTCTAAAGAACTGCACAGCAACCTGTAGTTGTTGTTGATTCTGGCTCTGGATTCGTAGCATGCTGGTAAAGAAGATCAGAGCATTTGCCAAGTTGTTGACAGGGACCTTGTCCTATTGAAAATTCTACTATTTCATGGTCTAGCTCCAAAGGTAGGGGTGTTGCCTGAAGTAAGTTATGCATATGCTTGTCTTGTTGTAAAAAAAGTGCGTGGTATTTAGCCATTACTTTTTCAGAATATGTAGGAGTATAGACGATTGTTTCTGTACATCTTTCTGCAAAGGTACGTTTTCTAGGTTTTTTATAATAATTGTTATTATATTCATCCCACTTGGAGGTTGTGTAGCCATGGAGGTCGACTCCCATCGTGTTTTGGATAGATAGGTGGGTTATATTTACTGTTATAGCGCTCAACGAATAGTTTCTGACATTGACTTCATTACTTGACTAAGCGCTGTCTCTAAATTTATTTCATCTTCAACAAGCATCAGAACCCTATTTTTAAGC
>NZ_AMFF02000110.1:30246-63970 GCF_000297215.2 Piscirickettsia salmonis LF-89 = ATCC VR-1361
GCATCGTTTTTCCTTATTGTATTTTTTAACCTACTGATAGTAGGTCAGAAACTGTTGATCGAGCGCTATACTATGGTTCGACTTAGTTAAGATGTAGTATAAGGCTTCAGGAATAAGCGCGAGAATGATTAAAAAATCGCCCCACAGGGCAAGGTGGGAGTGTTGGTTAAAGTGCAAGCCCTGGATGTTAATGACTAATAAGCCTACGGTAGCAAAACTAATACAGAGCAATTTAAATTTATTGAGTATTTCTTTGAGTAACAGCAGTGAAAATACTGTGATTAGCGCAGGTAAAGCGCTGGTGATGATTCCGGCTATGCTGGCTGAAGTATAGCGCACGCCCCACAACATGAGTAGATTAAAAAGTACGCCAGCACAGCAGGCTTGAGCGAAGATAATAAGCCAATCTTTGTGTTTGAGTTTAGTCAATGGAGTATATATGGGTGTTGATTTTTTAGATAAGCATAAACAAAACAGCAAGATCAGTGCATCTAGGCTAAAGCGTACTTGCATGAGTAAGAGTATCGGCAAGTGAGTAACGAGGTACTTAGATGTGGTGATATTCATCCCGGTCATCAATTGGGCAAGAACTAAGAGGATAATCGATAAGGAGGGGTTTTGTCTCATAAATAAAATTAAGTTTAGTTGAATCGATAGCCGTTATTCTAGCATAGCTCGTTTTGGCTATGATGGACTCAATAAAAATAGCTAGATCAATGAGAACAGCTGCTTCTTTACTTAGGCGCCCTAAGATATAATGAGCAAATAAAACTTGACAGTCACTTTGTAACGTTATATAAATACACAAGACCTAGAGAGGTAATTTGATGAATCAAGCAACAGAAGAAGGTTGGTGGCGTTTCATCGACTTATGTGCCGGTTTAGAAAAAGATCAGTTGAGCCAAGTACTGAAGATTTTTCTAACTGCTGCAGAGGTGGATGATGTGTCAATGCGCACACTATTGGTGGGTGAATTATTGGCTGGCAAAAAAACACAAAGACAGATTGCCGCCGATCTTGCTATCAGTATTACCAAAATTACCCGTGGGTCAAATGAATTAAAGCGAGTCGATAGTCACTTAAGGGCAATGCTGGAAGAAGCTCTCATCCAGTAAATTTGTCCTCCTGGTGCTACGGCCTTAGTACCAGGAGTAAAGCATGCTAGCATCATTATCGCACCAAGAATTTTTGGCTCTTGCTAAACAGCAAACACGCATTATCGTCTTTAAAGAAGCAAGCTTTGATGATTTTGGTGCGGTTGAATCATTTAGAAATATTCAAGCGATGGATGAAAAAGCGCTTTTGCTTGAAAGTGCTGATCCTGAGCATAAGCGTTTTCTAAGTACAACAATTGCCTCGCGCGCAGTTGCAGAATTATCTATTAAAAATAATCAGTGTGAATATAGCACTGACAATAATACGCAGCGTGAGTTAGAGATTGAACCATTTGCTGTATTAAGAACCGCTTTGCAGCAATATCAAGCGGTTTCAGGCCAAATGTTACCTGGAGTGATTGGTGGCTCTTTTGGCTTTATTAGTTATGAGTCAGTCAAGCACTTACCTGGGATTAAAGACTTACAGCAAAGTGATAACCCAGATTATATTTTTCGTTTTTATCAAGATCAAATTCATTATGACTATCAACAGCGTAAATTAATACTTGCTACTGTTGTTGATCTTGACAATGAAGCCGACGGCTATTATCAGGCGTTAGACCGTATAGAAGTATTAACAACACAGGTTGCTTGTGAAAAACCGGTGGATGCTAAAATAAGCCCAAGTGGGGCGGATGTTTACCAACATCTAGACGTGATCACTCAGGATGATCATTATGCGGATATGGTCGCGAAAGCTAAGCCTTATATTTTATCAGGTGATATTTTCCAGATGGTCCCATCTGCTGATTTTAAAGTGAAAATTAAATCAGATGCCTTGGTAATTTACCAACAGTTGAGAGCATTGAGCTGTGCACCTTATTTATGTTTTAGCCAAGTGGGTGGTCAAGACGTGATGGTGGCATCTCCGGAAGTACTCGTCAATGTTCATAATCAATTGATTGAAACTCGACCACTTGCAGGCACGGTACGTCTTCAATCTGGTGCTGATGAGGAGCAATTGGCCGTCCAACTGCAAAGCTCAGTTAAAGATGGTGCTGAGCATATGATGTTGGTTGATTTAGGTCGCAATGATTTAGGTAAAGTTGCAAAAGCAGGCTCTGTTAAAGTCACGGCTTTAAAAGAAGTACTTAAGCTCTCTCATGTGATGCATTTATCATCGACTGTCGTTGGTGAACTAAAGGATGATTGTGATTTTTTTGATGCAATTTCTGCAACGCTACCTGCTGGAACCTTATCTGGTGCACCTAAAATTCGTGCAATGCAGCTGATTAACCAATTAGAAAATAGTCCGCGAGGCTATTATGGTGGCTGTTTTTGTATGGTTGATGCTGAACAAAATTTAACGAGTGCAATTGCTATTCGGATGTTATCGATTAAAAATGGCATTGGCACTATTCGTGCTGGTGGGGGAATTGTCCATGATTCTGATATTCAAGGTGAAGTGAATGAAAGACGAAATAAAGCCAGAATGTTATTAGAAGCAATTTTAGCTGCGGAGAAAAGCCAATGATTTTATTAATTGATAATTATGATAGCTTTACCTTTAACCTTTATCAGCAGCTGATTGAGCTGGATCAGGACGTTAAAATTGTCAAAAATGATGAGGTCACAGCAAGAGAGGTCATCGCTTTAGCACCACAAGCAATTATTATTTCTCCAGGGCCTGGTCGGCCTGATGATGCGGGAAATTGCTTGGAAATCGTTAGAGAATGTTCGAAAACTATCCCGATTTTAGGGGTGTGTTTGGGGCACCAGGTTATTGCTAATGCTTTTGGTGGCGATATTGTCAGCTCAGATGAGATTATTCATGGTAAAGATGACTATATTTATCATGATCGCAGTATGTTATTTTCTGGCTTAAAATTACCTTTTCCAGCAGCGCGCTATCACTCTTTAATCGTTGATAAGGAGTCAATCAGAGAGAGTTTTAATATTCATGGCGAAGTCGCTGATGAAACAGTGATGGCAATTTCTCATAAAAGTTTGCCTTTGTATGGTGTGCAGTTTCATCCTGAATCTATTTTAACGCCGAACGGTCAGAACATCATCAAGAATTTTTTAAATGCGGCAGTGGAGCTTCACTGAAATGCTACAACAGGCTGTAAAAAAGTTGCTCTATCAAGAAAATTTAACTTTAACTGAAAGTTATCATGCTGCAAAAGAATTATTTATAACTGATAATATTGCTCTATCCGCAGCATTTTTAAGTTTGCTTGCAGCTAAAGGTGAAAGTGTTGATGAATTTTTAGGTATCATTCAGGTTGCAAAAGAGCAGCAGGCGCCAATTACAGTGACTCAGCCTGCGCTTGATATTGTTGGTACCGGTGGTGATGGTGCGAATACAGTCAATATATCAACAGCTGCGGCTATTTTAGCAGCAAGTTGTGGTGTTAAAGTTGTAAAGCATGGTAACCGAGCATCAACCTCTGCATGTGGTTCAGCTGATGTATTAGAAGCGTTCGGAATTAATTTATATGCGGATGAAGCTAAAATTCAGTCTGCACTTGCCAAGCATAACATTGGCTTTTTTTTCGCCCAAATGTTTCACCCAAGTTTTGCTCATATTAAAAGTACACGTAAAGCACTGGGGATTCCAACCTGCTTTAATTTAATGGGACCACTATTAAATCCGGCACAGGCGGATTACTTAATTATTGGTGTTGCTAATAAAGAGTGTTTAGTCTTGCTTGCTAATGTGTTAGCTAAAATGAGTATTAAAAAAGCGTTACTTGTCTGTGGTGATGGTGTTGATGAGCTGACAACACATGCAGTTACAGAGTGTTTAGAGGTAATGAACGGTAAAATTCAGGAAAAAGTAATTAACCCTGAAGAGCTAGGTTTTAAAAAATGCCAATTAAATGATTTGGCTGGTGGCGATAAAAATTTTAATTCGCGTAAAATTCTGGATATTTTCGAGGGGCAGCAAAGCCCACTTGCCGATACAGTAATCCTAAATGCAGCCGCGGCCGTTGAAGTTTATGGTATTACTAACTCACTATCTTTAGCTATTGATCTGGTGCGTGAGTCCATCGCAGAGGGTAAGGCGCTAACAACATTAGCAGGATTAATTCAGGAGCAAAGTTAAATCATGAATTTTATTGATAAAATGATAGCGATTAAAAAAGAAGAAATTACCGAAATAGATGCTAAGGATATTTTTCAGCGTTTAGAAAATATGAGTGTGGTTGAGTTATCAAAAAAAGAGTTTTTGCCTGATCAATTTAATATTATTGCTGAAATCAAGCGTAGCTCACCTTCTAAAGGTCATTTAGCTAAAATTAATGATCCGATTGCGTTAGCTCATCAATATGCTCAAGGGGGTGTGCAAGCGATCTCTGTTTTGACCGAAGAAAAATACTTTAATGGCTCATTAGAGGATTTAAAGCAAGTCTCAGATAGCCTAATTGATACGAACATTGCAGTATTACGCAAAGATTTTATCATCGATGAGTTACAAATTTATCAAGCGGCAGCGTTTGGTGCCAGCGCGGTATTACTGATTACTTCAATGGTTAAAGGTCAGTTAGTTCATTTAATTAAAGTTGCGCTTGAAGTTGGTTTGCAACCTTTTGTGGAAACACACAGCCTTGATGATATTAAGTGTGCTGAAGATGCGGGTGCGAAAATATTAGGGATTAATAATCGCAACTTGCATACATTAGGCATTGATCCTGAGCATTGCTTGCGTATGATCGATCATGTGACGATAAGTACAGATATTAAGGTGGTTGCAGAGTCTGGCATACATTCTATTGAACAGGTGCAAGCGATGAAAAAATCTGGTTTTACTGCGACTTTAATTGGTGAATTGCTTGTTAAAAGTAATGATCCTACTGCTTTAATTCAAACTATGTTAAAAGATTGATAAATTAATTAGGTTAATTGTATGGTTCAGGTGAAAATTTGTGGCATTAAGACAATGAAAGATGCCAAAGTTGCGATTGCTGCGGGTGCGCGTTATATTGGTTTGAATTTTGAAGAAAAATCGCCGCGGTATGTAACTATGCAAGAAGCGATTGATCTTAGTTCATTGATTATCGGTGAAAATGCAATTCCTGTGGGTGTTTTTACACATCACCATGCTGAGCAAATTGCTGATATTGTTCGTGCTTGTAATTTAACAGCTGTGCAATTGCATGGTGAGCGTGCTCGTCTTGCCTGTGATGATTTAGCTATCGATTTAAAAAGAATTTACGTAGTAGAGTTTGATCAGGCTGGCAATATTCATGTTGGTGCTGATCAAGAGATTGATGATTGTTTAAAAAAATTAGACAAAAATAGAGATTATTTATTATTTGATTCGACATTGCCTGGTAGAGGACAAGAAACAAATATAAACAAAAAAAATAGTTTAATTAATATCAATGGTTTTCGTTATTTTATTGCGGGTGGCTTAAATATTAATAATATTCAAGAGAAGATTTGTGAATATCAACCTTATGGGGTTGATGTTGCCAGTGGCGTTGAATCAGTTCGAGGTGTGAAATCGCAGACTTTAATAAAACAGTTTATTTATTTAGCTCAGTTCCAAGGAGAGCCTCATGTTGCGAACGCTTAAGGCTGTTGATCATTATTTTGGTGAATTTGGTGGACAGTTTATTCCAGAAATTCTCGTTGATCCTGTGAATGAAATTAATGATTTATTTAATCAGGTGATGAGTGATAGTGTATTTACGAATGATTTATTACAGATGTTACGTGAATACGCTGGGCGGCCGACCCCGTTAACTTATGCTGGGCGTTTTAGTGAATTTTTAGGGCATAATCTTCAGGTTTATTTAAAACGTGAAGATTTATTACATACTGGAGCACATAAGCTTAATAATGCACTAGGTCAGTGTTTATTTGCTAAAAAGTTAGGTAAAAAGCGAATTATTGCAGAAACTGGTGCCGGTCAACATGGGGTGGCAACGGCAACTGCCTGCGCACGTTTAGGACTTGAGTGCATTATTTATATGGGTGTCGTTGATATGGTGCGCCAAGCGCCGAATGTGCAGCGGATGAAGCTCCTAGGGGCGACTGTAATTGGGGTGGAGACTGGGACGAAAACACTGAAAGATGCAGTGAATGCGGCACTTAGGGATTGGGCCGCAAGCTTTGATCATACGCACTATTGCTTAGGCTCAGCATTAGGGCCGGCACCTTTTCCTGAAATGGTGGCGACTTTTCAAGCGATTATTGGCCAAGAAGTCCATGAACAGGCATTGAAGGCACTGGGTCAGCGTCCAGATGCGATTGTCGCATGTGTCGGTGGTGGTTCGAATGCTATTGGCATTTTTGCTGAATTTATCCCCTATGATGAGGTGGCGCTTATTGGTGTGGAAGCTGGTGGAGTGGGTAAGTTAGCCGGTGAACATGCAGCGCGCTTTTTCGATAAGCAAGTGGGTGTATTGCATGGGGTAAAAAGCTATGTATTGCAGGATAATGATGGACAAATCAGTGAAACACATTCGATTTCTGCCGGCTTAGATTATCCATCGATTGCTCCACAACATGCCTATTTACAAGACAGTGGCCGTGCTCAGTACTCGTTTGCCAATGATGATGAGGCCCTAGCGGCAATGCAAAATTTGGCGCGCCTTGAAGGGATTATTCCCGCCCTGGAGTCTTCACATGCCTTGGCTTACGTGACACGCGAGAAAGAGCAGTTAGCCGGTCAGCAGGTGGTGATTAACTTATCTGGACGTGGGGATAAAGATCTTGGTCAAGTTGAGCAATATTTGAGCCAGGAGGAGGTATAAATTGAGTATTTCAACCGTATTTAATAATAAGCAGCCCTTTATTGCCTATATTACCGCAGGTCACATTTCTGTGGAGCAAACGATAGAGTCAATTTTAAGCTTAGAGCGTGCAGGGGTGGATATTGTCGAGTTAGGAGTACCTTTTTCTGACCCCGTGGCGGATGGGCCGGTGATTCAGCAGGCAATGACACGTGCCTTAAAGCAACAAATAACTTTTGATGATGTGATTTATATCATCGAGAAAGTGCGTGAACATTCGGCGATTCCGCTGGTTTTATTTAGTTATTACAATCCAATTTTAAAGCATGGTGAGTGTTTTTATCAGCGCAGTCAGCAAGCGGGTGTAGATGCGATCTTGGTGGTTGATTTGCCATTAGAGGAAATGGCTGAGCATATTCAGCTCTGTCAGCGTTATAATTTACAGATTATCCCGTTAATTACCAATACAATGGCGCTGTCACGGGTTAAAGAATCTGCTGCATTAGATAGTCCTTTCCTTTATTATGTAAGTCGTAAAGGCGTCACCGGTGTGCAGGCGCAGTCAAATATTGTCACTACCAAAGTTCACCTTGCCAAGGTGAAAGAAGTCGCACAAAAGCCGGTCGCCATTGGTTTTGGTATAGGCTGTAAGAACAGTGCTAAAGAAGCGCTCGCTGTTGCTGATGGCTTTGTGGTAGGTTCGTATATTGTTAATTTAATTGAACAAGCACTGCATCCAGAACAAATAGAAACATTAGTTAAGAACATTGACCCGAGGTAAATAATGCATTTAAAGCTCCAAGAGGAAGTATCCCAACAAGACAAACAACACCTGATGACGCGCTTAGAACAAATGGGATTTTCTGTCGTCGAGCAAGGGCAAAACTTAATTGTTATTCATGGTGTCGATGACCAGGTTGATTATAAGCAGTTTGTTCGTTTGCCGGGTGTATTTGAGGTGAAGCAATTGACGGGTAAATACAAATTGGCCTGCCGGAGTTTTAAGCCGGAAGGCACACAAATTAAGGTGAAAGATGTCATCATTGGCGGTGATGAGTTAACACTGATTAGTGGCTCTTGCTCTGTGGAGTCACGTGAACAGATATTTGCAACCGCAGAAGCAATCAGTCAAAGTGGTGCGAAGATACTGCGTGGCGGTGCATTTAAGCCGCGTACTTCTCCCTATGACTTTCAAGGTTTAGGTGAAGAAGGCTTGGTTTATTTGCGTGAAGCGGCAGATGCCTATGGCTTATTGGTTGTCACTGAGGTGATGGATGTACAAGAGCTAGAATTAGTAGGTCGCTATACTGATATTTTGCAAATTGGTGCACGCAATATGCAAAACTTCAGTTTGTTAAAAGCCGTTGGTAAAACACGTCAGCCCGTGCTACTAAAGCGAGGGTTATCGGCAACCTATCATGAGTTTTTGCATGCGGCAGAATATATCATGAGTGGCGGTAATTTTGAGGTGATTTTATGTGAGCGTGGCATTCGTAGTTTTGAGACTTATACGCGTAATACCTTGGATATTGCTGCGGTGCCGGTTTTAAAAGAGCTATCTCATCTGCCGGTGATTATTGATCCAAGCCATGGTACCGGTAAGCGCTCGCTCGTTGCACCGATGGCAAAGGCGGCGGTCGCTGCGGGTGCGGATGGATTATTGATCGAATCTCATCCCTATCCTGATCAAGCACTGACAGACGCACAACAGACGATTAGTACGGCTGATTTTAATCAGTTAGCTCAAGAGTTACAATATTTGTATCATATAATCAAAGGTTAATTTTTAGCCTATATAATGTGCTGAGTGACAGTCAATGCTTATGGTTTAGCTGAAGCACATTTATCTTTTTTATTTCCTAAAATTTGCTTTATTTCATTAATTCTTAATAAAGGTAGTATAAGAAAAAGTGAAAAAAATTGTTATTATTATTCCTGTGCATAATGAATGTTTATGTCTGACAAGGACGGTAAGGCAATTGCAAAATGAGATAGTTAAAGTAACCTACTGGGATATACGAATTATTATTTTTGATAGTGCATCAACGGATGGAACAGATAAAATTTCACAAATCTTACAAAAAAAATATAATAATATCGATTTATTGACAGAGCTTAGCAAAACGGGCCTCGGCAGTGCTTATGTTCAGGCGATGCGCTATGCACTTGATCATCTACAGGCTGAAATTGTGTTTGAGTATGATGCCGATGGCTCTCACCAGCCATGTTATCTGATTAAAATGCTTGAACTATTTGATCAGGGGGCTGATGTTGTGGTGGGTAGTCGTTATATCCAAGGCGGTTCAGTTGATTCAAGCTGGCCTTGGCAGCGGCGTTTAGTCTCAAAATTTGGCAATTTTATTGCTGGTTTATTTTTAACCTTTCGCTATAAAGATTTGACGAGTGGTTTTCGTGGAACACGTGCTTTATATTTGAGGAGATTTTTAGCAAAGCGATTACTGTCAAAAGACTATGCATATAAGTTACAGTTATTTTGGCAGTTGCATAAAATGCGGGCAAAAATTATTGAATATCCGATTCATTTTATTGATCGAGCCAAGGGAGTGAGTAAATCACCGAAAGGAAATATTAAAGACTCTTTAAAAGTCGTTGCATTATTACGGTTGCTGGAGATAAAACGTTATATTAAAATGAGTGTAGCAGGTTGTGCGTCAATGATTCTGCAGATTACACTATATAATATATTGCATGGGTTTACTTCTTTTGATTTAGCGAGTTTAATTAGTATTGAATGTGCTATCGTAATGAATTTTATTTTAAATAATTTTATAGTTTTTAAAGATAAAAATTACAATAAAGAAAGGATTTTTTTTAAATTTATTAGATTTAATGTTTTTTCTTGTTTATCTGTGCTTATCCAAATGATAATGCTCCATTGGCTTCATAATATCAATGACTCATCGCTTATAGTAATGGATTTGTTTATTTTTATTAGTATTGTTTTAGGTTCAGTTATTAATTATTTTTTATTTTCAAGATTGATTTGGCGTGTGTCTACCAAGTAATAACGAGATAGTTAGAGATGATGAAGTTGTTTTTTCAATCAAAATTATTGATTTTTTTATTATTGATTGTCTCCGTTTTAATGCAGTCTCATATTATCTTGAATGAGGATATGCTTTGGCTAGTTACAGCAACACAACGGTTATTAGCAGGTGGTTCGTATGTTAATAATTTTTTTGAAACAAATCCACCATTAATTTTATATCTTTATACTCCCGCTGTATTGTTGGTCAAATATATTCATGTCACAATTGGTGTTGCCATTTATAGCTTAACATTTTTTATTGGGATAGTTTCTTTATTACTATCTTATTTGATCTTAGAGAAATTTATTAATGATAAATTAACAGTTAATTTATTAATGATTTCTCTTTTAATTATTTATTTTATATTACCTATGTATAGCTTTGCTGAGCGTGAGCACTTAATGATTATGCTGGTAATGCCTTATATTTTATTATCTGCAGCACATGATCAGGTTTGTGTTAAAAAATTAGTCAGAGCTTTTATTGGTATCAGTGCTGCCCTAGGGTTTTGTATTAAGCCCTACTTTGTTTTTACGCCTTTATTTATCGAGATTTTATTTTTAATTAAGTACAGAAATATAAAAATTTTGTTTCGCTATGAACTGGTTTTTTTAGTTGCAACTTCGATAATTTATGTGATAGCTGTTTACTTTATTACGCCGAGTTATCTTTCTGTTATTATCCCTTATGATATTAATTTTTATACTGGTTTTGAGTCTGTTTCAAAATTAAGTCTCTTTAGTAGTCCCTTTATTGCTGTATCCATTGTAATTTTTATTAATACAATTTTTACATGTTTCTTATTTAAAAAATATAGTCATTTTATCTTGATTTTATTACTGTCTATTGCTGGATTATTTTTAGCTTATTTTATTCCAGGCCAACCTTGGTATTATCATTTGCTGCCCATGTATTCAGTTGCTGTTTTTTCTGCAGTTTTATGTTTTTTGTTGTTAGCTAAAAATATGAATAATGTTTTTTCACTGAAAAAACATATGCTATTTTTATTTAATTTTTTTGTGAGTGTATTTATTTTGTTTTTCTTGGTGTCTATCATTGGAGAAAATGTGCTGGCAGGATTAGAAGAAAGCCGTGCAATTACTTCCTCTGATGGAGTAATGTTAAAATCAATAGAGCATAGTGATGCTGCTTATTATAATACATTGATAAAGTATGTAAAAAAAAATCAATCAATAAAATCAATTTATTTTTTTTCAAGCCACCTGGAAACATCGACTCTTTCATATTATTCAAATGTAAAAAATGCCTCACGGTTTCCCTCTTTTTGGATGTTGCCGAAAATGTTTGTGCTTAGAAAAAACCAGCAAAGATTAAGTGTGACTGATAATAAAAGGTTAAATAAGGCTATTACTTTTATTCAGCAGGCTGTGGTAGAGGATTTCAATCAGAACAAACCAGATTTAGTTATTCTTAGGCAAGAAAACTCAATAGTTTTTCTAAGTTTTTTCTTGGAAAATAGCAGATTTAAAAAAATTTGGCATCATTATCACTATGCGCAGAATATAGGTATATATAATCTATATCTGCGTGATCAAGATAAGCTTTACTCTAACAGGGCAAGTGATGTCTAATGATCGATATATTTAATAAGTTCTTAGCCTCTTTAGCCTTGATTATTATAATACTTTAAGTTTCTGATCATTTCGTGTCTGGTACTAAATTAAATAAGTTGAGCTTTTAAAGTGATTAACTAGTTCATTAAAATAGTCGCGTTTATCTGCGTTACTGAGTGCACTATTATTGATTCGCGTTGAATAAGCTTTAGTTAAATCTTCTGGATTAAATTGCACATAACTTAATACATCGGCAATTGTATCACCTTTAACTGTCTCACAAATTTCTATGCTGCCATCGTTATTGACTTCGATGTGGACAGCATTGGTATCACCAAATAAATTATGTAAATCACCCAAGGTTTCTTGATAGGCACCGACAAGAAAAATTGCAATGTTATAAGGTTTTTTTGGATGATCAATGGGTAAAGGCAAGCTAGACTCTAAACCAAAGCCATCGACATAGTGCTTAATGGTACCATCCGAGTCACAGGTAATATCTTGTAAGATACCACGGCGGCTGGGTTCTTCATTGAGTCTTGAGGTTGGCATAATCGGGAAAATTTGATCGATGGCCCAAATATCTGGCAGAGATTGAAAAATAGATAAATTGCAAAAAATCTTATCGGCGAGGCGTTCGTTTAAATCATCGAGTAATTCACGATGGCCGCGATGATTGGGATTTAAGCAGTTTTTAATTTGTAAACAAATTGCCGAATATAAATGCTCTGCTTGAGCGCGCTGCTGTAGATTTAATATACCATGATTAAACATCGATTGAGCTTCACTCAGTGCATGAGCTGCATCATGAAAACGTTCGATGGCATTGCGTGTGGTGATATTACTCTGAGCGGTTGCGAGCTGGTGTAAGATTTCATGATCATGTTTGTTAAGTGCTGGGGCAGGTGTTATGCCGACTGGTTTTTCACAATCAATAATATTTGTGATTAAAACAGCATGATGTGCAGTGAGGGCACGGCCGGATTCAGTGATTAAATTTGGTTCAGTGATCTTTGCCTGCTGGCAGTGTGTTTTAAAGGCGCTGACAATATTACTGGCATATTCATCTAAGCTGTAATTCATCGAGCAAAAGTTACGTGAGCCGGTGCCTTCGTAATCTATGCCTAAGCCGCCACCGAGATCAACATAGTCTAAAGGTGCATCAAGTTGCTTTAATTCGATATAAATACGCGTTAATTCATTGACACCGCGTTGAATATCACGAATATTAGCCAGTTGTGAGCCCAGGTGACAGTGTAATAAGCGTAGGCAATTGAGCTGTTTATGTTTTTTTAGAATATTAATCAGTTCGATGACTTGCCCAGCATAAAGGCCAAACTTGGCTTTTTCACCGCCGGTGTTTTGCCATTTGCCTTTACCCAGTGAAGCTAAGCGAATGCGCACGCCAATATTGGGTGTGACATTGAGCTGTTTCGCTTCATCAAGAATAAGGTTAAGTTCAGAGAGTTTTTCGATGACAATAAAGGTATCATTACCGAGTTTTTGTGAGATAAGGGCCAGGCGTATATAGGCACGATCTTTATAGCCATTACAGATAATAATTGAATGTTTATTGGCAAGAGCGATGATGGCCATCAGTTCAGGTTTACTACCGGCTTCAAGGCCAACGCTGGCCTTGTGTGCTGAGAGCAAAGACTCTACTACGGCGCGTTGTTGATTCACCTTAATTGGGTATACAGGTGTATAATGCCCTAGATAGCTGTAATGGTGAATCGCCTTAGTAAAGGCATTGGCAAGCAACTGGGCACGATGGCGGAGGATATTGGTAAAACGGATCAATAGTGGCAGTTCCTGGCCTTGTGCTGCAAGCTCGCTGACTAGATCATCGAGACGAATTGACTTTTTATTGTGGCTGCCTTGTGGTTGGACTATCAGCTGACCTTGATCATCGATATTAAAGTAACCGTTTCCCCATTCAGAGATATTGTAGAGTTCTTTTGATTGCTGGATCGACCAAGTCACAAGGGTTCTCCGTGATATTACTAAGCTTAAATATTTAAGTTAAGGTGAAATATAAAGTTAAATTTAAAACCATAATTATAATTATATTTGTAAAATATATTGCCGCAGTTGGTGATTATTTATTGTAGGGCATCATGATCCATTTCTTGGCTGCGAATACGAATCACTTGCTCAAGGGCTTGTACAAATATTTTACCATCACCCATTTTGCCGCTATAAGCATGCTTTAGAATCGTATTGATGACCGCTTCAGCCATATTCGCGCTGACGGCGATTTCTATTTTTACTTTAGGCATAAAGTCAACAACATACTCAGCACCTCGATAGAGCTCAGTATGGCCTTTTTGGCGACCAAAGCCCTTGACTTCAGTGACTGTCATACCGGAGATGCCGGTTTGATCCAGTGCCTCTCTGACTTCGTCGAGTTTAAATGGCTTGATGATTGCGGTAATCAGTTTCATAATTTACCCTCCCTTTTGGCAGCTAGTATCCTTTAAAGCACTGTGAAATACAATGCGTAAATACATTAAGACATTGGCATTTGTCTTTTGATGATAGTTGATGTCAAATAAGGGAAGTATAAAGTGAATATTAGCGACAGGAGAAGCAATGTTTGACCCTAAATTATTTGATGATATGGCAAAAAAAATCGCTGAGGCGATGCCGAGTGGTCTTAAAAGTGTGCAGGAAGACCTTGAACGGAACATGAAAACGGTATTGCAGTCCTCTTTTCAAAAAATGGATTTAGTGACACGGGAAGAATTTGATATTCAGTCTGCTGTTTTAGCTAAAACACGCTTAATGGTTGAAGCGTTGGAGCAGCGTGTGGATGAACTAGAAGCACAGCTACCAACAGATCAGCAGCAAAAAGAATTAAAAAATAGTGAATAATGTTTAAATAAAACAAGGCAGGGATGCATGAAATTAGCAATTGTTTACTCGCGTGCCCAGGTTGCGGTGGCTGCGCCACAAGTGACTGTTGAGGTGCATATTTCTAATGGCTTACCAGGCTTTACCATCGTAGGATTGCCGGATGCGGCGGTAAAAGAAAGCCGTGAGCGCGTGCGCAGCGCGATTCAAAACTCCGGCTTTAATTTCCCACAACGGCGTATTACTGTGAACCTTGCGCCTGCAGACTTACCGAAAGATGGTGGGCGCTTTGATTTAGCGATTGCCATCGGCATTTTGGCATCGTCGGGCCAAATTGATGCCGATATTTTAAACGGCTATGAATTTATTGGTGAACTTGCCCTCTCTGGTGAAGTACGTTCTGTCACTGGGGCCTTAACGAGTGCTAAAGCGGTTAAAGAATGTCAGCGTAAATTAATCATCGCTGATGATAATGCCAATTTAGCGGCCTTAGTCGAGGGGTTATCTGTATATCGGGCGAATAATTTAGCCAGCATTAGTGCTTTTTTAAAAGGTGAAGGTGATTTAGAACAGGCACATTTTCAAGTCGATACCGGGCAAACGCACTATTTAGATATGGCGGATGTCAAAGGCCAGGCGCATGCTAAGCGCGCTTTAGAAATTGCCGCCGCAGGTCGTCATCATTTACTTTTTGTCGGCCCTCCGGGAACAGGCAAAACCATGCTTGCCTCACGGTTACCTGGCGTTTTGCCAGCCTTATCCAATCAAGAAGCACTAGAATCAGCAGCAGTGCATAGCTTAACGAGTGCTGAAGTTGATTTATCATGTTGGTTTATCCCTAAATTTGCCAGCCCTCATCATACCGCATCGAGTATTGCCATGGTTGGGGGTGGCTCAGTGCCGAAACCGGGTGAAATTTCTCGGGCCCATCATGGGGTATTATTTTTAGATGAGTTGCCTGAATTTGATCGCAAAGTCTTAGAAGTATTACGAGAGCCATTAGAATCGGGGCAGGTTGATATTATTCGCGCAAGTCACCGGGCCTCTTTTCCGGCTTCGTTTCAGCTTATTGCAGCAATGAACCCGTGTCCCTGTGGCCATTTAGGTTCACAAGAGCAACGTTGTCGTTGCAGTCAGTTACAGATCAAGCGCTATTTAAATAAGCTCTCTGGACCGTTACTTGAGCGTATTGACCTGCAAATTGAAGTACCACGGTTATTGCAACATGAACTAAGCAGTACACAAGTGGCCGAGAGCAGTGTGGTGATACGGCAGCGGGTCGAGGTTGCACGTCAATTACAATTAAAACGTCAGCAGTGCCCGAATGCTGGATTAATGCCTAGGCAAATTGAAGTGTTTTGTTCTCTGGGTCAACAAGAATCGAACTTGCTGACACGGGCAATAGAAAAGTTTGGCTTATCTGCACGGGTGTATTATCGCTTGTTAAAGGTTGCACGGACCATTGCTGACCTTGAGCAAAGTACAGACATTAAACTGCAGCATGTGCAAGAAAGCTTGGCCTATCGCAGCTTGGATCGACGTCAGAGTGAGTGATTTAAGGGTCTGAAATAACCGTTGTTTGAGTGGCTTTCTTTCTATTTTGATTTATTTTTATTTTTAATGAAGCAAAGAGTATATAAGCAATAGGAACGATAAATAATGAAAAAATTGTGCCAATGGCCAACCCCGCAATGATTACGGTGCCTAATTGAATACGGCTATTTGCGCCAACACCATTGGAGAAGATTAACGGCACAGCGCCTAATATCATGGTGGCTGTCGTCATTAAAATTGGTCGTAAGCGCATGCTGGCTGCTGTTATGATCGCTGTGGTTATTGATGTATCCTGCTGTTTATTTTGTTGTTTATAAAGTTCATTGGCAAAATGAGTGATTAAAACACCATGTTTGGCGATGAGGCCAATTAAAGTAATGAGGCCAATGGAGGTATAAATATTTAATGAGCCACCAATGAGCTTGAGTGCAGCCAGAGCGCCGATGATACATAAAGGCACGGTTAATAAAATAATCAGTGGGTCAATAAAGCTTTCAAATAGTGCGGCTAAAACCAGATAAATGAAGATTAACCCCAGGCTAAAGATTAAAATTATAGTATGATTACCTGAAAGCATTTCACGGGTATGTTGATCGTATTGCAGACTCATATCTTTAGGTAAAATCTGTTTTGCAACGGCTTCGAGCTGGTTAATGACCTGGCCGTTGGTATAGTTACTTTTAGGGACGACCGACATCGCGCCTGCACGCATAGAGTCGATATGAATATACTGTGGTAAGCTTGTTGTATAATCAATGGTTACTAAGCGACTTAAAGCAATGGGACTGCCTTGATTATTCGTTAGAAAAATATGCTTTAATACATTTAAATCATGCAGGCCATTTTTCGCCAGTTGCAAATACAGTGGGTATTCCACGCCATCAAATTGGTAGCCATGTGAGAATTTGTAGCCACCTAAATACGTACCAATTGCGGTATTGATTGTATCGATAGAAATACCCAGCTCATTGGCTAATTGGCGTTTGACTTTAATATTATATTGCTGATTAGAATAGCGACTATTATTGTTAACTTTTTCGAACATTGGTAGTTCTTTTAGTGCTTTTTCAAATGATTGGCTTGCTGTAACAATTTGATTGTAATTGGCATAGCCGGTGATATAAAAATTGATTTCACCGGGTGAATTGTCATTATTATGACTCATTATATTGATCGGAGAGCTAAAGACTGTAACGTTTTTAAGATGTTTGAACATGGTGGTAATTTTAGTAGCGACTTTGGCATTTTCTACGCTGCGGGTATAAGCGGGCTTAAGCTTAGCAAAATTAAAGCCAAAATTACCTGAACTTCCTGTGCCGCCACCAAATGACATAATTGCTGCAACTTCTGGCATGTTGGCAATTTTGGCAATAATGGGTTTAGCTGCTCGTTCTGTATAAGCAACACTGGCAGAGTCAGGTGCTTGTATGCCAATAAACACATAGCCTGCATATTCTTTTGGAATCATGGTGCTCGGTAAGCTTTTAAAAATGATTGCACCTGCTATTAGGAGAGTAATAAATAGGCTGATCGGTAGCCAACGATGAGAGATAACCCAGCTTAAACTCTGTTTATAATAGTGTGTAAGTGTTAAGAAGGCATGCTCAAGTTTGTCAGTATAGCTGCCTTTTGTATTGGCTTTGAGTAACCGTGCGCACATCATCGGTATGAGTGTGAGGGCGATCACGCCAGAGATTAACGTGGCTCCGGCCAGGGTAAATGCAAATTGTTGAAAATAAACAGCCGTTTTGCCGCTTAAAAATGCGGTTGGAATATAAACGGCAATAATCGATAGGGTCATGCCAATCACCGGAAAGACAATTTGTTGCATGCTTTTTAGTGTTGCTGTCATTGGCTGGTCACCACGTTCAACATAACGGTGGCTATTTTCGAGGACAATGATGGCATCATCGATGACCAGGCCAATGGCAAGTACGAGGGCCAGTAGTGTCATAAGGTTAATGCTAAAGCCAAATAACCACATGATTGCAAAGCTTGCAATCATACAGACAGGAATAGTTACAATTGGAATGATGGCAAAACGCCAGTTCCCTAAGAATAATAAGGTCACCAAGGCGACGAGGATCATAGATTCAAGCAGAGTATAAAAGACTTCACTGACGGCATGCTGAATGAGTTTGGATTGGTTCCAAAGAATATGCAGCTGCATACCTGGAGGCAGTTGGTTTTGTAAATGTTTTAATGCAGTGTG
The DNA here is from genome assembly GCF_000297215.2 of Piscirickettsia salmonis LF-89 = ATCC VR-1361. GTDB lineage: Bacteria > Pseudomonadota > Gammaproteobacteria > Piscirickettsiales > Piscirickettsiaceae > Piscirickettsia > Piscirickettsia salmonis. The sequence continues at coordinate 48,328 of NZ_AMFF02000110.1, forward strand.
GAGGTGTTTACCAAGGGCAATGGGATTGGCGCCATCGGCTGCCCTGACGCGTACTGCTACACCTTGCATGCCATTATAAAATGTATAGGCACCGGTATAAGAAACATTATCAATACTGAGGGTAGCAACGTCTTTTAAATAAATAAAATGATTGCCTTGGTGTTTGACGATAATCGTTTTAAATTGGTCAATACTCGTTAGCCTTGCATCTAGGTTAATAGAAATCGTTTGATCGCTGTTAGTCACTTGGCCGGCTTGTATCGCGCTATTATTATTCTTAAGGGCAGCAATGACTTCTTCTACACTCACCCCTAAAAGCGCCATGTTATTGGGTGAGAGGTTGATCCGTAGCGCATCAATTGCTGACATCTGTTGTACTTGGCCGACACCTGGCACTTGTTGCAAGCATTTGACAACATGGTTGGCAACATAATCAACGAGTGCGTGCTGTTTCATATTAGGATCAGAGAGGCTGATAAGAAGGGCTTGCTCAGTGTTACTTCCTCGCAAGTCGATTACTGGGGTGTTGGCATTATCGGGAAGGTCTGTGGCATTGACCGCTTGTTGTACCTGGGATTGAGCGGTTAAAAATTGTGCGGGGGTGATATCTTTAAAATTTAGATCGATTTGCGCATAATCTTGATCAGACTCTGAGTGGGTATAAGATAAGTAAGAGACTGCTTGCAAGTTATTTTCCAAGGGAATAATAATATTTTGCTCGATATACTGAGGACTGCTGCCGGGGGCGGTAACGCGAATTGCTATACCGGGTTTAAAGACTTTCGGCTGATCACGTAAAGTTAACTGTAGATAACCGAGTATGCCAAGTAAAATAAAGATCAGGCTGATAACGACAGCAAGTACTGGGCGTTTGATGCAAAGTTCAGGAAGTTTCACGAAAATCGCCTTTTAAGATTTAAATCGTTTGGCTGGCTGTGACCCAAGAGCCTGGATGAATATCATTTAACTTATTAGTGATAATTTGGTCGCCTGGCTTTAAGCCATGGTTGACGATGACCCAGGTGCTATAACGGTTGCCTGTTTCAATGGGAACAGCTTTGGCCTTATGGTGGTCTATTGTATAGACACTAAAGCCATTGAAGGTAGGGACTAAGCTTAACCCTGGGACGACAAGTGCTTTGTGGTCTTCTTGTAGGGTTTGTGTCAGTAAAACCGTCATGCCAGGTTTTAGTATCATCGTATTGTTTAGGGTATTTATCCTAGCATGGGCAAGGTAGGCATGGCTATTGGTAATTAGGGTAGGTGAGATATAGCTTACTGTACCTGTTGTTACTGGTGGTTTATCTGTTTTTTCTGCCCAAGTGTGTTGAACGGTAGTGATATGAACCTGTTGATTGATGGCCATTTGAGCGCTATATTCTTGTGGCAACTGATATTGAACGAGCAAAGCCTTCGAGTCAGTGAGCATAACGATACTGTCCCCTGCGGCTAAATAACTGCCCAGAGTGACTTGGCTGCTTTGATTAAATGGGCTCTCTGATACGCTGGTACTCTTATTAATGGGCTCTAGTGCACCAATTTGTCCGGCAAAGGGGGCGCGGACTGTGGTCTCGGCGAGGCTTTCTTTTGCGCTGGCGACCGCTGCTTGAGCTGCTCTTACCGCCCCTAATTTTTGATCGAGGGTATTGGCTGAAATGCTCATGTGGTTTTTTTGAGCCATTTGTAAATTACGTTGGTAATCTGCCTTCAGGCTAAACAGGTCGGCTTTGGCTTTGGCAAGCGCGGCTTGTTGTTTGTGATTATCGATTTGCAGTAGGCGTTGGCCTTTATTGACTTGTTCACCACTTTGAAAATAGATATGTGTGACTAAACCGGCTTGCTGGGCTTTTAGCATGACTGTTTTAGGCGAAATGATTGTGCCTATGGTGCTAAATTGCATGGGAATAACACGTTCTTTAACTGTTTCTAAGGTAACGGATACTGCTTTAGGCGAGTTAACAGTGGGGTTGGCTGGAGTATTTAATACGTAATAAGTGATAAGCGCAGTAACTACAGTAACTATAAGTATAATACTGCTGCTGATCCAAATTGATGTCCTTTTTGCTATTTTCATTCTCATCGATGTCTAACTGAAGCTAGAGCGTTATCCCTGTGTTTTTTTGTTAATTTGTCAAAGCGGTGCTTGATTATAGAACAGACTGTTATTTTAAAGTCCAATTGCCTTATAAAAATACCTTTTAAATTATAAGTACCCTACTTTAAGCTATTATTAAATGCTTGTAAATAGGTGACTTTGTTTATTATATGTTGATAAATATTCAATAAATAAAGTCGTTATGTTGTTGCTCTTGAGTGCAGTAGAGTGATGGTAGAAAGCTAAAGCTATTGTGCCAATTGCATGTACTATGAGGTTTTTAAGTGTTTTACCATTATTATAACGGGCTTGGGTGGTTAATTAGGTGATTAATGATTTTTTACTTAGCTGTGCTTTGGTCTGGCGATAGAGCAGAACTAATACTGCATTTACTGCATTAATACTGTTTTAGTTAAGTTATCGGTATTTTATAATTTTATCCTGATTTCTATAGCTATATCCTGGGATAGTTAATTGTAGTATCATAAGCAGAAGTTAACTTAAATTATCTATTGTTAACGGTAAAGTGCATTTATTAATATATAATCATTGATTAAACATCAAAAACAATTATTTGATTTTTAGTATTTTTTTGTTATGTACCTATTGTGGAATTAGTGTAGCTTAAGGGTGGTTTAACGTTAGCCCTTGACAATAGGGTAGATTTTGGATGGCGTGATCGGCTTTTTCTTGTTTCTGGTGTGTAGTCAACAATCTCGCTATAATGCTTTGAATTAAGTATGAATAACAAGCAGGAGAGCTCAGTGAGCAGGGTAATTGTTAGTAAATTTAGAAATAATTTTAAAAAATGTAGTCAATTCGTGGCGATGCTGTCAGGTTTATTGTTATTAACTATGCATACAAGCTTTGCAACCACCACTGATGGCTCACCGATGCCCTGGGAAGGTCCTTTGCAAAAAATACTCGCATCGATTCAGGGACCGGTGGCAAAAATTTTAGGTGTAATTGTTATTATCATTGCAGGACTTGGAATTGCCTTTGGTGAGTCTGGTGGCGGTATGCGCAAGATTTTTCAAATTGTTTTTGGTCTATCGATTGCCTTTACAGCAACGAGCGTGGTGACGAGTTTGTTTGGTGTGACCGGTGGTAGTGTATTTTAAATGTCTGTTTTAGGATTTTCAGTCACTATTCATAAGTCATTGACGCAGCCTTTGTTATTGTTGGGTGTGCCGCGGGAAATTGCGATTATTAATTTAACCCTTGGCTGTGCGATTGGCCTTGGCTTGCAGACTTTGTATGCATTACCCGCAAATATATTGATCCATGTTGTTGCTGTGGTATTAACGAAAAAAGATCCTTATTTTTTCCAGGTGATCCTACGCAGTATTCGTAAGAAGAGTTATTACCGAGTGTAGGGAAGAATGTGCTGTCATGTTTAATATTGCAGAGTATCGCAAAAAACCAGATCGTATTACTGACTTATTGCCATGGGCAGCACTGATTGCTCCAGGTGTCGTTTTAAATAAGGATGGTTCGTATCAACGAACCCTGCGCTTTCGCGGTCCAGACCTAGAGTCCTCAACGGATGCGGAGCTTGTTGCCACTACTGCGCGCTTAAATAATGCCTTAAAGCGGTTAGGGTCAGGGTGGGCGTTGTATATTGAGGCCAGACGTAGTCAAGCCCAGCGTTACAGTGAAGAAAGCCGTTTTGAGGATCCCGTGAGCTGGTTGGTTGATTTAGAACGTCATGAGTTGTTTAAGCGTGGCGGTGAGAATTTTGAAAGCCACTATTATTTAACCTTGCAGTTTATGCCGCCGAGTGAAGCGGTTGGTAAGCTCTCTGAGGCGATGATTAAACGAGAAAGTGACGGTCAAACGGTAAAAAATAAAAAGCTCAGTCAAAAAAAGCAGGTCAAGCAAAAAGCCGCACAGGCAGAAAAACTCGATAGTTATCAATCACAACTGAGTTTTTTTAATGTTTCTTGTGAGCGTTTATTCGATATTATAAAAGATTTTATGTTTGATGCTGAATTTTTAGATGATGATCAAACACTGACTTATTTGCATCAATGTATTTCGGAGAAAGAGCATCCGGTTAAAAAGCCACAGATTCCTGTTTATCTTGATGCGATCTTAGCGGATACGCCCTTACTGGCAGGCTTAGAGCCACAGTTGGGGCAGTCGCATTTACGTACGGTCTCTATTTTAGGGTTCCCATCAACTTCAGCACCGGCTTTATTAGACCAGCTTAATCATTTGCCTATTGAATATCGCTGGGTGACGCGCTTTTTGCCGCTGGATAAAACCGAGGCTGAAAAAGAGCTTAAAGCGTACCGCAAGCGTTGGTTTGCTAAGCGTAAAGGCTTAGGCACCATGTTGATGGAAATGATGACGAAAAGTGAAAGCGCCATGGTTGATCAGGCGTCAGTGAATAAGTCTCGTGATGCTGATCAGGCGATTCAAGAGCTCGAGGATGATCATGTTGCTTTTGGTTATTACACAGCAACGATTACGGTCTGGGATAAAGACCCGCAAGTGGTTACGCAGAAAATCCGCGAGGTTGAACGCGTTGTTAATGGCCTTGGTTTTACCACGATTTTAGAGACCTTAAATGCCGTTGAAGCATGGTTATCATCATTGCCAGGACATGCGAATGCGAATATTCGTGCACCGTTGATGCATACCTTAAATTTGGCTCATTTAATTCCATTTTCAGCGATTTGGGCGGGGCCTGAGCGTAATCAGCATTTGAATGGCCCACCGTTATTACATGCGCGCACGCGTGGCAATACGCCGTTTCGTCTCGTCAATCATATCGGTGATGTCGGCCATCAGATGGTACTTGGGCCCACTGGGGCAGGAAAGTCTGTGCTATTGAATTTGATGGCCTTGCAGTTTCGTCGCTATCAAGATGCACAGGTGTTTATTTTTGATAAGGGCGGCAGCTTTCTCGCCTCGACGCTGGGTGTGGGTGGCCATTATTATGAAGTGGGCCAACCAGAGAATAAAGATTTAGTCTTTCAGCCCTTAGCTCATGTGGATAAAGAAGCTGAGCGTATTTGGGCGACTGAGTGGCTGCTTGGTTTATTGCAGCATGAGAAAATTGAAGTCACACCCCATGTCAAAGATATGCTGTGGCAAGCGATGACCGGGCTTGCAGCCGTGCCTGAGAATCAGCGCACCTTAACGGGTTTAAAGGCTTTGTTACAAGATCATCAATTGCGCCAGGCCTTAGATCATTATACTTTAGGTGGCCCTTATGGTGATATTTTAGATGCGGATCATGAGTTATTTACCACCGGTGCTTGGCAGTGTTTTGATTTAGAAGCGCTGATGGAAACACCGGCGATTATTCCGCCCGTGCTTGATTATATTTTCCATGTTTTGCAGCAACGCTTTACCGGGGTGCCGTCACTGTTGATTCTGGATGAAGCCTGGTTGTTTTTAGACCACCCGATTTTTGCCGCTAAGATTCGTGAATGGCTCAAAACGTTGCGTAAGCTCAATGTGTCGGTGATTTTTACGACACAATCGGTGGATGATATTTTAGAGTCAGAGATTACTAATAGTTTATTAGAATCATGTCCGTCGCGTATTTTTTTGCCGAATAATCGTGCGTTAGAACCGAGTGTTTATAGTGCCTATGAGCAATTGGGTTTAAATACACGGCAAATTCAAATGCTGTCTTCTGCAATGCCGAAGCGTCAGTATTACTATGAGTCAACGCAGGGCAACTGTATGTTTGATTTAAGTCTTGGGCCGATTGCTTTAGCATTTGCTGGCGTGAGTCGACCTGAAGATAAACAAAAAATTCACGCTCTATATCGGCGTTATGAATATCGTGAGTTTATTGAGCACTATTTACGCGAATGTCATTTAGATTGGGCGATTAGCTTATTAGAACAATGGAGCCCTTTATGAGTAAAGTACAAAAAGAACAGTCGGATTACCGTTTTGATGAGGCGGTAACGCCCTATCAAAAGGCGGCCCAAGAGTGGGATCGACGTATTGGCAGCTCACGTGCGCAAGCCAGTAGTTGGCGCTTGATTGCCTTCGCTTGCATAGTCGCTTGTATTTTGTTGTTAATTGGCATGATGATGTTGATTCAGCAAAAGAAAAATGTTGTTTATGTCGCTGAAGTGGGTTCATCGGGGCAGGTGATTAATGTGGTGAAAACCAATCAGCCCTATCGGCCGACGGATGCACAGTACCAATATTTTATTGCCAAATTTATTCGTCATGCGATGAGTTTGCCATTGGATCCGGTGATTTTAAAAAATAATTTATTAGAGGCGTATCAGTTAACGGCCAGTAAAGGGCGTTTGCAATTTAATGAGTTAATGAAAAAGTTACAGCCGACGCGCCACATTGGTCAGCTCACCCAAACTGTGGATGTGCAGATGGTGGAGCAAATTACACCCAATAGCTATTCGGCAACTTGGCGTCAGACTTCCTATGATCAAAACGGTAAAGTGACACAAGTAAAACGTTATCATGGTGTGTTTACGGTCAGTCAAACGATGCCAGCAACTGAGCATGAAATATTAGTTAATCCACTTGGCATTTATATTCAATACTTCACTTTGGCGGAGAAAAATTAATGAAACTAAAGGTACTTAAAGTTATCAGCCCTATCGTATTATTACCTTTAGCATTAGCGAGTTGTGCGTCGATGGGAAGTGATCAAGAGACTGAGACAAGTAATAATAATGCGCCGGTGCATTTTCAGCCTGCGGTTGATCAAAACCTCGTTAAAACTAAAGTCGTCACTCAATATGTAGCGGTGCCAGTACCTGGTCAGTTAAAGTATTTAAAAGATCAGGGTAAAAATTTAAAAAACGTTGCTAATAAAACCTTTAAAAATAAAGAAGATGCGATTCAATATGCCAATAAAGCAGCGTTGCGCTATCCAAATAGCCGTGATTTCGTCAATAGCATTATGAATTATCAGTTTATGGATGGTGCCTCGTATGCGGTGTATGCGTCACCGGGTCAGATGACAGATATTGAGTTTCAGTCGGGTGAAAAGTTGATCTCACAAGCGGCAGGGGATACTTTACGCTGGCAAATTGGTAAAACTGTAAGTGGTTCAGGTGCCTATCAGCGTGAGCACCTATTGATCAAGCCCAATCAAACGGGTTTAAAAACGACGATGGTGGTGATGACAGATCAGCGGGTGTATCATATTCAATTGATTTCTACGCCAGATGCCTATATGCAAGCGGTTAAATGGCAATATCCGAACGAAAATGTCGTGACGTATCAATCTGAAGATAATAGTGTTACCGGCGATACGCGTTTATCAACGGCAGGGGCCAGTGGGCTGGATGTGAATATTGCCTCTATGTATTCGCATTATACGACGCAATCATTGCAAGGGGATACGCGTAATTTTACGCCGGTATTGGTTTTTGATGATGGTGTGAAAACCTATATTAAATTTAATAAAACAACACTCAATCGCCAGATGCCATTGGTAGAAGTAGATACCGGCGATAAAACCTATGTCAGCTCAGTGAATTATCATGTCAAAGGTCAGTACATTATTATTGAAGGTGTTTATCATAAAATTCGTTTACAGTTAGGAACCAAATTAGCTGATAATTTAGCCTTAATTCAAATTAATCGCAAAGAGAAAGCATGATGGGTGGACGCTGCCGCCAGGTCATTTTAAAAAAGAGCATCTGTCTGGGATTAGCTGCTAGTTTAATTGTGCCTAGTTTTTTTGCGGCGACACCGGCTCAAGATCATGCTGGGAATAATAGTGTCCTGGATAAAGAAGCCAGCCAGAGTATTAATCACTTGCCGAGCTATCATCAGGCTAAAGAGATTAACCACTTACTTGATCGTAACCAAGATCCTAAATATGTTGAGCAGGTCCCCGTGGAGATTCGCCAGGAGCTACAAGCGTTGCGGGCCTCACAACAGCAGTTGATGGAACAGCTAAGTCGTTTAAAAAATCGTCCAAACCGCGCAGCACAGCAATATCGGCCAATGACCCAAATGGATCAAGAAGCTGCCTCTAGTGCAATATTTTTTGCTGGTGGCGCGCCGAGGTTACAACAACAAAGCTTTACCCACCCCAGTCGACAGTCATCAAAAGCGAGTACTGCAAGCCAAAATGCTCAGCAAAGCAACAAGAATGAGAAGTTGTCGCAACCACAAAAGCAAATTAATTTTCTAGACCAAGATGCAAAGGACGACACACAAAGCAAGCATGTAATGAAAGATCTAGAATCACCTTATATGATTATGCAAGGGACTTATATTCCGGCGATATTGCAAACGGCAATTAACTCGGATGTGCCCGGGCTGATTCGAGCGCGGGTGACACGCAATGTCTATGATAGTGCGTCCGGTCGTTATTTACTGGTGCCTCAAGGGACAACGCTGGTTGGTATTTATAATTCAGATGTGAAATACGGCGATGAGCGCGCCCAGATTAAATTTACGCGGATGATTCGCCCAGATGGCTCTTCAATTATTCTATCAGCGCCACCGGGGATGAATGATATTGGTGAGTCGGGTATTGCCGGTGATGTCGATAATCATTGGGGAGCGGTGATTGGTGCGGGTATTTTGGGTGTACTCTTTAATATTCCGGCGATTTTGGCAGAAAATAGCGCGAATGCGAGCAGTGGCCAAATTTGCTATAGCAGTGATAGTACGCCGTATGTGTGTGGCAGCTCTACCTCTTCGAGCGTTTCAACATCGGCGGCACAATCTTTAGGTCAGACCTCTTCGCAAATTGGTGGCAAAATCGCTGATCGCAGTTTAAATCTAAAGCCAACGATTCGCTTACCCATAGGCACCCTATTTAGCGTGTTCACACGTAAGGATATGACGATTCCGCCCTATCGCGGAGGAGCTTAGGGTGGTGTTGTGCAAAGTGGTATGGCGTATAACGCTGATAATCAGCTGCCTCACCTTGAGTGGCTTTAATAGTGTCTGGGCCAGCTTAAGTGATCCTACGGATGATTCCTCAGCAACAACGACGACACAGACGACGTCGACAGACCAAAATCAGCAGAAAAACAATCAAGAACGAACTAAGCTGACGCAAAAGGTAATTAAGGCACTGACAAAAACTGATTATAAAAAATGGAGCAGTCAACAAAATTTTAATGGTGAGGTGGATCAAGAAGAGGGCAAGCTGTTTGCTAGCGATGATTATGATAGCGTTGGGGATAATGAATGAATTTAAGCCCGGCGATTGTCGATACCCTGCAAAACCAATTTATTGAAAAACTTAATCATGCGATTCATATTATCGGTACGACGGCGTCACAGCTATTATTTTATTTTATTGTTTTTGAAGTTATTTTCTTTGGTTTAAGCTGGGCGATTAAGCAAGATGAGGCGCTTGGTAATGCGCTGATTAAAGTACTTAAAATCGGCTTTATTGCGGCGATTCTCTATTGGTATACGCCAATTTTAAATTATTTAATGCAATTTGTACTGTATTTAGGTAATCATGCGGTCAATGATAAAAACGTCTTTAAGTTATTTACCAAACCGATGCTGGTATTTAAATATGGTTATGATGCGAATATTAGCCTGATGAAAGTTGCTATGGAGTATGGCACGATTAATTCAGCGGCCAGTACCCTGTATTTAATTTTAGGATTGGGTGGCTTATTGATGTTGTCATTGATTGCTGTGCAGTTAATTTTTGTTAATGTTGGCTTTTATGTGACGGCGGCGATTTCATTGTTATTAATTCCTTTAAGCGTATTTAGGCCAGCGGGTAATTTATTAAGTCGAGCAATCGAGCAGCTTATCTCTGCGGTGATTCGTATTTTAGTGCTCATGTTTGTGCTGGGGACGGCAATTAGTGTTTGGACGACAATTGGCCAACAAACCTTTTCGCAAGACACTGATTTTACGATTCCGTTGGGATTTTTCTTAATAACATTTGTATTGACAATTTTAGCGTGGCGCTTACCGGAACTTGCTGTCCGTGCGATCGGCAAAGTTAGTAGCAGTTTATTCCATGGTGATACGACGCAAGTGAGCATTGCCAGTCCTCAACCTCTATCAGCTGGTGTACCTGCGGTCACAGCAGCACCAGGGCAAGCGGCTGTTGGCGTCTCAGGGCCCAATGCGGTAGCAGCAGCGACGGATATGCATCATAGTGGCAATAACGGGCCGTCAAGTATGCAGGCGGCGACTGCTATGACTTCAGGCCAAAATCATGGGCCGAATATTGCCGTTTCAACACAAACGCAAGTGTCTGGTATGAATGCCGGCCAATTTACGCAAGCAATGAAATCATCACTATCGAATGCAAATACCAATGTCAACGCACGGATGTCGCAAGAATCCTTCAAGGACTTAAAGCAATCATTACAGGATGTAATAGCAAAAAATAATAAATATCATGGGCCGAAATAGCCTTAAGTATTGGTTATATGCTGGCCCGTTATTCGCCTTGCTCATTCTGACTATTATTGTAGTTAGTTTAAAAAACGCCGGTTATGGTCTGGTCCATCAAGTCACAGCGAGCATGCCGATTGGCTGGTACTGGGCCTCACCATGTACGCTACCCTTAACGCATGGCGAGCGTGTATTATTTTCTCCACCACAGCCACTTAAAGACTATTTAGTTCAGCATCATTGGTTAGGCCAGGATATGAGTATGATGAAACAAGTGTATGGTGTGCCGGGGGATTTTATTTGTCGGCATGCGAACTGGTTGTTTATTAACGGCGAGAAAACTGCCTATATTCAGCAAGAATATGCACCAGGTCAACTATTGCCGCAGTGGCAAGTTTGTAAAATAATTCCTAAAAATCATTATTTACTCTTGGCCTTGCGTGTGCCAAATTCGTTTGATGGTCGTTATTTTGGCTTAATAGAGCAACAGCAAATTTTTGCAAAGGTGAAACAGTTATGATGAAGGATACTCATGCGCAACGGCGTTATTATGAGATGTTAAATACTGCATTCGGTGAGGAAATTTGTGCCTTATTGAATGATGATAGTGTGATTGAAATTATGCTCAACCCAGATGGTTCGGTGCATGTGGAGCGTATTGGTGGGGTTAAAATACGTTTAGAGACATTGGTTGATGCGCAGCGTGGGATTAATATTATTAAGCTGGTTGCCTCTTGCAGTAATAATGTTGCAGATCGTGAAAACCCGGAAGTGGCAACGGAGCTGCCGGTTACGCATGCGCGCTTTCAAGGCTGGTTGCCTCCCGTGGTCGATGGGCCGACTTTTGCGATTCGCAAGCAAACCCAGCAAAAATTAACCTTAGAAGATTATCAGGGCAAAGGGTTATTAACCGCTGGGCAGCGTGAATATTTACTGCAAGCACTCGAAGATCGTAAGAATATTTTAATCGCTGGTGGGACAAGTTCAGGAAAAACGACCTTTGCGAATGCCATCTTACGCGAACTTAATCAAAGCCATGATCGAATTTTAGTGCTTGAAGATTTACCAGAGCTGCAAACACAGGCGACCGATGTCGTATTTATGCGCACCTCTGAGCAGGTGGATATGCGGATGTTGGTCAAAGGTTCTTTACGGATGCGCCCAGATCGGATTGTCATCGGTGAGGTGCGTGATGGTGCGGCATTGGATTTATTAAAAGCTTGGAATACCGGTCACCCTGGTGGTTTATGCACTTTACATGCGAATAGTGCAGAAGATGCGCCGTATCGTTTGGAAGATTTACTCCAGGAAGTTGTTCCTGTGGTGCCGCATAATTTAATCGTCAGGACGTTGGATGTCATCGTGCATCTTGCACGCGACAGCCAAGGGCTGCGGCGAGTGCGCCAAATTGCTCATCTTCGTGACTATCAACACGGGCGTTATATTGTCGAGTTTGTTGATTAGGATGATTGCTTTGTTATTTTTCTAGCGGTATTTTAACTTTAACGCCATACAGTGGGTATTACTAACGGGTTTTGTTATAATCGGCCTTTGCTGCAATTTATTCGTTGAGGATGTTCTCTATGACCATGAGTGTAAAAGCTATTTTAGCAGGGGCGGCTAAAGTCGGTGATCGTGTCACTGTCAAAGGCTGGGTGCGAACAAAGCGTGATTCTAAGGCTGGTATCTCGTTTGTTGCCATTAATGATGGTTCGTGTTTTGACTCGGTTCAGGTGATTGCTGCAAACAGCTTAACAAATTATGAGAGTGAAATTGCTAAATTAACGAAAGATTGTGCCGTTATTGCAAGTGGTGAGTTGGTTGAATCGCCCGGGCAAGGTCAATCTTTTGAGGTACAAGCGACGGATATTCAGGTGGTTGGCTGGGTTGAAAAGCCGGAGTCTTACCCGGTCTCGCCGAAGCGTCACACAGTAGAATATTTACGTGAAGTTGCGCACTTGAGGCCACGGACGAATCTATTTGCTGCGGTGACCCGGGTACGCAATTGCATTTCTCAGGCGATTCATCGTTTTTTAAGTCAAGAAGGCTTTGCTTGGGTGCATACACCACTCATTACCGCGAGTGATTGTGAGGGCGCCGGCGAGATGTTTCGTGTTAGCACCTTGGATATGCTGAATTTGCCGCGTACAGATAAAGGCGCTATTGACTATTCTCAGGACTTTTTTGGTCAAGAGTCATTTTTAACGGTTTCAGGTCAGCTCAATGTCGAAGCGTATTGTTTGGCAATGTCCAAAGTCTATACCTTTGGACCGACATTTCGTGCTGAAAATTCGAATACCAGTCGTCATTTGGCTGAGTTTTGGATGATCGAACCTGAGATTGCCTTTGCTGATTTAAATGACAATGCAGCACTAGCCGAGCGGATGTTAAAGTTTGTCAGCACCACATTATTAGAGCAGTGTGCTGATGATATGGCTTTTTTTGCGGCACGAGTCGATAAACAAGCGCTTACACGCTTAGAGACGATTAGCCAGTCCAACTTTGAAATCATGGACTATACCACAGCCATCGAACAATTATTAAAAGCCGATAAGAGCTTTGAATTTCCAGTTGCTTGGGGTGTTGATTTGGCTTCTGAGCATGAGCGTTATTTATGTGAAGAACTCGTTGGTAAACCGGTAACGGTGATGAATTATCCAAAAGATATTAAGAGCTTTTATATGCGCTTAAATGAAGATGGCAGAACCGTCGCGGCCATGGATGTATTAGCGCCTGGTGTCGGTGAGATCATCGGTGGCAGTCAGCGCGAAGAGCGCTTAGATGTACTCAAAGCACGCATGCAAGAAATTGGTGTCAGTGAACAGCACCTTGATTGGTATCTTGATTTACGTCGTTATGGTACTGTACCGCATGCAGGGTTTGGCTTAGGTTTAGAGCGTTTAGTCAGTTATGTCACCGGCGTTGCTAATGTGCGTGATGTTATTCCATTTCCGCGCACACCTGGTAATATTCCATTTTAATTAAATTAAATTTAAATAAATAATTTTATAACTTTAATATTATTTAATAATAAAAAGGTTGTTTATACAGCCTTTTTACTTGTGATTTAGAATCAATTGATAGGGATCGTTATCGTTGTGACGCGCTTTTTCTTATTTTCGTTATTGCTTGCCATTTTTACGATGAGTGCAAGTATAGCGCTCAACGAATAGTTTCTGACGCTGCGAGCCATGGAGAGGTAGCGACGCTTACGTTATTCAGGCGTTAAAATCTCATAAAATTCGATTTCTAATCGATGCCAAACCTGCAATTGCACATAATAAAGTGATAATTGTTGATGATAATATGGTTATTACTGGCAGTTTTAATTTTACTTACTCTGCACAAAAACGTAATGCTGAAAATGTTTTAATCATAAAAGATAAGAAATTAGCTGGTTTATATATTAAAAATTATAATAAACGACAAGGTGTTTCTTATTTGGCTGAGAATTATTGCCGTTATCACCATTGTGGTAAATAAATTTTATTTTTAATTTTTTTTCATTATTACTTAATTAAAATGTTACCTGCTTTTGTTTTGATAATTTTAAATAGCACAATATTTAAAACAGGTAATCTTGTTTATAATTGGTTCTGTGTTGCAGAGTTTGGCTATAGCCAAACTCTGATACTTTTAATTATATTTTGTGGTCCCTAAGCTTATCACGGCCCAGGAGGGGCACTAGGGGCACTAGAAGTCGCTCCTGGAGCTTGTGGTGTGTGTCCTTCCATGTGTCCTTCCATTTGTTCATGATCATGCAGCAATGTTGCAGTTGCTGCTACTCCTGATGGTGTTGGTGCTCCCGGTTGCGGTGGTGAAAAAGCAAGAGGTGCTTCTGCTTGTGGGTATGAGGGTGCAGAAGCAAGAGGAGGGGTAAGGTTGAATCTTTTCTCTAACGTTGCTATCACATCGTTATAGAGATCGGTTGTTGTACTGTCTCGTTCGCCGCCGCGAGGGCCCTTACCCCCAGCTTCTTTAGTTTCCCAAGTTTGTGTCTTCTTATTGAGTTTTTGCATGGGTTGTATTAAACGCTGTCTAATCTCATCACCTAGGTACATGTGGTCTGGATTTATTAGTATATGGTCTCTCATGGATCGTGCTTTCCCATATACCTTTGCGAGGCTACTTGACAGTGTTATTTTTTCACCATGTTGATCAGTAATTGTTGTACCACCTCCATGAAGCTCTAATGCTTGGGCGGCTGTTTCTATACGCTGTAAAAGAGCATTAAGATGTTGCAGCTGAGGGTTGTTAACCTGAGGAGAGGCACTCGCATTTGCAGTTGGACTGTAAGCGGGCTGTTGTTGATAAGTAGGTTGGTGTTGAGCAGTAGGTGCAGGTTGCTGACTAATCGCAAGATTAGGTACGGCAGCGTCGTCATGACCTTGAGCCAGAGCCTGAAATAGTAGTGTGGTAAACGCCTGTGAGAGATCAACATCAGCACTAGGCTCAGGTGAGACTGGTCTTCCTATTCGCTTGTGTACCTGACTAGGATAAAACTGTGCTATTTCGATACCACCACTTTCGTTATGAAATTCAGGAGTTGAAAGTTGTGGGTGTGATCGCTCTATATGCAGTGTACTGCCATTTGCTAAAGTATCTATCCAGGGGAAATATTCATCGTCTTGCCTGTTATCTAATTTTCTTAGTGCTGCAAGAAAGCTATTGCGAGCTCGAGTACCTCCAAAGTTGATACCAAGATATTGACCACCTGGTGCCTGATAGGTTGGAAAACGTAGAATATATGGCCTAGTTTCACTTCGTTTTGGCACTTCCCCATCTTGATTATATTGAAAAGCTGGACCTTTTCTATATTCTCTAGGAACCTGACCGTTATGAAATGAATGCATAAATTGCTCAGCAATATGCTCATTTCCCTGTCCAAAGTCTAGTTGAAGCTGATTGTCTCTCATACGCATACGTACAGTAATTTTACCTGGCATTTAATTCTCCTAAATATTGCAATGGTTATTATTTGATTCGAAGGCAGGTTGGCTAATAAAGCGAATTGTTAGCTAAAGTAGTCATGTATAGCCTTCATGTAATATATAATTGTTGTTATTATTTATAACTTTAAATGCTATTTTTTATAATGGAGTAAATAACTATGATATCTATGATCAATAAGTTGAAATTGTAAATTTTTATAAGAAGCGTAAATAGAGCTCACTTAGGGAGTATTACGTTACTCACCTTACGCACAGGCCA
>NZ_AMFF02000111.1 GCF_000297215.2 Piscirickettsia salmonis LF-89 = ATCC VR-1361
GTCAGTGCGTAAGGTGAGCTCCTAACTCTAGATTACCAGGAATAAGCTCTCTTAAATCAAGCACAATGTCGACACAGTCTCTTAACTCTGGATCAGCTTGAATACGTTGAACAGCCTTTAATGCTGAAAGGCAACCTCGAGAATGAGCAATAAGATTTACTTTCAGTCTTTCTCCTTCAGAAGCTCTCATAGCTTCCCTTAGCTTCTCCACAAAATCATCAGCAGGCTCACCAGTGCCGTTAGCATTTAATCCACCCAAATTAAGAAATTTTCCTTGTGAATCACAACCATCATAACCATGAAGCTCAACGAAAGCTGGGCAATTACTTCTTAGCAATTGAAAGGACGCATCAGATTCTTGTGTATAACCTGTACCACAAAAAAAAGCAGCAATATGTTTAGTCATAAATATTTTCTCTAAATTTATTTTAATAAATTCTTACTTCAATACTAAAAACAATAAAAAATATTTAGAATATAAAAAATCAACAAATAAACACAATACTGTTTATTAAAATGTAAACATATCTTATCTGAGATCCAAGTTTTGGCCACATCCGCTAATAGTTTGCAAAACATTCATGACAATATAAGCTGTGATTGTAAAGCTCCCATTTTTATGAGCTTCGATGATCTACCTTAAAACTGTTAAAAAGTTGCCAGATCATTCTTAAAATGACGGCCGCTGAAATTGATTAAAGTAGAAAATCAGTTTTTCATACTACATCGCTAATAAAAACATTTTTTGACAAATTTTATTTTCCTAGACCTCAATTTTTCTTGCTTGCAGCCTAACTATGTCCAAAGAAAAGTATTTTTCTTTAAAAATTTTAAATTACGACAGAGCCCATGAAAAATATGGCAGTGCTTACATAATCTAGAAATTTCACTGGAAACTTTACCCTAGTACAAAAAGAGTAAGCACTAATAATAGTATGTATGAAAAACATTTAAGTTGTGTAGCTAATGAAGTTCTAATGGGTACAATAACTCTCAATATATTTTGTGATGGTACGGGGATAAATCTTAATAGCCCTGTAGAATTAAAATCAGGTCGTAGCCTAATTGGTGAGCGTTATCTTGATCAACGCGCTACACCTATCCAGGTCGATCTAAATAACACAAAACCCAATCCAGACCAGAGATTTTATCATTTTAGAGGTACGCACTTACCCGATCCACGGATCATAGATATAAGCGAGGCTCAACAAAGGCTACTCAAGGTAGATGATAGTAGAGACGAAGAAGGAAATGTCTCTTTAAAAATGTACTTCCCAGGTCCATCAGCCACAACATGTACTTATGAAGGGCATACATTTGAGTCCCCAGGAGAACAATATAATCAACAAAAAATAGGAGATTGGGCCCTTAGTCAAGATTACTTAGGTGGTTGGATTTTTGACCCTTCAAGGCGGTTAGGAATTTCAGGAGATACTTGGCGGTTTAGCTTACAACAAATTGAGTTAGCTGTAGCAAATATAAAACTAAACCACCCTGATGATGAAGTTGTTGTTAATCTAGAAGGGTATAGCAGAGGAGCTATAACTGCTGGTACAGGAGTTACAAGTGCAATTTCTGATTTACTAGGGAAAAGTGTTAAATGTAATGTAAAAATCATTGATCCTGTGGCTGGGGGAAATTATGGGTCATTAAGCCACTATTTGGCAAGAAACTCTCATACCAAAGGAACCACATCTCTCAACCCAATACAAATTGGTGAAAATACATCTGAACTTACCTTGATTTACGCTACTCAAGAAAAAAGAGATGAGTTTAGGCCTCAACTACCGATGGGGTACGATACTAGCTATAGAAATCAAAGACCTTTACTTATACCAGATCACGTTACGGTAACAGTAATTTTTGAACATGCTTGTCACCAAACCTCAGCATATACCCACTATAAAAGCGAGCCTAAGCAAAAATTTATAGGTGGTGAAATAACAAGAAGAGCTTTTCATGGTCAAAATTTAGAAAATATAGATTGTGAAAATTATAGTACGGAACACTATGGAAGCTCATATTTCAAAGGAGATAAAAATTCATGGATTTATACGAATAAAAGAAGAGTAATAGATGATAAAACATCTGCAGCGCGCCCTTGTGTAAGCGAAATTTATGATCGCAGTGTTTTATATGATTGCTTTGAGTTGTTTCGCTTGGATGAAAGAGAAGCATATAGAATATTTACACGTAGAGATTTTATAAGTCTATTAAGGCAAAGCAGTGAAAATGATAATAAGCAATCAAAGCTTGCTAAGTGGAGTTATTATAATAGCAATTTCTATGCTGCAACTCATAAGACAATAGAGAATCTAACTGATGATCAGTTAGAAGCTTTTTTAAGGATACAACCAAAAACATTCACGGCAGAAAGTATTAAGGAAATACTTGATAATCCAGTTAAGTTTAATGAAAATTTCGATATGCTTGATAAGCATAATCTTGCTAGTTTTAAAAAAATCAAAAAATTATCAAATAATTATACTAAGTTTGTAGTAAATTTTAATAACTTAACTATTTCAAAATTGTGTAGTCGTGAAAATATTCAACGTATTTTAAATAATCCTAGTCAGTATTATAATCGAGAACACCTAATTTTAGCAAAATTAATAAGTAGTTTTAATGCTAGAGCAATTAAAGGCAGTCGTATGAGTAAATCCGACTCTAAAAAGCTATCAAGGCTAAAGAAATTATATATGAATGACACAAAAAAATTGACTATAGATCAAATCAGATCAGTAACTGATGAACGCACATATAGAAAAACACAAGGCTCCACTGTTCAGATGATTTTTGCTAATTTCACAAATACAACAAGCTCAAAAGAACTTGATGAGTTTAATAAAACTACGGTTTTTTCCGAAATTGCAACAGAACCGGGAATATTAGTTTAAAGACTCTCTCTGTAAAGCACAAAAGACAGCGAATAGACATCTTCAGTGTGCTCCTCTAGACTAAGTAACCAATAGAAAATAAATACATGGAGCATTCATGAAATCACGTGCAGCAATTGCCTTACAGGCTAAAGCCCCGCTTATTATCGATGAAATTGATGTTAGTGTACCGGAACAAGGCGAAGTCCTCGTGCGCTTAGTCGCCACCGGCGTGTGTCATACCGATGCTTATACCTTATCAGGCATGGACCCAGAAGGTATTTTTCCAGTCGTTTTAGGTCATGAAGGTGCAGGCATAGTCGAAGAAGTCGGCCCTGGTGTGACTTCTTTAAAACCAGGGGATCATGTCATTCCTTTATATATTCCAGAATGTGGTGAATGCAAATTCTGTCGCTCAGGTAAAACCAATTTATGCCAAAGTGTCCGTGACACCCAAGGTAAAGGCTTAATGCCGAACGGCAGCAAACGCTTTCATTATCAGGGGCAAGAATTATTTCACTATATGGGCACGTCTACCTTTTCAGAATATACAGTCATTCCAGAAATTTCTTTGGCAAAAATCAATCAACATGCACCTTTAGACAAAGTCTGTTTATTAGGCTGTGGCATTACCACCGGTATCGGTGCAGTGCTCAACACAGCCAAAGTTGAAGCGGGTAGCACCGTTGCCGTCTTTGGTTTAGGTGGTATTGGCTTAAGCGTGATTCAAGGGGCAGTTTTAGCCAAAGCAGAGCGCATTATTGCCATCGATATTAACGAAGATAAGTTCGAATTTGCCAAACAATTAGGTGCAACAGATTGCATTAATCCTAAAAACTACAGTGCATCGATTCAGGAAGTCATTACTGAGATGACTGACGGTGGAGTTGATTACTCATTTGAATGTATTGGCAATACTGAGCTGATGCGCTCAGCCCTTGAATGCTGCCATAAAGGCTGGGGAGAATCGATCATTATTGGTGTTGCCGCGAGCGGTCAAGAAATTTCAACGCGACCTTTTCAGCTGGTCACTGGCCGCATTTGGAAGGGCACGGCATTTGGTGGTGTTAAAGGCCGCAGTCAATTACCTGATTATGTAGAACGTTATCTACGCGGTGAGATTAAGGTCGATGAGATGATCACCCACACCATGCCATTAGAAAATATCAATCATGCCTTTGATTTAATGCATCAAGGGCAAAGCATACGCTCAGTGATTCACTTCTAATAAAAAAGGAGCTTAAAGCTCCTTATCTCTTATCTAACCCGTTATTTTTTATTTTGATTTAATTATACAGGCGCTGTTTCAGCTTGAGGCTCTGATTTACCATTGATATACCGCGTTAACAACGGTGCTGCCAACAAGGTAACAATGGCAATCACAAAAGTGACCACACCAATTTGCATAAAGACATGCGAGTACAATGGCAACGTTTGCAATGGATCTGTCACCCCTTTTGGTGCAGCAGTCAGCGTCGAGACCCAGCCACCAATAACTGCGGCTGTCGCTGATGTTAAGAACCAAATTCCCATCACTAGTCCCATTAAGCGCTGAGGTACCAACTGCGCAACCATAGAAAGACCCAAGCCACTAATCATTAATTCACCGACACTTTGCAATAAGTAGCTTAATATCACCCAATTCGAAGATACCATACCTTGAACATTGGCAAACTTTGCTCCTAGAGGTAACACTAAAAAAGCAAACGCACATAAAAACATACCGATCGAGAACTTAAATGGCATGGACAAATCTTTGCCTTTAGTACCAAAGTGCGAGTAGAAAAACGCTAAAATCGGGCTAATAGCAACGATCCAAAATGGATTTAATGCTTGAAAAGAAATCGGATTAATCGAAATCCCCAAGATATTATGTTCAACATTATTAATCGCAAAGAAATTCAATGACATCGGCATCTGCATATACAAGACAAAGAAAACAACACCGACAAGCATTAAAATAAATGCAACAACCATTTTGGCACGGTAGCCAGTATCCTCACGTGCTGTTTCATAAAAATAATACAGCACAACGGATACAGCAACGATGGTTAATACCCAGTGCGCTACTTTTAAGTGCTCTAATAAATAGGCAGAGATAAAAATAAAAACAATAGAGCCAACAATCACCGTGATCAATTTATTCATACTGAGCTGTTTCATGCCCGCTTCTGAACCGACATGATCCACCCAGTGACGACAGACCATATAGTTTAACAATGCAATCACCAAGCCAATACCACAAACAACATACGCCATAGACCAGCCAAAGTGTTCACTAATCGTCGGCGTTAGTGACATAGAAATAAATGAGCCCAAGTTAATCGACATATAATACAAGGTAAACGCGCCATCTAACTTCGGATCACCTTCTTTATAGCACTTAGAGAGTAAGCTTGATGGATTAGCTTTAAATAAGCCATTGCCTATACAAATAGTGCCTAAAGCAATGAAAATAATTTGAGGTAAATCAACCGATGCGGCAAGAAGAAAGTAACCTATGGCTAGAACAATAGCCCCAAAAACCATGGTTCGTTTTGTCCCGAGGACACGGTCACCGATATAGCCACCAATACTAACAAAGCCATAAACCAATGCCATAAAAGCCCCCATTACGGAAAATGACTCTACATCGCTCATCCCCAGGCTTTTAACAAAGTAAACTGCAAGCAATGCCTGCATTCCATAAAAACCAAAGCGCTCCCACATCTCTACAAAAAAGATCATATAGAACGGTTTAGGCTGTTTAAAATTTTCTAGCATCGAGGCCATTTAAAAAGTACCTTTATTACCTAACAACATTATAAAATTGACTGCTAAAGAAAAATATCGTTAAAAATCAATATGTAAATGAAGACAAAACAGGATTCCTACCTATCTTTACAATCTACACTTCAACGTCCATAACCTCTATTGTTAGCATATTATGAAATATAAATCCACTTTATTCATAGTAACACTTATATACTGCACTACAAACTTAGATTTAATTCAATAAAGCAGAATTAATGATATATTAATATTAAAAACTTATTTTTAAATAAAAAATTAAGAGCCAACCAAAGCCAGGTTAAATAGAAAAATTAGGTCAATATAATAAACATGATGCAGCATACTCTATAAGCTACTTTCTTTACATTTATCACTTTTGCCATATGCTATCCCTTACGTTTAATCTACTATACCAATAGCAATATGCAAAAACTCACACCAGCCCCTCAAGATTTCGATTGGCAGCACTTAACCTTACCAAGCTCGCCGAATTATTTTTTGCTTATACCTAGCACCACAATCAATTTGATTAAAGGTCAATTGTCATATATTCCATCACGCATTCAAGTCAGCCCACAATTTAACTGTTCTATAGATGAGTTACAGCCACTCTGTTTAAAACACATCACCAACCAAGCGAGAACCACTATTTACCCAGGCGATAACAACGCACAAACACACTATATTCAGCGCAGTTTGCTCTTTCGCTTTCCAGACATTATTTCTATAGAGATACAAGCGGTCAACCGAGATACAGCCACATTGTTTCTGTATAGCCGCTCTGTTTACGGTTACAGTGACTTTGGTGTGAATAAACGTCGCGTAAAAAATCTAATGAAAGAACTAAATAAAGAAGTTATCAACTCACCTTACGCACTGA
>NZ_AMFF02000112.1 GCF_000297215.2 Piscirickettsia salmonis LF-89 = ATCC VR-1361
AAGCAACGCTTGTCAGTAATCATGAAGCACCACAAAGCCCTAGCGACCATGCAGCTCATTAAGTTCTAACAGGAGCAGTCCGTCTATAATCAGGTTTTAAGCCTATTTTTAGCTGCTTTATCGATTATTGGCACCTGCACTTCGAATACTGGGAGTAATTTTTAGTCGAATTATCACAATTTCACAATATGGCTGATTTTCAGAGTATTGTATTACCTAAGCGCGAACGTGAGAATCCTTACCCCGATTGAACAGCACCTTCTTCTTCTGACGAGCTTAAGATATTTTGGATTGCTTCATAAAGCGTGTCTTCATCACCATCAACAGAAACCCATTCGCCATGAAATCGGCCAGCGTTATAATCTGAAAGTGAAGCGATATAAACGGAAGGTTGGTAATTACTCATATTATCTCCTAGTTGGACTCTGTAAGAGGGCCATCCCTCCTACATCTCTATAATACCAAAACCATGAAAAAATGCAACTATAATTAACGTTTGTTTATTATAAAATAGGTTGATTAATGGAATTAGAATGCAAAATATCAATTAAAAATACGAAATGATTTACAATTAAAACAACAAAATAATGCAGCTATTATTTGCAATTATTATTGCAAATAATAACACGGTATGAGATAATTATGTCATAGGTAAAAAAGAGGCTTTTTTTATATGCTTAGATATGGTTTGCGACAAAACAAAAATGGCACCTGCTATATTAACGTGATGCGTGACGTGGGAAAAATAGACAGCAATGGCAACAGGAAACAAAACTACGAACAAGCCACTAAGATAAAGTTGCCTGCCTCAGTGAGTGAGTACCCTACGAAGCTTGACAAGTCACACATACAAAACCTCTCTGCCGATGAAATTACAGCACTAGAAAATTGGTATAGTAGTGTATTATTTGCAGCAACAGAGTTAGAGTCGCCTGTTAAAAATCTAAAATCTGACGTTTACCATACCGATGAAAAATTTCTTGATACAATTAATGAACTCGCCACTGCTGCACGTAAACATAAAATCGAATTTATACCCAAGCAAGTCATGCTTGAAGCTTTGCTTGATGCAGCTAAAAAAACAGAGCATGCGATTGAAAAGAAAACAGGTAAGAAACTAGGGCTTTTATCAAAAGCGGGGATTGATTCCAGACCTTCTGGACTGATAAAGAAACTCGATGAGAAGAGCCGTATGCTCTTTAAATGCATCTATGATCTCCCCTGTGGTACACAAGAAGCACTCAGGCAATTTAACGCTATAGCGCAACGTTATGGCCGCCGTAACAACATGACTAGAGAATTACTGAGAAAAATAGCAAAGCCTAAAAAAGATGAATTTTCACCTACAGTAAAAAAATGGATGTTCTCAATTGCCATCGACCTATTGCATGAAAATGACATTAACCCTCTATCCATCGCCGAAACAGAAAGTATTGCCTATTATTTTGCATTGCAACGACAGCAAGAGGGCGTTAATGCAACAGAGTGTGTGTTTCTTTTTAAAACTCGATTTCAACCGACTGAAGAACAGCTTGTGATTGGTACTAAAGCAATAGAAAACCTCTATGAAGAGACAGCTACAGCTTAAAGGATTAATAATGTCAGACAATACAAAACCATCAAAAAGAGGGCACTGTTGCAAAAAATTTAGATTTGAGTAGGGTGTAGCAATCAACGAAGTTAAGGTGAATTGCAGTGCTAAAACGTAAACGATTTAAGAAGAATTAAGAAGAATCACCCTTTAAATAGGAGCATTATTCCGGTGAGATTATTCTT
>NZ_AMFF02000113.1:0-10688 GCF_000297215.2 Piscirickettsia salmonis LF-89 = ATCC VR-1361
TAACATCGGGGGATGTATGAGTGCTTAACCGCTGATGAATCAACAACATTTTTGCCTCCTTCTGAAAATTTGTCGAAAAAGCTTTGACCTTTGCTTAGCGTTTAGCTCGTTTTTCTTGTGCGCAGCGAGAAGTAAGCCGGTGACAATAAAGACCTTTAAAATCGATTGGGGTGTGCCGTTTAATCTCACGGCTAATCGTGCTAGGAGAAAAGCCAAGTGCTCTAGCAATTCGATCTGAGCGAGTCTCCCTCTGATAACCGTTGTTCGATATAAAAACGATCTTTTTCATTTAAGTGCCGATAAACCATCTCTACCCTCTAAGTCAAAAGGCGAACTAGAGAGTTTATCTGTATGAATATGAACTCTCTACTGAGTGTTGCACTTCAGATGACGGAGGGCGAACAAGAAATAACCGGGCGTAGTTTGTGGGCGGATGCAATGCGGCGTTTTTTTAATAATAAAGGAGCGGTTGTTAGCTTAGCTATCCTGGTTATTTTGATTGTAGCAATTATTATTGGTCCATGGTTGAGCTCGTATACTATAGAGCAAACTGATTGGAGTGCAATTTTTAGTGCGCCCAGTGGGCAGCATCTTTTTGGTACAGATGAGCTTGGGCGTGATTTATTTGTAAGAACGATGGCAGGTGGTAGAATCACACTGTATGTTGGCTTTATTGCTACCTTTGTGAGTATTGTGATTGGTATTTTATATGGGGCAACCGCAGGATTTATTGGCGGTAAAGTCGATGGTGTGATGATGCGTATTGTCGATGTATTATATTCATTGCCTTTTTTATTTTTTATCATTCTTTTAATGACGTTTTTTGGCCGGAATTTTATTTTAATGTTTATTGCCATTGGTGCGATTTCTTGGCTGGATATGGCAAGGATTGTGCGTGGTCAAACCTTAAGCTTAAAAAGTAAAGAATTTATTGAAGCGGCTTATGCGTCTGGTGTGAGTCAATTTAGTATTATTATTCGTCATATTGTCCCTAATTTGTTAGGCGTGGTTGTTGTCTATGCAACTCTTACGGTGCCAACTGTGATTTTAACTGCTGCATTTTTAAGTTTTTTGGGTTTAGGTGTGCAAGCACCGATGACCAGCCTTGGAGTCTTAGTGAATAGCGGGGCACAAAATATGACGATTGCTTGGTGGAGCATTGCCTTTCCAGGTGCTGCATTAGCTTTAATTTTATATTGTTTTAATTTTATTGGTGATGGTTTGCGCGATGCCTTAGATCCCAAAGGACACTAGGAGTCGATAATGAATTTATTAACCGTGAATAATTTGCAAGTGCGCTTTAAGACACCTGAAGGCATAGTTAATGCAGTGAATAAGGTGAATTTTTCTGTAGAAAAAGGCAAAACCTTAGGTATTGTCGGTGAATCAGGTTCAGGCAAAAGTCAAACGGTATTAGCCTTGATGGGCTTGTTGGCAAATAATGGTGAGGTTTTAGGGTCTATTCAGTTTAAAGGTGAAGAGCTGATTGGATTACCTGTGGCAAGGCTCAATAAAATTCGTGGGCATCATATGGCGATGATTTTTCAAGACCCGATGACTTCACTGAATCCTTATTTGACTGTCGCCAAGCAAATGATTGAAGTGTTGGTATTGCATAAAGGCATGACGAAAGCCCAAGCGCAGCAAGAGGCGCTGAATATGCTTGATGCGGTTAAAATTCCTGAAGCGAGCAAGCGCTTGAATATGTACCCGCATGAATTTTCAGGGGGGATGCGTCATCGGGTCATGATTGCTATGGCCTTATTATGTCGTCCTGAATTATTGATTGCTGATGAGCCAACCACCGCCTTGGATGTGACTGTGCAAGCGCAGATCTTAGCTTTATTGCGTGAGTTACAACAGGATTTTAATACATCAATTATCATGATTACACATGATTTAGGGGTGGTTGCTGGCAGTTGTGATGATGTGATGGTGATGTATGCAGGGCAAACCATGGAGCATGCGGGTGTGAATGCTATTTTTGCCAAGCCGCTGCATCCTTATACACAAGGGTTGCTAAACGCTTTGCCGCGTTTGGATCAGGTGGATGAAGAGTTAGTAACAATACCTGGTAACCCACCTAATTTATTACATTTACCCGCCGGCTGTCCATTTCAGCAGCGTTGTCCTGTCGTCAGCCCAGTATGTGCTGAAAAACCACCACTATTGCGCCAATTTAATCAGCGCACCGGGGCCTGTCATCGTATTGAGGAGGTGGCTTAAATGTCTGTCGCACCGATATTAAAAATTGAAGATTTAAGTGTTCATTTTAAAGTAAACCAGGGCAATAGTTGGCCTTGGCAACCGGCAAAAACCTTAAAAGCGGTCAATGGTGTCAGTTTTGAGTTGTATGCTGGAGAAACCCTGGGTGTCGTGGGGGAATCAGGCTGTGGTAAGTCAACACTGGCGCGTGCGATTTTAGGCTTATTGCCTTCTCAAAATGGTAGAGTATTGTGGCTCGGTGAAGATTTGCGCCAGCTCAATAAAAAAGCTTTACGTGATAAACGTCGTGAATTGCAAGTGATATTTCAAGATCCACTGGCGTCATTGAACCCGCGAATGACCGTAGGTGAAATTATTGCTGAACCTTTAAAGGCGTTTTATCCAGCAAAGAAAAAGGCAGCGATCATGGCTGAGGTGAAAGCGATGATGCAATTAGTGGGTTTATTACCAAATCAAGTCAATCGCTATCCGCATGAATTTTCTGGTGGGCAATGCCAGCGTATTGGGATTGCCCGTGCGCTCATTTTACAACCTAAGTTGATTGTCTGCGATGAGCCAGTGAGTGCGTTGGATGTATCGATTCAAGCGCAAATTGTGAATTTATTAAAAGATTTGCAGAAAAAATTAGGCTTATCATTGATTTTTATTGCCCATGACTTAAGTGTAGTCAAGCATATTAGTGATCGTGTTCTGGTGATGTATTTAGGCCATATTATGGAACTTGCTGATAAGGTAGATTTATTTTCCCAGCCTGAGCATCCGTATACACAAGCGTTGATGTCTGCGGTGCCTGTGCCAGACCCTAAAAAAGAACGTACAAAAAAATTAGCGTTATTGCAAGGGGATTTGCCTTCGCCGATTTCACCACCCAGTGGTTGTGTATTTCGTACCCGTTGTCCGCGTGCGGTGAATAAATGTGCTGAAAGTGTGCCAATATTGCAAGAGGTTGGCAGCAGTCAGGTGGCTTGCACTCAGTTGTCAATTACATGAATCATGCTATTTTAAAGCGTATTGAGTGCTGATAGGGCAAGATTAAGGGGCTTAAGGCCTCTTTTTTATATCGTATTAAGTTAAGGCTATGATCTTGACTAAGGTTGCGTATAATGAGGTCACGTTAGTGAATTAATAAACAGTTCTATAGAGAAGGTACTAAAGTGCATGAGTTATCCAGCCTTGATTCAGCAAATCGATAAATTATCAAAAAAGTATGGCTTTGAGCGTCATAAAATGCGTTTTATCTCTGGTATCACAGATGCTGAAACATTAGCCGCTGAGCGTAAATTAAGCCATGCGGATGCTGAAGGCTTAATTCAACAACATGGCATAAATGGCATTTGGTTGGCTTGGCTTACTGATGATGGTTTGTTGATTGAAGATGAGTGTTTTAAATATATAGATGAACTGTTGGCAATGCCGTCTTATGCTGAAGAGTGGTTTGATTTAGTGAACGGCCATGAAGAAATCCAGAAAAAAGAAGCACAAGGTTTGGATAAATGATAGAGATTTATACCGATGGTGGTTGTCGCGGCAATCCAGGGCCTGGTGGCTGGGGGGTGGTGATTATCGATGCTAAGGGAGGTACAACGGAATTAAACGGCTATGAAGCACAGACGACAAATAACCGCATGGAGCTGACGGCGGCGATTAAGGCACTTGAAACACTGACTTTAGGGACTCGAGCATGCCTTACGACAGATTCGAATTATGTAAAGCAAGGCATTAGCCAGTGGGTGCAGCAGTGGAAAAAAAATGGTTGGAAAACTGCACAGAAAAAACAGGTGCTAAATCAAGATTTATGGCAGCAGCTTGAGGCCCTCAATCAGAGTTTAAATATTGAGTGGCAGTGGGTAAAAGGCCATAGTGGACATGCGCATAATGAGCGCTGCGATGAGCTAGCAAATCTAGCCATGGATGGCCAAGTGGCTCAACCATTAAAAGCTAATCACGTGGTTGCTGAGCATAATACGAATAATAATCATAGCCAGGTGGAAAGTAATCTAGAAGAGCGTTTAGCGCGGGTAGAAGATAAACTCGATGCGATTTTGCAGCGCCTCGCTGAGCTTTCATAAGTGTTATTATGTGCTGATTGCGTGGTTATTACAGTAAATATCGTTGATTTATTGAGGTTTACGACTGCGTTTTTCTTCAAGATCTTGATTGATCTTATCAATGAGGTAGCTTGCCGTATGCGTTAAAATAAAAGGCAACAGTGCATGGAGCATGAGGCAGCAGGCGGCGGTAAATAATCGACCGCACTGTCGTAAGGCAAAGCGCATATGTGAAAAATAGCTTTCATTAGCATCAATTAAATGCTGCCTCAATGGGTTCGACATGACTATCTTCCTGATATTTTACCTAGATACTATCAACTATGAATGAAACTCAGGCTAAATGCGAGCAAAATGATGTGCTTTTAAAGTAATGTCCAGATTATTAAGTAGATTATTTTACTGTTATAAACTCAGGTGAAAGAGCTTGAGAGATCCTGTGATAATTTTAACATAAAGAGAAGTGATTTTATGTCGGCTTGTTTATATATTGTGGCAACACCGATCGGCCACCTGGGTGATCTAACTTCACGTGCGATTGGGGTGTTAAAAGAGGTTGCGGTGATTGCCGCTGAAGATACGCGTCATAGCAAGCGCTTATTACAGCACTTTAGCATTCAAACGTCTATGCTCACGTTGCATGAGCATAATGAACGTGAGCAGGCTTTAGCCTTATTAGCGCGTATTAAGCAAGGTGAAAGCATGGCGTTGATCTCAGATGCCGGCACGCCTTTAGTCAGTGATCCGGGTTATCACTTTGTTCGCCTTGCTCATGAGCTAGGGGTTAAAGTCGTGCCTATTCCTGGGGCCAGTGCCTTGATTGCGGCTTTATCCGTGTCGGGTTTGGCCTCGGATGAGTTTCGTTTTGTTGGCTTTTTGCCGGCTAAATCTTCAGGGCGAGGCCAACGTTTGCAAAGTTTAAGCACGGATACGGCAACACTGATTTTCTATGAAGCACCGCATCGCATCTGTGATTGTATTGTGCAGATGGCTGAGATTTTTGGTGCCGAGCGTGAAGCCTGCATTGCCCGGGAGTTAACCAAACAATATGAAACCATTAAAAAAGCGCCGCTAGCCGAGTTAATCACTTGGTTAGACAGTGATAGTAATCAGCAACGTGGTGAATTTGTTATCTTAGTTACTGGGGCTGAGAAAAAGCCCGAACAGGCATTAAGTGTTGAGGATGAGCGTATCATGGGGGTTTTACTGGAGCAGTTGAAGGTAAAAGCAGCAGCACAACTGGCTGCTGAAATTACTGGCAAGAGTAAACGTGATTTTTATCAATATGCGTTGAGCTTAAAAGAGAGGTAGGCACGGTGGCCTACCATTATCGTGTGCTGTTCAATCTTTATCCGCAGGCAGCTTGTTGGCTTTGAGCTGTTGCCTTAAGATCGAGAGGCGGTGCTGCTTCTGCTGCTTGTAGCTGTTGGAGTGCTGGTGTTGAAGTTGCATAAGGTGATGTGGATACTGCTCTAGCTTCTACACCTGGGTCTTTATCCTCAAAATGTGCGAATGCCTCTCCGTCTTTTAGTTGCTCTGGTTGTATTTGCTCACGAGGAGAGGCTAATATTTGGGCTGTAAGATCAGCACTGGTTGATGGTACCCCTGGCCCTGTCCCAGATCTAGGGGATATACTGTCTCCTGAAACATTTCCTGCAAACTCGGATTGAGATGCTGCTAATGATGCTGTAGGCATAGGAGGAGTTACGGCTGTTGGCCCTGAGTCTGCTGAGCCTTTGCCTGCGAATGATGTGTATCCCGGTGCACTGGATGCTGTCAATGGTTCTCGTGGCTCAGCGCTTGCAAGTAGAAGGTCAGGTCCATGATTTTGATCTCTGCCAGGCTCAGGTTCGCGGCCAAATCCATCACCTTGTATTAACGGGTGGCCTTCCAATCCTGTGATTCCCTTTAATTCTTCTTTTGCTAAGTCAGGTGATTTGGGTAGAGTATTCTTTCCGGCCATCGCATAGGCAGTGCAACGGTGCATGAGGTTGGTCAAACCACGCTGAACCCAATGCTGGGCACGGCTGAAGGATTTAAGGGGGCTAAGAAGCCAATTTCTTTCGGGGCGCTGATTATCATATTTGGCTCGTAAGTTATTTGCTACTTCCTGCTCGTTGCCGCCGAAGCCGGGAAGGCGTTTTGCAACCTGGCGAGTAAAGATATTGCCACGTATAACCTTAGTCGCTATCCCTGAAGACTGCTTGATGACCGTTGCGAACTCTAGCATGCCTGCGACAAAGTTAGCAACAGCTGGGAGTCCTACAGCGATTGGGTGACGTAGTCCTCTGCAAATGCCCATGGGCACTGAAACTGCCCAGTTCACTACTTTGCCAAGTGCATTTGTGGGAGCGGGTGGTCTGATGCCGAATTTTTCTCCAGGAACCAGTGCGTACATTAATTCAACACCGAACACTTTTTTTAAGTCATGGAAGCAAGCTCGTATTTGGCTTTTTTTTATTTTGCTTAAACTAGCGTAAGCTGCTGGACTTAATTGCTGAAGCTTTTTGAGGTTATTACATATGTTTTGTACATGCTTTTTCCCATCCTCTCCATGATTTTTTATAATACTTGCTAAGACGGCTGTAGTGTCGCGCATAATATGTTCTGGCTGATTATTGAAAAGCATCATGGAGGTTGCCAGCGCGCTGCCTTTGGTCATGACTAATACATTATTCCATGCTTGGCCGATGGGGTTAGAGCCAAAGTCAACCTCCATACCCACAGCCTTGAAGGCTTCAGCGATTAAAGGTGCTGCTAAATTGGCAGCAGCGCCTGTTAGTGCAAGCATGAGTACTGTTTGCATTAATTGTTTGGCGACAAAGACATCCCTTCTGTGGTGAGGGTCATCCTTTATCTCTTCAAGCCTCTCAAAAAAGTGCCCAAATAATTCAGTTTGTTTAAGAGGATTTACCAATGGGTCAAGTATGATGAGCTCTAAAAATTTGCCTGGTACAATCCATGACCACATTGATCCGACAAAACCCGTGCTGCCAGAAAACATGTTACTCACGTAGTTATATGCTTTGACTACGCTTAGTTCAATGTGACTTAAATGGCTTAGTCCGACTGCTTTAAAGGCGGTAATCAGCCCAAGCGGGCCCCATAAAAAACCATGTAAAAAGAGGCCAATGGTGGGGTTTGACCTAAAAACAGCAGCTAGAGGATTGGCAATATGCCTTGTAAAAAGTGCCGTTGCTGCTGGAATGGAGCTGAAACCACCACCGGTATCTAAGGTTAACTGTGTTGGTACGGCTACGGCTACGGCTGGTTTTTTAGCTTTTGCTGGCCCTAGTAAGGGCTCTTCACCCCTATTCGCTTCATCTGCTTGAATATCAGGGAGTTCGAGATCGAGCTTGCGTCCTGCGCGCACGACTATCTCTAGCTTAGGGTGTTTTGTACTGCCCCAGCCGAATAGTGCTTTCTGCCCCCAGCGTATAACCGGGCGTGCGGCAACTTCAGCTGCATTAACTACATATGTAATGGGTGCTGCGAGACCGGCAGCAAGTCTTTTAGCGGGCTCAACAAAGTAGCCACCATTTTTCTTTTCTTCTACCGCGATGGCATGATGAGTGGCTGCGGCAAGATAACCAACCCCAGCACCAACGATAGCACCGATTGCAGTACCAACCACTGGAAAGATTGTTCCAATCGTTGCACCTGCAATTGCAAATGCTGCAGGACCTGCGGCTAACAGGTTATTGGCTCCTGCTCTGTGTAAATACCAGGAGTTTCTAGTAGCTGAAGCCTTGGTAGGTTCATGCTCACTACGCTTGTCTTTTAACTGCTCGGCAAGTGTAGCTTGCTGATCTACTTGTTGATCGCGGTTTGCTTCTGCTTGAGTTAGGTCTGTTGTAGAGCTTGGTTTTAGTAGGGGTGTTTCTTCAGTATCTACATCTACACTTGTTTTAGCTGTATGCTCTAGATCCTGTGCTGGCTTTATTTCTTCCTTGACTTGGGCTCCAATTGCCTCTAAGTAATCGCAGTCTTTTGCAATGTTTGCTTCACTTATTCTATAATGAGCAGGGTTAAGATAATACGTTTCTTTTTCTTCTTCTTGATCAGCTGCTTCTTGTTGTTCCTCGTGTGCTTTTTTATCAGAAGATGGGCCAAAGAGACCGAAGTTAGACCTGTTTAAAGCTTTTCCGTGACCGCGGCGCTGATGCTGAGGGTTACGCAGAATGTCCTTGGCGTTTTGTATATTCTTATAAAGGTTATCACGACGAACAGTCCGGGTGTCTCGATTATCATATTCTAAATTAGCTTTTTCTTGTAGGCCTTCAAGTAAAGCTTCGGATAAATCGACAACATCAGAGTATAGATGTAAAGCGGTGACATCGACATTGCCCTCCTCTCCAGCAGCGTCAGCTATGCGGTCGAGTCTATGTTCTATGATGGTTTTTAATGCATTATTAATTACATCATCGCCGGCAAAAATTTTATCGATTCTTTCTCTAACCTGAGCTATTACAGCGTTAAATTCTTGGCGCGTACATTGGCTATAGCGATTTAGTTTTAACAGGGGAGCCAGTGTCATTAAGGCGAGCTGGGTTTCATGCGTTGCTTTTAACTTCCTCTCGCGTCGTCTTCTGTTTCCTTGATCTTCACGGTCGGGAATATTTTTTAGGCCATGACGAAAATACACACCTAACTGTGAGACAGTACGGGCTAAAAAGTTAAACTGTTCTTTATCTGTTGTATCACCAAAGTAAAGTGGCATGTCTAATGGGTGAATACCAAAGTCTTTCTTATCTAATTGGAAGTGAAGTGTAGGAGCAGATTGTTTATATCTGACCTCTCCATGCTCGCTAATGTCGACAATGCGCTTAAGGTCTAATGGCATATAAAATTCCTTAGCTTTAATAAAATTTTATAAAAAGTAGAAGATAAATTTTTTATATAGCTTTATTTATATGTTAAACATGGAAAGTTTATAATGATAAAAATAGTAATAATTGTGAGTTTTAAGCGTTGAAAATGTAAATTTACATTGATATAAGAAAAATATAAGCAAATAATCTAAAATATTCATTTTGGAATAATGGTTAAGAATAGTGGAAAATTTAAATGTAATTTTTAAAATTAAAATATAGTTAAATATAATTTTTATTATATAGTTTATTTGTTTATTTTTATGTTTTTTTAAATTAAAAAAATAGAAGATTAATTTATTGATCTGCTATAGGGATTAATTCAACTGCCTGCTGATTATCTTGAGGCTGGTTGCTGCGAGCATGATCAAGAAAAGGTAAAGATGTTTTGGCAATACTTTTTGCTTGACGCTCATGCTCTTGAGATAGGCCTAATTGTGCTGCATCCAGCCTTAATTCTTTATCGCTTGGAGCCTCATTTGAGTGGCGTTGGGTCAGCTTATTAAAAGCTGAAAAGATGCTTTTAATTGCGAGTTGAATCTTTAACCATGGGGATTGTTTGATACTTTGTTTGTACTGTGTAAATGCTTGAGCATGCTCAGATGATGGATTGTGAGCGAGTTTAAATGTGAGCGCACTCAGATGATTTAGATGTTGATTAAAGCGTTTACCTTCTAGAGATTTTATGCGCCCTGAGTGTGCTATTTTTAGTCCGTGAGTAAAAAGTTCTTCAGAAAGTGTAGAGATTTTATTACATACTTCACTCATTTCAGGATGTGTTGCTCTAATTTGTTCAAGGTTATTTTGAATATGCTGATATTTATCATATATATTTAATGTATCTTGAATAGCTTCGTGGTCAGAGCCAATGTGCCAGAGCCTTCGAAAGTTTGAACTCAAGCTATAGAGTAAAAATAATGAAACGGGAAACGTTGCTAGAAGTAGTAAATCTGGGACTGCAGTGTCGCTATAGAAATCTTTTTCTTTAAGGTTGGGTTTCAGTTCAGCGTCAAGGTGTCTATAAGCATCACTCAAGCCTTCCAAGGTGTATTTTTTCATAGCAGAGTCTGGTTCTAGCTTATTAAATTCCCGAAGCGTGCATTTTAGTTTTTGCTTAACTTCACCTTTTTGAAAACCAATATTAAAATCCTCTATTCTTTTTCCATGAGATGGCTTTTGGGAGACAGTAGGGCTCTGTTGTTTAGGCATTAGTTTTCTCTCTAAATTAAGCGTTTTTATAAGATAGAGTGTTACTCTTAATTAAAAAATACTATAAAGATAAATTTTATTCTGTAGAGAAAAAACAAAATGCTCCGCTATATAGGCTATAATTTAAGTAAAATTTTTCTTTACGGATTTTTTTACATTAGGGGTTAAAATAAAATATTATCTATATTAATAATCTGGATTTATTGAATAGTTACAGAATAAATAAGATAGAAAGAAAGGAAAATAGCCACCTTATTGACAAGCCTACTAGTCAATCGCTGCGAGTCATGTGAGAGCACAGTGGTGGAGTGTGCCGATTCAAGGCACGCAACGC
>NZ_AMFF02000113.1:12119-34406 GCF_000297215.2 Piscirickettsia salmonis LF-89 = ATCC VR-1361
CGAGGGTTTATAGTCGTCGCGTTTTGCTCGGCGATTTTGCATCATTGGATGTGCAAAATACCTACCGAGGTAGCGACGCTTACGGATGTCTTTTAGTTATTTGGTTTTTAATCTTGGCTTTGGGGCTGGATTGTTGTTGGCGGGCTTTTTATTTACTCATTATACACATTGGTTATTTTGGCTCGATGCGTTAACAGCCTGTGTTAGCTTGCTGCTTATTATTTTTACTTAACTGAGGAACACACTGTTGAGGCAAACAGTCATTTGGAGCAGGCGGTTGCGGGCTCTGTTTGGCTGGTTTTAAAACAACGCCCTCAACTGGTTAGTTATACTTTGATATGTACAGTACTTTCTTTAACCATGGCTCAGCTGATTTTTGCATTTCCGTTGTATTTAGCTGCGTTATTTAATGCGCAAGGCGCTCAATATTATGGTCAAATCATGACGGCGAATGCGGTGATTGTTGTTATTTTTACCCCTATTTTAACGGTATTAACTCGTCGTTACAGTGCATTGATTGGAACGATGATTGCTGTGATTTTTCTTGGTTTATGCTATAGCACGTTGTTATTAAATCAGAGCTTAATCGTGATATTTCTGGCTGTTTTTTTTATGACGGTGGCTGAGGTGTTAATTGTTACAAAAAGCAGTGTATTTATTGCCAATCATTCACCGAGCAGCCACAGGGGAAGAATTACCGGTATTTTGCCTGCGGTGATTAGTTCAGTAAACTACTTCAGCCCAGTGATGATGGGAGGCTATATTGATCATTTTGGTTTTCATGCCTTATGGTATTTGATGATTATTCTTGCGGTGCTCGGTGTTTGTTCGCTTGGTTTGATGTCATTGTCAGAGTTAAAACACAGTCATTTATATAGATAATAGGCTTAAGGGGCGTATTTTAGCTAGTTGTATATATTAGATAGGTTTAAAAATATTACTTAAAAGGTGTTTAGTTGGGGAGAGTGATATTCCTCAAGCTATACTTATAGTTAACTTATATTCACTTTGGTATGTATTATAAATTGCGTATGAATATACTCATTGTTGATGATAGAAAAAATGTTTTGCATTCATTAAAAAGGTTAATCTTGCTCAAATTTCCAGAGTCAAAGCTGACGCTCGCCGAATCTGGAGAAGAAGCAATGAGTTTGATCAATGAGGGGCCTCCCTTTGGTCTGATCATGACAGATTATAAAATGGCGGGTATTAATGGTCTTGAGGTGTTGGCGCATGCTCATGGCATACACGCGGATACAGTGCGGGTACTGTTGACGGGTTACCCTAATGATGAAGGTATAATTGCTGCGATTGCTAATGATGATATTAATTATATTTTGGCTAAACCCTGGACTCAGGAGCAGATTGTAGAAATTTTGAATCAGTGCGCTAAAGATTACCAAGAAAGCGAACAGGCTATAGCTTCTGCTCGTGTAGATACAGATGACAATACGGCTTCTAGAGGGGAGAGTGCTAATGACTCAGATCCTTTAGCTAAGGCTAGTACTATCGTAAGTTTAATTAAAGAAGTGGCTTATCATTTAACGCAAAGTGAAATTTTCTTGATGAAAAAACATGCGGTACCTGCTTATAGTCCTAAGTTTTTAAGTCTGTTATGGCGTGCTGATGGCATAAGCACGAGCATGTTTACTAAAGCGCTCAAGGTGGATGATAAAACAGCGATGACAGCACTGATAAACTTACTTGCTGATGGCTTAGTGCATATAGAGTCGACTCAGCCCAGCGCTAGTACATCTGCCAGTGATAACGGGGAAGACATGTTCATTTATTTGACTGCAAAGGGGAAAAAAATAGAAGACAGTATCGATTTTATGTCTGAAATGATAAAAAAGCAGGTGGTTAATGAATTAATAGCTACAGAACAAGTTGAGTTAAGCCGTGTATTAGAAAAAATTGTTACTAACTTATCAATGATAAAAAACGCTACGCTTGCTGGAAAAAAGAGTGAATAATTATTTGTATTGATTCAGAGCGTGTTAAACACGCTCAGCGGATTCGTCAATGATTGCATCAGCTTCTATAGAAACTAAAAAGTCAGGGCCGGTCATGCGTGAGACTTCCAGCATGGATGTTGCTGGTTTGATATCTTGAAAGGCTTCACCATGGGCGCGACCAATCTCTTGCCAGAGGCGTAGGTCTTTAACATAAATACGCGTGCGCACAACATCGGCCATTTCAGCACCGGCATGTTCGAGGGTTGCTTGGAGGTTGGTTAGAATTTGTTTAGTTTGTTCATAGGCATCACGTATGCCGATGACTTTGCCTTCTGCGTCAACTGGGGTGAGCGCTGAGATTTGAATAAACGGGCCCACACAAACCGCTTGAGAGAAGCCAATTTGTTTTTCCCAGTCAGAACCTGAAGAGATATTACGTCGCTTCATCACTGCCTCCATTTTTAAGTGTTAGATTTTAAATTGATTGCGGCAGGATGTCCCCATCCTCATCAAGATCTGGATAGGCTTGATTACGAGCTTGATATAGTTTGGCAATTTTGGGGTGCATCCACTCAAATACTTTATTTTTGTCTATTGTATCTGGTTTTTCGATACTCTCATAACTCTTATACAGCCCTGCCAGTTGGCGTTGGCGCTGTGCTTCAAATAAAATAGTGGCTGCTGCGACAGAAACATTCAGCGATTGCACCATGCCGACCATAGGAATGATAATATGCTCATCCGCACCAGCGCAGGCTTCAGTACTGGCGCCGTCAAGCTCATTACCGAGCACTATCACGGTTGGCCGAGTATAATCTACCTCACGAAAATCTATGGCCTTATCAGATAAATGCGTGGCTAGAATCTGTACGTTGGGTGTTTTTGTACGCAAGTGTTGATAGGCCATATCAATGGATTCATGACGAATAATATGAACCCAGTCTTTGCTACCTGCGGCAGTATGATGATGAATGCCGATGTCTGTAAACTCTGAGTGAACAGCATGTAGGTTGGCAACGCCCACAGCATCACAGGTTCTGGCGATGGCAGATAAATTATGTGGCTTGTGGACATGGTCCATTAAGACCGCTAAATTATCTTGACGCGCGGCTAAGACGCGTTTGACTTTGTTTAATCGTGCAGAACTCATAGTTTTCAGGTAACCTGTGACACAAATGTCCATCATTCTAGCGATTTTGGTGGTTAAAAACTAGTCAATGGCCGGTAATCTTTGTCAAAGGGGATAGGCGTGAAGCAAGTAGTCTCACTGCATCATAGCGCTCGATCGTGGTGGATAGATAGTCTATGGATCATTGTTCTTGTTAGTTTTTTTTATTTTTCACTGCTTGGTTTGCGTGCATTTACGACGCCAGATGAAGGGCGTTATGCTGAGATTGCCCGTGAGATGGTTATTACTGGGCATTATTTAATTCCAACGCTGGACTTTGCCCATTATTTGCAAAAACCACCACTCTATTATTGGTTAGTCGCTGCTGCGTTTAAGTTGTTTGGTATCAGTGATACGGTGGCACGTATTCCTAATGCGTTATTCGGTGTATTGGGAGTATGGTTGAGCTATGGTTTTGCACGTTATTGTTATAACCGTCGTACGGGTTTGCTCACTGCTGGAATCGTGGCAACGGCCTTGCTTTATTTTATTATGGCTCAGTCGAATACGGTAGATATGCTGTTAACTGTGCTGCTTGCCGGATGTTTTTATAGTTTTTTGTGGGGGCTGAATCAGCAGGGTGGCTATCAACGTTTGTGCTTATGGTTGGCGTATGCTTTAGCAGGGCTTGCGGTATTAGATAAAGGTCTGGTTGGCATTGTCTTTCCAATGATGTTTATCGGTACTTGGATGATCTTGCGCTGGGACTGGGGCTTATTAAAGCGTATGCATATTCCCTCAGGGACGGTAGTTTTTTTATTAGTTGCCGCGCCGTGGCACTTATTGGTCGAGTTAAAAGCACCGGGCTTCTTGCATTATTACTTTATCGAGCAACAATATGAACGTTATCTGACCGATGTGACTCATCATGTGATGCCAACGTCAGAGTATTTAAGCATCGCTTATTTTAGTTTTTTCCCGTGGATGGTTACCTTATTATTTGCTGTATATGCGTTATTAAAACAGGGTAGACAGTTTATTTGCCAAGAGGCGACGGCATTGTTCTTATTGATTTGGCCGTTAGAGTTGGTGCTATTTTTTGCTTTTTCTTATTCTAAACTTATTCCTTATTTATTGCCGATCATTACACCACTGGCGATTATTACCGGGCGCTTTATTGATCAGACGTGGCTAAAGCCTCTGGGAGTTAAAGCCATGAGAATTAGCGCTGGCGTTATTGGTATTATTTTCTTAGTGCTTGCTATTATTGGCTTGAATGGCGAGCATGGTTTAGCCCATATTTTGGCCGATTTAGATGCGCCCAAGCAGGGTCTGATTGCTTTGCAGCGTTTAGCTTGGACCTGCATGTTGGCCGCTTTAGTGTGCTTTACTAGTATGTTTTTTAGCAATGTCAAGTTTCAATACAGTGCATTATGCTTAGCGAGTGTGCTGGTATTGATGAATGTAGCCTATGGCATTAATCCATTTAATACCCGAACGACGAAAGATATTGCCAAGGTAGCTAAGCCGTTATTGCAGCAACATCCGCAGGCAAAGGTCGCTACCTATAATATTTACCCACAAGATTGGCCATTTTATCTGGGGCGGCGTGTGTTGATTGTTAATTGGCGTAGTGATGAGTTTTTGTATGCACAAAAATATGATTTAGCTTCTTTAGCCTGGTTGATTAATAGTGAGGCGTTTTGGCGAAAATGGCATACGCAGCCATTGTATGTCTTGATGCTTCGTGATAACTTGCAAGGCTTTATAGATCAAGCAGGTAAGGTGAGGCCGATTGTGATAACGTCAACAAAGCGTTATGTCTTCGTGGCCAATCAAAAAATATTAGTAAAATGAACATCGTTATTATTTTATTGAGTGTGATGCTCAATGCTGCTGCACAAATTTTTTTAAAGCTGGGAATGGAGCGCATTGGCCGTATTTCTTTGGAGCATATTCCGCATGTGCTGCCATTGGCGTATAAAGCGGCGACCAAT
Organism: Piscirickettsia salmonis LF-89 = ATCC VR-1361; assembly: GCF_000297215.2. Lineage (GTDB taxonomy): Bacteria > Pseudomonadota > Gammaproteobacteria > Piscirickettsiales > Piscirickettsiaceae > Piscirickettsia > Piscirickettsia salmonis. The sequence continues at coordinate 17,180 of NZ_AMFF02000113.1, forward strand.
CCCTTTATTATTGCAGGGTTTGCCTGCTATGCGGTGAGTCTGGTGACTTGGATGGTGGTATTATCGCGCGTTGCAGTAAGTTATGCGTATCCGATGCTCAGTGTTGGCTATATTGTTACAGCAGTCGCTGGTTATTACTTATTTAGTGAGCCGCTTACGGTCACACGAGTTTTGGGCATTATCGTGATTATCCTGGGAGTGATTTTAATTAATCAATAAAGATTATGACAGAAATGACAGATGCTTTTTTACCCTTTGTTAAGCCGTTAATTAGTGAAGCGGCCATTGATGAAGTTGTCGATTCTATTCGTTCAGGTTGGCTGACAACGGGGCCAAAAGTTAAGCGCTTTGAAGAAATGCTGGCTGAGTATGTTCATGCACCACAGGCGTTGACCGTCTCTTCAGCGACAGCGGGTTTGCACTTGGTGCTAGCTGCCATAGCGCTTAAGCCTAATGATGAAGTGATTACGACACCGCTAACCTTTGTTGCGACAGCCAATAGCATCGTTGCGGCAGGGGCGAAGCCGCGCTTTGTCGATGTAGATCCGAAAACTTTTAATCTTGATGTCAATCAAGTTGAAGCGGCGATTAATGAAAATACACGGGTGATTATGCCGGTGCATTTTGCTGGCCTTAGCGTTGATTTAGACCCGATTTATCAATTGGCAAAACAATATAATTTACGCGTGATTGAAGATGGGGCACATGCCATCGGTGCAGGTTATAAACAGCAGAAAATTGGCAGTTTTGGTGATATTCAAGTGTTTAGCTTTCATCCGAATAAAAACATGACCACCGGTGAAGGTGGCGCGATTATTTGTCGTGATGAGGCGCTGGCGAAGAAAATTCAGGTTTTGCGCTTTCATGGCATCGATCGTGAGGCTTGGAATCGCTTTAGCAAAGAGGGCAGTCAAGATTATGAGGTAGTCGCACCTGGTTTTAAATATAACATGATGGATATCCAAGCAGCGCTAGGTTTGCATCAGTTGCCCGCACTTGATGGTTTTATCAATCAGCGTGGTCTGATTGCTGAGCGTTATTTAAGTGAACTGGCAAGTTGGCCGGAATGGCAACTGCCAGAAAATGCTCCATATGATAATCGACATGCTTGGCATATCTTTACGCCGCTATTGCAAGAATGTGCTGGCATGAGTCGAGATCAGTTTGTTGATTGCATGAAAGCGCATAATATCGGTGTCGGCGTACATTGGCCGCGGCCGGTGCATTTGTATGCGTATTATCGCGACTCTTTGGGTCATAAAGAAGGGGATTTTCCCCATGCTGAACAGATTATGTCGCGTATTGTCAGTTTGCCGATGTTTCCTGGCATGACGAGTGCTGAGCAAGATCGTGTGATTGCGGCGATGAAGACCATTTTTAAGAGGTAAAATATGGACAATAAGACTCCTTATATCAGCGTTGTGATTCCAGTTCATAACGAAGAAGATGTGCTGAATGATTTATATCAGCGCTTATTTCCGGTACTTGATCAAATGCATAAGCCATTTGAGGTGTTATTTACTAATGATGGTAGTCGTGATCGTTCCAGCGAAATTTTAACGGGCTTTTTTAATGAACGGCCAGAGCAGGTTCGTGTGATCGAGTTTAATCGTAACTATGGTCAGCATATGGCGATTATGGCTGGGTTTGAGCGTGTGCGTGGTGAAATTGTGATTACCATGGATGCAGACCTGCAAAACTTACCTGAAGATATTCCGAAATTAGTAGAGAAAGTTGAAGAAGGCCATGATGTGGTTGGTGGCTATCGTGTCGATCGCCAGGATCGATTATGGCGTAAATTTGTCTCGAAAGCGCATAATTTTTTACGCAAGCATATTACCAAAATCGATATGCAAGATGAAGGTTGCATGCTGCGGGCCTATCGTCGTGAAATTGTTGAACTGATGATCGCCAGTGGTGAAAGCTCGACGTTTATCCCAGCTTTGGCGGTGAGCTATGCGGCGAACCCGACGGATGTGCCGGTGCGTCATGCGGCGCGTGAAGCAGGCGAATCCAGTTATAATTTATATAAATTGATTAGATATAACTTTGATTTGTTTACTAATTTTTCTCTGGTACCGATTCAGATGTTTACCTTTATCGGTTTAGCGGTGGCGTTGGGTAGTTTAGTTCTATTTTTGTATCTAATGGTCCAACGTGTGTTACATGGTCCTGATGTCGATGGAATTTTTACGCTGTTTGCGATCGTCTTTTTCTTAATGGGCGTGATGCTGACGGGTATGGGGATTATGGGTGAGTATATTGGTCGCATTTTCCAAGAAGTACGGCGGCGCCCGCGCTTTGTGATTCGCCATATTCTCGAGCAACAAGAAACGACAGAGATTAAAGAGGTAAAAGCCTCGATTACCGAGTTTAATCCTAACCTTAAGGCAGAGTAATTATGAGCACAAAGGTATTAATTCTTGGTGCCAATGGCTTTATTGGTAGCAGTTTAAGTGAATATATTTTAGAACATACGGATTGGGACGTTTATGGTTTAGACTTAAGTCATCATAAATTAGATCAGTGTATTGGGCATCAGCGCTTTCACTTTACTGAAGGCGATATGCTGATTCATAAAGAGTGGGTGGAATACCATGTTAAAAAATGTGATGTAGTGTTACCACTTGTTGCCATTGCCACTCCTGCGACCTATGTCAAAGATCCCTTACGCATTTTTGAGCTAGATTTTGAGGCGAACTTAGAAGTCGTGCGTTGGTGCGCAAAATATAATAAACACGTGATATTCCCATCGACCTCTGAGGTGTATGGCATGTGTGAAGATGATGCTTTTGATGAAGAAAGCAGTAATTTTATCAACGGTCCGATTAATAAACCGCGTTGGATTTACTCAAATAGTAAGCAATTAATGGACCGGGTGATTCATGCGCTGGGAGAAAAAGACGGCTTAAACTATACGTTATTCCGTCCATTTAATTGGATCGGCGGCCGTCAAGATGAGGTCTTTAATATTAAAGAAGGTGGTGCACGCGTTTTAACTCAATTTATCAGTAATATTATTCATGGGCGTGATATTCAGCTTGTTGATGGTGGTGAACAGCGGCGCTGCTTTACGTATATTGATGATGGCATAGAAGCATTAGCACGGATTATTGAGTGTCGCGACAGCTCGGCTAATCGTCAAATTATTAATATCGGCAACCCAGAAAATAATCATTCGATTAAAGAACTGGCTGAAGTGCTACTTACTGAAATTAAAAAATATGACCAATACAAAGCACAGGCGGATAAAGTACGAGTGACTATTACCCAATCGGATCGCTATTATGGCGAAGGTTACCAGGATGTTAAAGCACGCATTCCAGCCATAGACAATGCGAAAAAATATTTAAATTGGCAGCCAAAAACGGATTTTGTCACTGCGATTCAAAAAACTCTGGCTTATCATCTTGCTTAATTAAATTTTTGGCTAGTGCAAAACAAGCGGTTTGTTGTATAGGATCGCTTGTTTTTTATGATTGCATATATACTGTATATTCTTAACTGTTAATTTATATAAAATAAAGTATTTTTTATAAAAATATGCTTGTTATTTTTCTTGTTTTTAAGCTATGGTTGAATTACGCCAATAGTTGACTACGCTATAATATTTCATGAAGTAGGTACTTGAAGTATGCCATATGAGTTAAAAATAAATCATGGTAACGATAATCAAGATTGTCTTATTATCGCTTTAGGGCGAGTGTTTGACCCTGTGCTTTCTGATGTTGAAGCGAAAGAGCGTGGTTGGGCAGAGATCGAGTCGGGCATTCTTGTAGAAAGGGACTTTAATAGGCTTCAAATTTTATATCTTAGTCTATATTTTACCTACAGCAATGACATTTTATTTAAAAATAATAAGCTTCCGGAGCAAGCGCCAGAGACGTTGGAAGAGCTTAAAAATAGTTTAATGCTCTTAGTTGAAGCAATAAAAACTTCATCAAATTTGACTAAAGGGCTTGAGCTTATAGATGCCTTGCCTGAGAACTTTCTTCAACAGCATCATGTTATTTTGGTCAATAAAGAGGCGCTAGAGCATCGTGGAGGGGTGGGGCACCTTTATTTACAGACGCATCACTGGGTAGCACAAGGGATTTCTCCACAGTTTTTTGTTCAGAATGGTGGTCACTTTAGTAGTGTTATGCCCTCGCTTATTCCTCAGGGTGGTTTTTCTGACTTAGAGCAAGGTCAATTTGAACATGAGTTCATTGGGCTAATGAACGGTCCTTTAGGTGAAGCGACGAGCTATCAGTTAGAGCTACAGCCTGAACTTGATGGCAGGGAAGAGCTTCCTGAAGTCTCTTATACCAAAGATCAGCTCGATCGAGATTTAGCAGAGTATATTGTACCTGATACTGCATCAAATTTTGGATGCTCTGATGTAGAGCAGGGTGATGAACTTGATGACTGTGAGTCATTTGTTAAAAGAACAAAGTCGAAATATGAAGCATTTGATACTCATCACGATAGGTATCATCAATTGCCAGAGCAGCACCAAGATAGTTTGGCTGAGAAATACCGAGCTGTCCGAGCAACTCAGGAGCAGCTAGATTTTGAAATGGCATTAAGGTTACAGCTTGAAGAAGTTGAAAGCTTTAAACAGAAAAAGCCAGAACGTAATATTCAAGTGAATGGCCGAGAGTCACTATTGTTTTTTCTTCAGCAATATGAAGACAATGATTATTGTGTGAAAGATTGCGGTGTTACACCCGGGATGTAGTAAAAATAAGTAAGTCTGAATTAAGACCTACCTTAATTTTCTCACCCTAAAGTTTTGCTTTAATATCTTTTAGGCTGAGTGTTTTGAACTAGTTAGCTTTTAAAGGCTAGAAGTCATTTTCTAAAATTAACACCGCATCAGCTTCAACTTGTACCCCTTTGGGTAAAGCGCTGACTTCAACTGCGGCACGGGCTGGAAATGGTGCTTTAAAGTGCTCCTGCATGACCAGATTCAGTTCGGCAAACTGGCCTAAATCGGTTAAATAAAGATTTAATTTAACGATGTTATCGAGGGAAGCGCCAGCGGCGGTGCAAATGGCGGCAAGGTTACGAAAGACCTGATGCGCTTGGCTGACAAAGTCATCACTGATAATTTCTGAAGTACTTGGATCCAGTGGAATTTGCCCTGAAATATAGACAGTATCTTTCACTTGAATGGCTTGTGAATAAGTACCGATTGCGGCAGGTGCATTATCAGTGTGGATAACATGGCGTTTCATGTGTTTTTCCTTTTTTATTCCTATAATTTTACTGTATTTATCGTATGATATTGCAAATCAGCCTCTACTTTGGCATGGTAAGCGAAGTAAGTCTAGTGATCTATCAACCCTTGAATACTACATGGTTGGCTAATGTCGAGTTTTTATTATCAGCATGATGAGCTGTATTGTGAAGGCCTTTCGTTGTTAGAGATAGCGAGTAAGGTTGCAACGCCGTGCTTTGTTTACTCAAAACATGATTTAGAAGAAAACTGTCGCGTGTTTAGGCAGGCTTTTGATCAGGTGGGTATAACAACTCACTTGCGTTATGCAGTGAAGGCAGCGAGTAATTTAGCGTTATTACAGATTATTTTTAAAGCAGGCTATGGCGCTGATGTGGTCTCACACGGTGAGATTATTCGGGCTTTAACCGCAGGGCTTCATGCAGAAAAGATTGTTTTTTCAGGAGTAGGTAAAACAGTCAGTGAGATTGAATATGCACTTAAGGTCGGTGTTGGTTTATTTAATGTTGAGTCATTACATGAGCTTGAGACTATTGCTAAGATTGCCGAAGCGTTGGATGTAATTGCGCCAGTGTGTTTACGTATTAATCCCAATATTGATGCTAATACGCATAAAAATATTACGACTGGTACTAACAGTAATAAGTTTGGCTTGGCTGACAGTGAATTTCATCAGGCGGTAAAACGACTTAAATCAAATAGAAATTTAAAGTATTGTGGCTTATCTTGTCATATTGGCAGTCAGATTATGCAACTCGCACCGATTACCGCGGCGGCAAAGCATATGGAAAAATGTTATCAACACCTGGCGAAACAGGGCTTAATTGGTTGTTTTATTGATATGGGCGGAGGGATTGGTGTGCCATATCAAGACAGTGATCAGCGTTGTTTTAGCTTAAAAGAATATGCCGATGAACTAGATCGTATTATTGGGCCACTGGGGGTTGATCTGATTGTTGAACCAGGGCGGGTTATTAGCGCATCGGTCGCTAATTTACTGACTCAGGTGATTTATTGTAAAGAAAGTAATGAGCGGCGTTTTGTGATTTGTGATGCTGGCATGACTGAACTTATACGCCCAGGACTATATGATGCCTATCATCGGATTCAGGTGGTGAAAAAAAAGACGTGTCAGGGTGGAGAAGATTATAATCGTGATGTGGCTAAAACAGTTGATATTGTTGGTCCAGTGTGCGAATCGACAGATTGGCTGGGCAAAGCGCGTAATTTAGGCCATGTCGGTGCTGGAGATTTATTAGTGATCGATGATAGTGGGGCTTATTGTGCATCGATGGCATCGAATTATAATACGCGTCCAGCCGTTGCAGAGGTGCTTGTGGATGGATCTTGCTATACTATAATTCGAAAGCCGCAAGCGCTAGAGTCATTGTGGCAAAATGAAAGAATGTTATAACAATAAAGGTCATTCATGTACCAGCAGCTGTCAAAACATAGTGTCATCGTTCAAAAGTATGGTGGCACCTCAGTCGAAAGTATTGAGAAAATCCACAAGATTGCCAAGCGCATTGCTGAGCAATATCAATCGGGGATGCGTCGATTAGTAGTTGTCGTTAGTGCAATGGGCAAGGAAACTAATCGATTGGTAAGCTTAACTGAGAGTTTAAATCAGCCGATTGACAGTGCTAGCTATGATCTGGTGGTCTCAGCTGGAGAGCAAGTGAGTGCGGGTTTAATGGCCGCGGCATTAAAGCAAGAGTGTATTCCTGCCCAGCCTTTTTTAGCGCACCAACTTGCTATTTGTACGGACCGGCTGCATGGTGCGGCGCAAATTAACAGCATTGATATTAATAAAATCCATGCGTGCTGGCAGCAGGGGAAAATTCCGGTGGTTGCTGGATTTCAGGGCGTGAATGATTTAGGTGAATTAACAACGCTGGGGCGCGGGGGGAGTGATACGACGGCAGCAACACTTGCAGCGTTTTTAAATGCCGATTTATGTGAAATTAATACTGATGTTGAAGGGGTTTACAGTGCAGACCCCAATCGTGTCAAAGGTGCACAGTTACTAAAAGTGTTAGATTATGAGGTCGCGCGCGAGATGGCCGTGCTTGGTAGTCGTGTGTTACATCCACGCTGTGTTGAGATTAGCGCGCAATATAATATTCCAATCGTTGTACGTGATACTTTTAGTAAAGATCACCGGGATTATACGCTTGTGCATTCTGGTGTTGAGTCGCGCTGTAAAAATAATGCGCAAGTGACGAGTTTATCCGTGGACAAAAAAGTGGCGCGTGTACTGTTAACTGCAATTACATCCAAACAGATGGCTGAGGTTTTTGATTGCCTTGCTCAAGCAGCAGTTAATGTTGATGTGATTGTGCATGAGCGCGTGGAAGAGGAAGACAAAGCTCAAGTCAGCTTTTCAGTCTCAACGGTTGACCAATTAAAAACATTGGCGATCTTAGAAAAAATAAAGTTATCAATAAATAGTGAGCAGCACGGTGAGAAATCATTTGACTTTACCATTGAGCATGAACTCGCAAAAGTTTCTGTGATTGGCTCAGGGTTGTTGGCACAATCACAGATTACTGCACAATTATTGCAAATACTTGAATATGCCAATATTGATGTTTATATGATGTCCTCTTCTGAGATTAAGATATCTTGTATGGTATTAAAAAAAGAAGCGACACTCGCGTGTCAGCTATTGCATGACCATCTAATCCAGCAGCCAGTAACGGAGCCGGTACTAGCGGCAACGGCATCATAATAATATAAAAAAGGGAGATGGCGATGAGGTTGTTATGGATGACGACCTTAATAAGATTCACACTCACCTCCATACTCATTATTGTTTACTTTATTTTGAGTGGTATTTTGGTTGTGAGTTGGGCAGCCCCTTTTCGCTTTGCAACGACCTGGAGTTCTTCTGAGCCCAAAGAAGCGCGTTATGGTGGGCAGCTTAAAGTTAAACAAAACGCCCAATTAATGGGGTTTAATCCATTTACAACCTCAACTGCAGGTGCATTACCACAACGTTTATCGAATGGCGTTGCCGCCGTTATTCGGGATCCCGCAAGTGATGGATATCTGCCTTACATGGCAGAGCATTATTACTTCAGTCAAGAGGGTAAAGTTTTAACGATAGAGTTGCGTGATAACTTATATTTTAGTGATGGCTCGCCGATTAGTGCTGAAGATTTTGTGACGACGGCGTGGATTCATCAAGATGCAAAGCTTGGTTCAAATTTATATGCCTCTCTTTATATTAATAAAGAAAAAATTAAATTTAAAAAGATTAATGATAGAAAATTTATTATTATTTTTCCTAAGCCGTATGCATTGGCCTTGCCGATGCTAAGTTCATTGACGCCATGGCCGGCGACTATCTTTTGGCAGGCCTACCAACAAGGCGGTGCCTCAGCGGTGCGTAAGTTGTGGACCTTGAGCACCCCGGTAGAGCATATTATCTCTCCGGGGCCTTTTATTGTGAAAGAGCTGAAGGAAGGCCGGGCTATTTTAAAGAAAAACCGTTATTTTTCCAAATGGAATCAAGATGCCTGGGGGCAACCCTTGCCTTATCTTGATGGGGTGACGATTTATGCGGGCCTAGAGTCTAATCCGTTGAATTTATTTTTGGTGGGTCTGATTGATGATATTGATTTAGCAAAGGCCAGTGCATTAAGGCAAGTTAAAGCAGCGATTTTAAGCGGGGAGCCGTTAGAGTTATTATTTAATGTTGGACCGTCATTATTGAGTATGTCGTTAAGCTTTAATTGGAACTTAAAAAGCAAGCCACGGTTAGAGGCATTATTTCGTAATAAAAAATTTCGCCAAGCGATGAGTATGTTGATGGATCGGCAAAAAATGATCGAGATTTTACGGGGGGGTATCGGCTATCCGGCTTATGGCCCCGTGCCTTTAGCACAGGTAAATTGGCAATCTTCGACATTAAATAAATACCCTTATAACCCGGCTAAAGCACAGCGGTTATTGGCTGAATTAGGCTATCAGCAAAAAAATAGTCGTGGTTTTTTAGTCAATAGCACAGGGGAAGAAATACGTTTTAGCATTATGGTGCCAGAATCAGCGCAGTCACTTTATTATAATATTGGGGTGATTTTCTCGCGTGATGCCCGTGCTGCAGGTATAAATTCGACTGTTTTGCCAATTAACTGGACATTATTGACCGGATATACCTCACAAGTGGCTGATGATCGTGGTTTTGAGGCGGTGATTATTGGTTTAACGGGCTATCAGCCCGGTTGGCCTTATTTTTCCAATGAGATTCCCTGTGGTGGCAATTTAACGATTTATAATATTAATCAATATAAATCCTGCTTATCTGTCGATGAGCAAAAAATTAATGACTTATATTACCAAGGAGTGTATGAAGTTGATATTCATCAACGTCGGTTATTAAATCAGCAGATTCAGGCTATTTATAGCGAGTTGCAGCCAAAAATCTATGTGTTTTCAGATGCCGTTAGTTATGCATGGAATAAACGCTTGGGAGGAATTTATCCACGGGGGTTAATTAATTCGATTAATGGCTTATATCATGTGCCGTTAGTCTATATTCGGCGCTAGGAGTGTGTCTATGGTCTATGTGTTAAGACGTATTTTCTATATGATTCCAACGCTATTGCTCGGGACCTTATTGGTATTTGTAATTTTATATCTAGCGCCTGGAAATTATGTGACCTTTTTGCAAGCAACTAATCCGCATTTTACCGCAAGCCAACTGCATGAGATGACAATTGAGTTAGGCTTAAATTTGTCATGGTGGCAGCAATACTTAGACTGGCTCTGGCATGTGTTGCATGGCGATTTAGGCCGTTCTTATTTATATAACGAGACAGTGATAACATTGGTGTGGCCGCGGATGCTAAATTCATTTGTGATTATTGCGTTGAGTACTTTTTTTATTTATCTGTTCGGTTTTTTAATAGGAATTTATTCAGCTACGCACCGGGGACAGTTTGCAGAGCGTTGTATCAATGCAACCAGCTATATTTTTGTCGGTATTCCCTCTTTTTTTCTGGCGTTATTATTTATTTATTTAATTGTTGTGCTCAAGCAAAAATATGATCTGGCGATCCCATTGCATGGCATGACTTCAGACAACTATCAGCAACTGTCTCTGTTTGGAAAAGTGATTGATATTTTAAAGCATGTCATGTTTCCAGCACTGGTGGCCGCATTGGTGTCAATCGCGTTTATTAGCCGTTTAGTGCGGACACAGATGCTTGAGTTTTTACATCATGACTTTGTCCGTACGGCACGAGCTAAAGGTGTATCAGAAACTGCAATTGTTTATAGGCATACCTTAAAAAATGCCATTTTGCCCTTTATTTCAGATATTGGTGGTTTTTTATCGGCCTTGATCAGTGGCGCGGGGCTGATTGAAGTGGTGTTTAATTACCCTGGCTTAACACCACTATTTTTACAGGCGATTTATGCCAAAGATACTCCGGTGATTGCAGGGATTACTTTGCTATCCATGTTGGTGCTGGTTATGGGTAATATTTTGGGTGATTTACTGCTGAGTTGGGCGGATCCGCGGGTCCGTTATCATATGGGTTAGTGGTAATTCAGCTGATAATTATTATTAATTATAAATGATTATAAATATTAAGAGATAGGGTAAATAATAGGGTTGGCATAGTGACAAGAATAAGTTTTTGGTGGCGCTTTAGCAAAAATCCGTTGGCCGTTTGTGGCGGTGCTTTAGTATTATGCGTTGGTTTGTTGGCTTTATTTGCTGGATTTATTGCTCCTTATGGGGCAGATGATTATGGTAAACCGTATACTAATCAAATGCCGCCAACAGTTATACATGTTGTCCATCCGGAAACTGGCAAACTTTCTTGGCCGTTTATCTATGGTTATCAACGTAGTTTTGATAAAAATACGTTTACTATTGAATATCATGAAAATAAAAATGAAATATACCCTCTGCAGTTTTTTGTCCCGGGGAGTGAATATCGCTTATTTGGTGTTATACCGATGAATATTCATTTATTTGGTGTAAGAGCTCCGGGAAAATTATTTATTTTTGGCTGTGATCGCTATGGTCGTGATATTTTCAGTCGGATTGTTTGGGGAGCGCAGATTTCATTGCTATTAGCACTCATGGCAACATGCGTATCTTTAATTCTTGGTTGTATTATTGGTGGAGTTGCCGGTTATTTTGGCGGCTGGCTGGATAATTTGATCATGCGTTTTATCGAAGTGATTTATGCGATTCCAACCTTATTTTTATTATTGGCGTTAAGGGCATTATTGCCGATGGACTTGGATCCTCTGTATGTGATGTATGCGATGGTGTTGATTTTAGGGTTGCTTGGTTGGGGAGGTTTAGCGCGGGTGGTGCGAGGAAGTGTATTATCACTAAAAACAAAGGACCATGTACTGGCTGCAAAAGTCCTTGGTTTTTCGCGGCGGCGAATTTTATTTTTACATATTTTACCTGAACTTTATGGCTTTATTTTAGTGACCGTCACATTAGCGATTCCGGCCAACTTATTGATCACTTCTTTTTTAAGCTTTTTGGGTCTAGGAGTCAATGACCCTTATGTTGACTGGGGTTTATTGCTAAATAATGCACAAACGGCAGGAGCAATAGGTATTATGCAAATGCCATGGATTTTAATTCCTGGCCTTTTTTTAATTATTACCGTTGTGGCCTTTAATTTATTAGGAGATGGTATCCGTGATCTGCTGGACCCAAGACAGGAGTAGTAAATTAAAGATAATAAATTAAATTAAAAAAAGAGCAGGCTATTTTATTATTTGCTCTAGCTAAGGGGATTATAATAGATCTGGAATAAGGAGATAAAAATGGCGAAGATGGTACTTCAGATTGACCAGTTAGCGATTCATCTATCTCGCTATGGTCAGGTTTTTACTCCAGTACGTGAGGTTTCGTTATCTTTAAAAGCAGGTACGGTAACAGCGCTCGTTGGTGAGTCGGGTTCTGGTAAGTCGCTTACGGCCTTATCTTTATTAGGGTTATTACCTGTGGTTCATAAAATAAGTGGCTGTGTTTGGTTTTTTGATGAGAGTAAAAAGAAAGCGGTAGATCTATTAACCCTGAGTGTAAAAGAGATGCGAAAGTTGCGTGGCCGTCAGTTGTCGATGATCTTTCAAGACCCTTTTACGGCGTTAAATCCAGTATTTACTGTGGGGCAGCAGGTGGCTGAGGTGACCAGGCTACATGATAAAATATCGATGCAAGCGGCAAAACGACAGGTGATTAAGTTATTTGATCAAGTGGGCTTGCCAGATCCTGAATTTTGTTTTCAACGTTATCCACATGAACTTTCTGGCGGGATGCGTCAGCGCGTGATGATTGCGATGGCGATGATTTGTCGCCCGCGGATTTTAATTGCCGATGAGTCAACTACTGCCTTGGATGTGACAGTGCAAGCCCAGATTATTGCATTGCTGCACCATTTAAAACAGGAATTTAATCTTAGTATTTTACTGATTACCCATGATATGGGGGTGGTTGCAGAGCTTGCCGATGAAGTTGCAGTGATGTATGCGGGTGAAATTGTTGAATATGCAGGCGTATACCAACTATTTGATTCACCCAGCCATCCATATACAAAAGCATTATTGGCGAGTGTGCCGAGGTTAAATAGTAAAAAAACAGTGCAGCCTATACCGGGAGGATTACCTGAGCTCACTGCAAAGATAACAGGTTGCGCTTTTTATCCGCGGTGTAAGATTGCTCAAGAGCGTTGCTTAAATAGGCCAACATTAGAAGCAATTGCAGCTAGTCATTTATCACGTTGTTTTTATGCAAAATAGCAATATTTAGAAAGCAAGGAGGCAGTATGAATGTGTTATTAGAAGTAGATAATGTAAGCTTTAGTTATCGTCACCAGCATAAAATTTTTTTTAAAAAAATAAAGCCTGCCAGTCAATTGGCAGTTGCTAATGTCACATTTAAGCTTAACCAAGGCGAATCTTTGGGTGTTGTGGGTGAGTCAGGTTCTGGTAAAAGTACCCTCGCACGGTTATTAGTAAAATTAATGCAGCCAGATCAAGGTCAGATACTCTATCGAGAGAAAAATATTTTTTCTAAGGCGTATCGCCGGCAAGAGTATGCTAAATGTGTGCAATTGATTTTTCAGGACCCCTTATCGAGTTTAAACCCACGTCGCACTGTATTACAGACGATCACTGAAGTTCTTGCCTACTATTATCGCCCTGAGGGAATGTTAAATAATAAACAGAGTATTCAAGTAAAAGCATCTGAACTAATAGCAGAGGTGGGCTTAACTCCAGAGGCTTTTAGCTATTATCCACATGAATTATCAGGGGGGCAACGTCAACGACTTGCGTTGGCGCGTGCACTTGCGGTCAGTCCTGAATTATTAGTTGCTGATGAGGTTGTCTCTGCGCTGGATGTGTCTGTACAAGCTCAGATTATTCAGTTGATGCAGCTGCTGCTAAAAGAACGTGGACTGAGTTTGATTTTTATTAGCCATGACCTTGCTGTGATTCAGCAATTGACCACACACGTTTTAGTGATGTTTCAAGGGCAGATTGTTGAGAGTTTGCCTGCACAGGCGTTGGATCAAGCAAAGCATCCGTATACGCAGTCATTAATCAAGGCCATTCCAGTACTTGATCCGATCAAGCGGCATCAGTATGCAATGGACTTAGAGGTTGTTTCTGCCGTGTCACAACAAGGGTGTGCCTATTTAGCACGTTGTCAGCAAGCGCAGCTAAAGTGTCAACGTGAGCCTCCTGTGTTAACGCATACAGGAGGAAAAAAACAGCAAATTGCCTGTTGGTATGCTGACTAATATATTAAAAAATAACGGCTTTAATGGGGTGCTTTACATAAATGGGGTGCTTTACATAGCAGTTTGTTCGATGAGAAAATAATTGGATCGGAAGTATACGTTTTTTAGGATATAGTGTATACTCTACCCAGCGTGCTTTCTTAGCCTAAAAGGTTAAGTAAATACGCGACTTAAGTTAAACTGTTATTTAATGAGAATTTACATGAAAAAACTGTACGTAGGAAACCTGCCATATAGCGCAGATGATGCATCACTTGAAGAACTTTTCTCTCAATTCGGTGCTATTACCAGCGTTAAAGTGATCCAAGATCGTGAAACTGGCCGTTCTAAAGGATTTGCATTCGTTGAGTTTGATGAGAAGGATGCTGCTGAAGCTGCATTGAAATTGGATGGTCAGGATAATGGTGGTCGTCCTATGAAAGTTAGCATGGCTAAGCCGCAAGAAAAACGTCAGCCACGTAATCATTACTAATTACTAAGTATTGATTCTAAAGCTAGGCACTGCAATTGGTGCTTGGCTTCTCTCTATTATTATTTGATTGTCCTGTTTGCCTTTATTTTCACCGTCAGTTTTAGCTTTGTCTTTAAATCTTCGTCTTAAATCTATAAAGCTTTATAATAGTATTTTTTTACTTTTATGGCGGCCCTAGTTGATGTTGTTATGGTAAATTATAGATCTGATAGTCAGGGATATGTTTAGAATATATTGCTGATTTTCCTTACTTTCTGCTTATTTATCGGTATAATCGCATTTTTTAGTATTATTATTTGATATTTTTAGAGTGTAGTGATGCAGCTTGGTCATTATTTATTTCCCGTTGTGCACGGCATTGTTGGTCTCGCGGGTTTTTGTTTTATTGCGTTTTTAATTAGTGAAAATCGTCGAGCGATTCGTTGGCGTCAAGTATTTGCCGGCCTAATTGCACAAATTGTCATTTTATTAATGTTATTTTTGATTCCCTGGTTTGCTGATGTTTTTATGGCAATTAATGCTGTAGTTCAAACACTTATGAGGGCAACGCTGGATGCAACAGGCGTTGTATTTGGTTATATTGGTGGTGGTAGTTTACCCTTTGCGGTTACACCGACAGGACAGTCGAGTTTAATGATTTTAGCATTGCAGGCCCTGCCGTTGGTAATTACGATCGCAGCATTGGCGTCATTGTTAACATATTGGGGTGTGCTCAATAAAGTTGTTCAAGGAATGGGTTGGTTATTAAAGCGTATTTTTGATGTTGGGGGCGCTTTAGGTGTTGGTGTTTCTTCTAATATTTTTTTGGGTGTATCAGAAGCGCCGCTGATGATTCGGCCTTATTTAAAACAGTTAACACGCAGTGAATTATTTACGTTAATGACTGTGGGGTTAGCTGGAACGGCTGGGACCGTGATGGGGTTGTATGTTGCCATTTTATCGGGTGTTTTGGGTAAAATGGGCATGATGCATGTGATTTCTGCAGTATTGGTGACGATTCCTGCTGTTATTACGATTGCGCGAATTATTGTTCCAGAAGTGGATGAGATGACAGAGGGACGGTTGGCCCATCAGCATGAGGCGAGTAATAGTGTGGAAGCATTAACCTTGGGGGCTTTTGAAGGAGGCAAAATTCTACTCGGTATTATTGTAATGATGATTGGTGTGGTCGCATTGGTTAAATTTATAGATAAAGGATTAGCGTTAGTTCATTTCGGTGACTTGCATCTGAGTATGACGGGAATCATGACATGGGTGATGGAGCCTCTGGTGTGGTTGATGGGAGTGCCAGGAAATCAAATGCATATCGCGGCGAATCTGATGGCATCAAAGGTGGTGATTAATGAGTTGGTTGCTTTTGAAAAGTTAGGTGTTGTGCGCCATAGTTTAGATCCAAGAACAGAGTTGATATTGGTTTATGCGATGTGTGGTTTTTCCAATTTCTCAAGTATTGGCATTTTAATTGGGACGTATAATGCATTGATCCCAGGGCGTCGTGCTGAATATGTGAAGTTATCGTTTAAAGCATTAATTGCTGCGGTATTGTGTACGTCTATGTCTGGGACAGTGTTGGGAATGTTTTATGGTGTATTGCCATCGATGTGAATAATATTGAGCTGAAACGGTTTATTTTTCAGCTCAAATTTGCTTTATATTTTATTATTTTAAATTAGAAGTTTATTTTTGATTGCACAAGTGGGGCGATAATCTTATCATTTTTTTGTAATTGTAAGTAAGACCCGAGCTCTGAGTGGGCTGACTTTAAATATTGATAAGGTTTATCGATGATGAGTTGCTTAAAGACATAGCTGTTATGGCGATGTAGATAAACTAAGACGTAGCTGCGATCATTGATGGTTTGCTCTGGGTCGAAAATTAATACGCTTTCTTTTGGAAAGAAAGGTGTCATTGAATCGTCAGGCATTCGTGTTGCAAAGCTGCTGGAGCTAAACTCGCTGTTGATTTTAATTTGCTCTTTTTCTTTTGTTTCTTTTTCAGAGTTGTCAGAAATAAGAGTAGTATTGGTATTGTCAGTGTTTAAGTGGCAGTTTAGTTCCTTCCAATGAATGATGGGAACATTTAGCCATTTCGTTGCGACTTTTTGAAAGTTACGTAGTTCGTCTTCACCGATCATTTGGCTGACGGTGATAGAAAAAAAGTCACAAACTGGTTTTAATGAAGAGATCGTTGGGTTGCATGTTTTGTCATTAGACATGCGGTTAATGGTGCCGACGGCAATACCTGTGCTTTTTGCAAGTTGTGCTGTAGTCACGCCGTGCTCTCGCATTAGACGGTTTAAGCGTTCAGCAAGTGTATGGGTATTGCTTTGGGTAAATTCTAGTTTAGTCATGCTCCTGATTATACTCCCTCTTTATGAAGCTACTTGATTTGTTACGATTCTATAAAAAGCTATAGAAATATGCGTTGTAGCGTTGTATATCGTAAAACGATCATTAAATGCTTTAATGCTTTGTTGCCTAGCATAGCGAATTATAATTATGCTAACAATAAATAAATCAAAAACATATCTTGATTGCGTTGTTTGCGTTTTTCTGCTTAAGAGCAGGTTTTGTGGTTTTACTTTAATTGAAGCGTGAACGCATTGAATTAATTAGGTGATCAGCTAGGAGATCTCCTATATTAAATTTTTATTTGATAAGTGCTTGACCTGAAGGGGAAAGGCTGTATAATCGGATCCTGTTGTCGCCAAAGCACGGCGATAAGTTTGACAGGCCTCAGGCCAACAGTTCT
>NZ_AMFF02000114.1 GCF_000297215.2 Piscirickettsia salmonis LF-89 = ATCC VR-1361
TGATTTAACTGACTGGGCAAACAAAGAACAGGAGCTTAGGAGCGCACTTCTAGAAACACAAGAGGCGCTTGATGAAGCAAAGGCGATGAATAGTGAGATTACCACTGACAAGCCGTGTAACACTCAAAGTGTTACGCCTAACTTGGCTGTGCTTGAGGATGTCCCTGTCGATATGGCTGTAGCCCATGGAGCGGTAACAAATCAATTGAGCCAGAATTTTTATAAGCAACAAAAAACTTCAGCTGGACGTGAAGTGACAAATAAACATATGCAGCGTTTGAAACACTTTTCTAAACGATTTGGTCACTCGATTGATGAAATGACCTGGTTTTTGAAAAATGCGTATACCGAAAAAGGCTACACCATTGACAAAGTGATGGGGATTTTAAGTGCAATAGCGCCTACATTTACCCGCCCGAATGGGATGGCAAGTTTTTGATGTATGACTTAAAACATATTTATTGAATTAGGTTTAATTTTTATCTTTGTTCTGCAAAGATAGTGAGCTTTGTAATATTAGAGTGATTTAGTGAATTAATGGGACTAAAAAAAACAACACACAGGAAAAAATCAGGTAAAACGATAGGCTACCTGTATACATTTGATTTAATCTACCCAGAAAAGACACTTTGTGTTGAGTTTGAAGTAATGCACTCAAATATCTTAAAAGCAGAGGAAGCGGTTGAGGCTGAATTTGATCAATGGGTGGGTGAGCAAGAAGATGGGGCTACGGGATATGATTGTAGATATAAAACGATCAGGGGTTAGATTAAGTTCGCTTTTATAGTGAAGAGTTAAAGTATAGAGAGGATAGTGAAGGTGCTTAATACGGAGGGCGTTGAAATCTTGGTGACATTATATAGATATTAAACAAAAAAATATGGACTACATGAAACTTTATTGAATATAATTTTTCATATTATTAACGGATTTAATGCTTTAGTAATTTTAAAATTAACTTGACTAATTTGTTTCTTTAAAATTACTAAAATTTAGGAAAATATATGCCTTCTAAACTTTCACTAGAAGATAGGATCACAAATGTCCTCGGTAAGTTAACTCGAATGGATAACATGATGCTTGGAGGAAATCTAACACCGGAACAAAAAAACGAAATAGAGCAGGTGATAGATTCAATACCTCATGAACCAGACTCTTCTTCATATAATCCAAAAGATTCACGTATATCTAATCTCACTGTGGCCCATGTTTGGTATGGCATGGGATCTCAAACAGGAGTTACATCGCCAGAGTGGAAAGTTCGTTTTTTGAAGCAATATGTAGAAGCTGTACAAAGTAATAACGTTGATGGTAAACGTGACTCTGCTTTATTTAGAAGTATAGAGAAAATGTTTAATAAACATGAGTTTATTTATGCGACAGCAGAAGATGTGACTCGCCCATTAATTAATAAAGAAGATCCAAAAATCGCACCAGAGGTAGCTACACTAGTCAAAGATTTTGTAATGTCAGGAGCTGGAGATTTGTCTATAACAAGTATCGATCATGAAGAAGACAGCTCTATTAGTTGTTTGTTAATGTGAATGTCACTTTATTATACGGTCGTAGACTCTAGTGCCACTATTAGTTAAGACAAATCTTTTAGCTGATTAATTCCTTTTATAAATGATAAAACTCCCGTAAATGACTAATTTGCGTATTGCACTGTTCTAATGATTGGTAATTTTCCACGCCCCAGGTCAGTGCGGCTTTATTGGTTTGTCCTTGGATTTTTGTTGTTTTGCAGTGATTGAGTAAACTGTACGGCGGACTTGCATCGATGTGACTGTGCGTGATCAACGAGTTCGGCTTGGCACAGCTTAATAAAAATGGTGTTAGGGATATCAGTAGCAGACCAGTTTTTGCTGGCATGCAGCGATTCAAGTAAGGCGTGATCCACATCATCATGTTCCTCATCGGTGGCAGCAACTTTAGTAAAATAGCGCTGTTGAATCTGTTTAAGGCGCTGTTGTTCTAAATGGAAGGTTTTAGTGTTGTGTTTCCAATTGGTTTGAGCAATTTCATGACGTAGCTCATACTGGGCACTTTGGCGCATTTCATAACGCCAAACAAAAATAATAACAATGACCAGGACGCCACCGACGCCATAGACCCAAAAACTTTTGATCACGCTATACATCATGCACCTTGTTTGATGAGTGTTATTAATTCAATCGGGGTGAGGTTTTCACGCTCGGGCAAGCGTAAGCCGCAGCGCTTTAAAATCTGTGCGGCAAATTCAGCACATTGCCAGCCTTTGCTATTGTTTTCGCCCTCCGTCATCTGA
>NZ_AMFF02000115.1 GCF_000297215.2 Piscirickettsia salmonis LF-89 = ATCC VR-1361
TCAGTGCGTAAGGTGAGTAAAAAAGAGCCTTATTCTTAAGGCTCTTAACTCTTAGAAAAAATTATGAAAATTAAATATTATTGGTAAGCTGCGGTAAACGTCAAGGTTCCCGCATAATCACCCGCGACAGTATCATGCATTAAGTCTTTTATAGTCCCTGTGACGTCAACCGCCAATTGACCATCTTCATCTAAATTATCCTTGGCATCACTTTTACCACCACCTTTAGTGACAACAGAAACTTCAAGACTGTCACTGCCACTGTTAATGTCTGTTTTTGCCGGCCAAGTGACTTTCACTGCGCTTCCTGGAGTGCCATACACTGTCATTTGACCGTCGGCGCTGGCATCTTCTTTTACTCCTGCTTTATTCGGTAAAACAATATCGCCAAACGCCATTGCTGTGGTTTGTTCAATCGCAATACCAGAAACAATTTTCGCTGTAATATTAAGTTTGCCTGTTGCAGACTCTGCTGCAAAACTATTAACACTTGTTGCCACTAAAAATGCTGTAACACCTATAAAACTTTTTTTCATAGACATGAATTAAGCCTCCTTGTGATCGTTTATGAACCGCCAAAGTTCACTTTCATCCTACCATTCTTCACTGACTTAAAACAATCACGTTCTATTAAAAATAAATAAAAAAAATTACAAATAAACTTAGACAATTCAGATTATTTAATCTAAAAAATAAAAGACAGACAAAAATTTAATTACGCCTACTATAGTAAATCATAATGAACAAAATACACTCAGGACTTCTTTTTATCTTGGCCTTAACAGCCTCAAAACCAGCATTTTCTCTGATTGAATCTCATACTATTGCTTATGAGTACAATTGGCCACCTTATAGCTATCAATTAGACTCAGGAAAACTAGAAGGTATTATCATTGACATCGTACGCATCGCACTATCGCGAGCTGACCTGCAAAGCGAGGCAACCAGTTTTCCACTCGATCAAGCTAAAGCACTCGTTAAAGAAAACATTATCAGCGGCCTTATTACCACCGCTGATAAAATTCCTGCTCCAACAATATCAAGTCCAAATGAAAAAGAAAATAAAAGCAAAAATCAGGCAAGCAACATCACTGTACTCATTTCATCTGAACCGATCATCACCATACGCTCTAAAGCATTTGTGCTTAAAAAAAATAAAAATTTAACTAATCTAAAAAAAATATCATCCTTTAATGACTTAGAAACATTAAAGATCTGTATTGACCAAAATAATATCTGGGCTAAACAACAGTTCAAATCTCATCAAATAAAAGCCCTCTTCAGCAAAAATCAAGCAGACTGTTTTCGTAAAATCGCCCTCAATCGTTATGACTTAACGATCACTCAAGAAACACTAGGCAAGCAACTATTAACAATGATGGAACTAGAGAAAAATTTTACTCTCTTACCTTACAATTACCGTACATTACATATTGTATTAGCCACTCATCAGCAATCTGAGCTTGCTGAAAGTTTGCCTAAGTTCAATACCGTCATTAAAGAAATGCGTAAAGATGGTACAATTCAAAACATCATTCAAACTTATGCTCGCTAACACGCCATTAATTAAACGCCCACATTCGCGAGTCTAGATTTGCTATTCATTCTAGACGCTTTTGACTAATTCGATTACCCTGTCTCAATTATATAAACGTTGTATTAAGATGGATGAGACTGGTTGCTATGAATATTAGCCTGAAAATTGCAAACGAACTCGCTGTCAAAGAATGGCAGGTCACAGCAGCAACGACGCTACTGGATGAAGGTTCGACTGTGCCTTTTATCGCGCGCTATCGTAAAGAAGTCACCGGCACGCTTGATGACTCACAACTGCGTGCCTTAGAAGAACGCCTACGCTACCTCAGAGAACTCGAAGAACGTCGAGAGAGCATATTAAAAAGCATCAATGAGCAAGACAAACTGACCCCTGAATTAAAGACCAATATTATCGAAGCAGAGACCAAACATCAGCTTGAAGATCTTTATCTGCCTTACAAGCCCAAACGTCGTACTAAAGGTCAAATTGCCATAGAAGCTGGCTTAGAACCCTTAGCTAATGCTCTATTTTATGACCCGAATTTAACCCCTGAGACGGAAGCTGAAAAATATATCAATCAAGATCAATCGATTACTGATACTAAAAAAGCCTTAGAGGGTGCTCGTTATATTTTAATGGAGCGCTTTACAGAAGATGCCACACTGATTGAAACCCTCCGTCAATTCTTAAAAGATGCCGCCCAAATCCAAGCGACGGTCATTGGTGGCCAAGAAGAAACTGGTGCAAAGTTTAAAGATTATTTCGAATTCTCAGAAGCGGTCAGTAAAATTCCCTCACATCGTGCTTTAGCGCTGTTTCGTGGGCGTAGCGAGGGCGTATTAAACCTACAGCTTTTACCTGAACCTAGTAAAACAGACTCAGGGCAAAGTGAAGCATTGATTATGCACCACTTAAATTTTAGTCATCAGGGACGTCCTGCTGATCACTGGCTACAAGAAACCATACGCTGGACCTGGCGTATTAAATTACTCACCCGTTTAGAATCTGAGTTTTTTAGTTTAATTCGTGAACGTGCCGAAGAAGGTGCCATTAAAGTCTTTGCAACTAACCTCAAAGATTTACTATTAGCCGCGCCAGCCGGTGCCCGCTCGACTTTAGGCTTAGACCCGGGCCTACGCACCGGCGTCAAAGTTGTTGCTGTTGATGCCACAGGTAAACTGATTGAGCATACAACGATTTTTCCCCATGTACCGAAAAACCAATGGGATCAGTCCATTCATGTCATTGGCACATTGATCAAAAAACACAATATCGAACTGGTCAGCATCGGCAATGGCACAGCATCACGAGAAACTGACCAACTCGTCACAGCCGTTAAAAAACAGTGTCCTGAACTAAAATTTACTCAGATTATGATTTCAGAAGCCGGCGCCTCAGTATATTCTGCCTCTGAACTGGCTGCCCTGGAATTTCCAAACCTGGATGTTTCTTTTCGTGGTGCAGTCTCCATTGCCCGTCGCCTGCAAGACCCATTAGCAGAATTGGTTAAAATAGAACCCAAAGCCATCGGTGTAGGTCAATATCAACATGATGTCAATCAAGTTCAGCTCGCCCGCTCTTTGGACGGCGTTGTCGAAGATTGTGTTAATCGCATAGGTGTTGATGTTAATATGGCCTCAGCACCGCTACTTACCCGCATCGCTGGCTTAAATACCACCATCGCTCAAAATATCGTCACCTACCGTAATGAGCAAGGTCCTTTTAAAAACCGCACAGCATTAAAAAAAGTCCCACGCTTAGGGGCTAAAGCCTTTGAACAAGCCGCAGGATTTTTGCGTATTAATAACGGTGATAACTTACTCGATGCCTCTGCTGTCCACCCTGAGACCTATGCCGTTGTTAAAGCAATTGCAGCTAAAAACGACCAAAGCATTAAAGATTTGATTGGTAATCACACATTTTTAAGTACATTAAAAGCCCAAGATTATATTAATGATCAGTTTGGTGAGCCAACCATTAAAGATATTATCAGCGAACTTGATAAACCCGGCCGCGACCCACGCCCAGAGTTTAAAGCAGCAACATTTAAAGACGATGTTCACGATATTAAAGATCTAAAAGAAAATATGACCCTTGAAGGGGTAGTCACCAATGTCACGAATTTTGGCGCCTTTGTTGATGTCGGTGTACACCAAGATGGCCTCGTACATATTTCAGTACTGGCAAACCACTTTGTTAGTGATCCGCATGAAGTCGTTAAAGCAGGTGACATTGTCAAAGTCAAAGTCGTTGATATTGATCTTGCTCGCCGCCGTATTGCCTTATCGATGCGCTTAGATGACTCAGCAAGCAATCAACAAAACAAGCAACCTAAACAAGCCGGTAATGCAACCAATATGACAAAGTATAATAATAAAGCGACTAAAAAATCGCCGCCATCCCAAGGCGAGTCAGCCATGGCCGCGGCTTTTGCTAAGCTCAATTTAAATAAGCGCTAAACTTAAAGCTTTATCACTATTTTGAGATCTATTTAACCCCTGTCGACAATTACTGAATAGGGGTTAAAAATAAGCCAATACCAAGATAAATACTGCAAGAGCCTTTTTTAATTACTGATTTAATGTTGTCCCATGCCAGAATCGAGATCAAAATCATCCTCTGAACACTTGCGGTAATGACCACCTAACTGCTCGTCTAGAAACTGGCTTGAGGTAGAGTATGGATTGTCTGAACTATTCGTTGCAAAATAATTTTCATAGGCCTGATTCACAGATTTATTATGAGAATCAAAACCCGCTAAACTACCACGGCAAGCAAAATAACGCATTGCCTTCTTACTATAATCAGGCTCACAACCACCAAATGGCGTCAATAACTCTTGCAGCTCATGGTATTTTTCCGGGTTAGCACTGATAATTTCTTTGATATAACTCATCGTGCGTGTGCGCCCAGTTCTTGTTGAATACCAATGTAAGTCTCTTTTAAAACAAGCTTCTTGCAATATTCTTTGAAATGCTAGATCAGTATTTCCATAATAGATATCCGTGATACTAGTATGCTTTTGCAAATCTTTAGGGTTATACAGGCGAAGCTTTTCAAGTAGTTCACCTCGAAATTGTTCCAAGGTCTCGTAATTTATCGTCATGATTATCCTATCTTTAGTTACTTAAACACCATTTCAAGCTCTTCATATAACTTTAATAAAAACAAGTGTAAATAATATATAACAACCGATTAAAATTATGAGTATAAGGTTATTGTGCTGTAACAAGCACGACTCGCAAGCATAGCTATATTCTCGCTTTACTATATCTCTAGATTTAAACATCACCTTTGCAAAAATAATAGAATAAAATTTCTTAAAATATATACTCTAAGTAAATCATTTTTCCTTCTGAAATACCTCTAAAAACTTAACACTTAATATTAAAATATATTTTTAGATATTTTAATATTAACAAGCAGCAGTATTTAGGCAGCAAGAAATTTCCAGCCTGTCAAACTGTAAAGCTGAACAACCTTGCTTCTTATTAAGAACAACACTAAATTATATATGTAAGAACTTTTCTCATTACTTTATTTGTAAGTTGTAATAATAAAATTTTAGAATAGCACTTTACTATGCTTTATCTGCTCTATCTTGATCTATTCGGACCATTTTGAAGAGAATGCGAATGAAAATAGCTCAGCCCATACCTCACCAGCTTAATCGCTTGCACAACACAATTTATCAACACGAAGCTGACAAACATCATCACTTTTGATAGAATCCCTTAGCAATTCTCTAACATGATGGGAATATTCACTTCCCAAGCATTAACGAAAGTGAGCAATAATATGATTCAATCCGTTCTCCACGGTATCCTGGGGCTACTAGGCTTTTGTCTACTTGCCTTTATTTTTAGTGAAAATAAACGTGCGATCAAATGGAAACCAGTCGGCTATGGGCTAATCGCTCAAGTTATTATTGCCCTTATTCTCTTTTATGTCCCGCTATTTAGCCTAGCATTTGCTAAAATGAATGAAGTTATTATTGCATTACAGCAATCAGTCATCGAAGCGACCTCCACCGTCTTTGGTTATATTGGCGGTGGACCCTCGCCCTTTGAGGTCAAGCCGGGTGGCAACACCTTTATCTTAGCATTGCAAGCGTTACCAATGGTCATTGTCATCGGTGCCATTGGTGCTATCTTAACCTATTGGGGCATTATTCCTTTTATTATTCGTCATATTTCTAAAGCATTACACCGCTTTGCTGGTATTGGCGGCGCGCTTGGCACAGTGCTTTCTGCAAATATTTTCTTAGGTTTCCCTGAGGCTCAGCTCACCATTCGCGGCTACCTTAAACACTTAACCCGCAGTGAAATCTTCACCATGATGACCATGGGCCTTGCTGCCGTCGCCGGCACAGTAATGGGGCTATATGTCATTTTCTTGCAACCTATATTCCCGAACGGCGTGATTGGCTATGTGATTACATCCGTCGTTATGGGCATCCCTGCAGTCATTACTATCTCGCGCATCATGGTACCAGAGACAGAAACGGTCACAACCAACCAGACTGATCTAACTCATGAGTCAGCTTCCAGTACCATGGATGCCTTAACACAAGGTATTTTTGAGGGCGGTAAAACGCTGATGGCCATTATCATTATGATGCTTGCCGCGCTTGCTTTAGTCAGCTTCATCAATCACGGCCTCGCCTTACTGCCTCACATCTATGGCCATACAGTCAGCGTGCAGCTATTGCTCAGTTATCTGCTTGTGCCTTTTATGTGGCTGATGGGAATTCCCTGGGAACATGCACAAATGGCCGCAGAACTGATGGCCACTAAACTTGCCACCAATGAACTCATCGCTTATAGCCAACTTGCGACGATGCACCATTTAGATCCACGGGTACAAATTGTGATGGTATTTGCCATGTGTGGCTTTGCCAACTTTGGTAGCATCGGCAGCATGTTAGGTAGCTTTACCAGCTTAATGCCCGAAAAGCGTAAAATCATTGTGAACTTCGGCTTTAAAGCCATGCTAGCCGGAACCATTGTCACCTGTATGAATGGAACGGTTGTTGGTGCCTTATATAGTTTGGGTGTGCCAATTATTCATAATTAAATTTACTATTTATTCTCAGTCAAACGATGATAACGCGCCCACAGCGTCTCTTCATTTTCAGGGTTCTCTGGGTCAATAATAATACAATCGACCGGGCAAACTTCTACGCATTGCTGCGTCTTAAAATGACCCAAGCAATGCGTGCATTTATCAGGGTCAATCTCATAAATGTCCTCGCCCTGATAAATAGCCTCATTGGGACATTCGGGCTCACAGACATCACAATTAATACATTCATCAAAGATTTTTAACGCCATCGCTCTGTGCTACTTAATCAAATTACTTAAATTTTATTTTTTTACTTCATCACTGGTTTTTTCTGCTGTCTCTACAAATTTACCCTGTAATGCTTTAGCAACATTTGCAGCAACAAAAGCAGATACATTACCACCTAAACTCGATACTTCACGCACTAAGGTAGACGAAATAAACGAATACTTCTCAGAAGGTGTCAAAAACATTGTTTCAACATCAGGGGCGAGTTGACGATTCATCGCCGCAAGCTGAAACTCATATTCAAAATCAGACACCGCACGTAAACCACGAATTAATAAATGAACTTGCTGCTTTTGCACATAGTCTGCTAACAAGCCCCGGAATGCACACACTTCAACATTATTTAAATGCATCAATGCCTCTGTAGCCATGTGCACACGCTCATCAACAGTAAATAGCGGCGTTTTGCTCGGGTGCGTCACATGGGCAACAGCCACCACGACCTTAGAGAAAAGGCGTGACGCACGCTCAACTAAATCAGTATGGCCATTGGTAATCGGATCAAATGTTCCAGGGTAAATAGCGGTTACCTTCATCACATCCTCAATAAATAGCAATAACAAAAAAATGTGGCATCATCGCTCACTTAAACTTTGCGAAGATCATACCACATTTCATCGTTAATTATGCTGAAAGTCACTTCAGCCATGCACTAAGAAAAAATCTCAGTTAGGCAAAACCTCTATAAACAGCAACGGCTAACCACCTAGTATTTAGCAGCAGCCCGCATTTTTTCTTCAAGGAGGACCGTATCTTTAGCAAAGCGACGAATACCATCAGCCAGCTTTTCCTCAGCCATCGGATTTTGATTCATCGCCCAACGAAATTTAGCTTCTGTCATTGCAGCAATCTTGGAGTCATCACTGGCAACGGCAATATCATTGACTAAAGCACGCTCAAAACCGGCTGTTTTCTCTTGTAATTGAGCTAATACCTTGGGTGGAATCGTCAAACGGTCACAACCGGATAAAGCTACCACTTCATCACTACTACGAAAACTCGCAGCCATCACCACCGTTTTAAAATCAGCCTGCTTAAAACAACGATGAATCTCTCGTACCAAGTCAATGCCTGGGTGCCCATCATAGGCAATACTCTTCTCTTTATACCAATCTTGCACCCGCCCAACAAAAGGTGAGATCAAATAAGCATCCGCCTCAGCACAAGCAATCGCCTGCTCTTTAGAGAAAACCAAGGTCATATTGCAATGAATACCTTGCTGTTCCAACACTCGCGCAGCAACAATACCTTCCCAAGTGCTGGCAATTTTGATCAAAACACGTGTTTTATCAATACCATAATCATGGTATAAAGCAATTAAGCGCTCTGCACGCGCGATCATCGCCTCACTATCAAAGGATAAACGTGCATCAATCTCTGTCGACACCACACCAGGGATTAACTGTAATAACTCACGACCAATCGCCACCGCCAACACATCCAAGCATAAATCCACATCAAAACCCGCCGGACGCATTGCCCGGTCAATCGCCTCTTTCACTAAAGGCACATATTCTTGCTTCTCAGCCACTTGATACAGCAACGACGGGTTGGTTGTCACGTCTTTCGGCTGATAATTAACAAAACTAGCGATATCTCCCGTATCTGCAACCACCTCTGAGAATTGGCGTAATTGCTCGAGCTGATTCTGCGGATTGAATACGGTACGTTCAACACACCCGTCAGTCATTCTATAAATCTCCCAACGTAAAAAAGCCATTGACAATGCTCCATTTCCTGTATACTACGGCATTGTAGTTTGTTTAATAGAGAAATGTAGATGTCAGACCAAAATAAAGTGCCAGCGGCTCTCCTCTTTCAACGCGCCTGGGGATTATACAAACACGCCTTTGCGCGACTTTTTCCAATCGCCTTTGCAACATTCGCACTGGCATCACTCTATCGCTACACTATCATGACACAGCTAGTAAGCTCAAGTTCCATGCAAAAAACAGCAACAGTCGTGATTATGATTGCCTCTCAGCTGGTTTTTTTCTGCATTATCGCCTTAAGCCAAAACGCTCAATTATTCACTTTACAAGAGCGTTATATGAACCAGCAAACGCCCTTTCGCCAGATTATCAAACAGTCAACTACGCGCTTTATTCCCATGCTAGCGCTCATCTTATTGCTATTAATTAGCATTCAAGTTGTCGCATTTGGCGTAGGTTGGTTAATCAGTCAGGTTCTACCTGCTGCCATGTTCTTTGTCCCCTTACTGGTTATTTTAATCAGTACAAGCTTTGTCCTCTTTTCTCCTTGTATTTTATTATTTGAAAAGCAAAATATTATTAAGAGCATTCGTTTTAGCATTCAGCGTTGCAAAAGTATCTGGCGCAGTAATTTTTTCTTACTACTCCCCCCACTACTCGCGTATATGCTTGTTAGCAGTATACTAGCCAATATAAATAACTCTCTAGGCAATATCTCAGCCGCAGGATTTGGTATTGAAGAGGTCGTGACCATTTTCACCGACGCACTCATCTTTCCATTTCTAATGACACTGATCTTCACCCAGTATATTCACTATCTGCCAAAAGCGACTCCAACAGACAACCAAGATTCAGGTCAAAATCAAGAAGCAGATAAAAGTTAAGGGATAAATAATAAGTATTTAGTTGTTTAGTCCTCTTAATTATATAGTTATAGAAAAATTAATAAGAACAGGCTTGACTTAATTAATTCAAGCCTTGTCAGAGCACTCAAATTATCCTTCCCAACAAAGCCAAAAAAAAACTAAACTTTAGCAACACATCCATAGAAGTATTGCCTTAACTCTAGATCGCAGCCAAATTAAAATTTCATAAAACATAAACTACAAATAAAATAACATATTTAATATTTATTAAATTTCATTAAAAATAATTAAAAAAAACATTAAACTTAATTTAAATTTAATTTAAAAATTAAATTTAAATTATATAACTATAATATAAGAGCTTTCTTCTTCAAAATTTAGAAAAAGCGATATAACACACCAAAAATGAAACGCTATTTTAGAAGAAAGAAAGTATTGGAGTGTCATCCAGCTGATATAGCTGAGGAGATCGTAAGCGTCGCTACCT
>NZ_AMFF02000116.1:0-3711 GCF_000297215.2 Piscirickettsia salmonis LF-89 = ATCC VR-1361
GTTGATCGAGCGCTATAATTTTGAATTAAGGTATCCTTGCTTCGCTTCTAACTGTAGTCAATTATACAAAGTGCCTCTGCCAATCTTATCAGTTCTTTTCTTCATTCCTTGTTCAACTACACAAACCACCCACGCTCTTAAATCTAAATGATAAGAACTGCCCCCCGTGACATGAAGTGCAACAGCTACTAGAGAGCTTATCTGTATGGATATGAACTTTGTACTAGGCATTGCACTTCAGATAATGGATGGAGATATAAAAATATAAAAATAATTAAAATATAAAATTATCAATAATTATGCTAATAACTACCTTTTATTAACAAGGATAATTAAAGTGCGTCTATTAATATTCTTAACGTCACAAATTTCTATTTTTTGTTTATTTTCTTATTTAATAACAATACACTGCTTAAATTTATATAGCATTGACTCTACAGAGCGCATACTCTTTATTGCTAGTTACACAGCAATTATAATAACGACCTTTTTAAGCATTATCGCTATTTTTTCAAGATGCACCATACTTCAGCATATCACTATTATTTTTCTAGTTAGCTGTAGCATTTGTTTTATAAGCACTGTGCTATATGATAATTTTATCATCAAAAATACTCCCTTTAGCGACATTTTCTATGCTATATTCTCAATATTTGTTATTATCAACAACATTGGTAATATCGGGCTAATCTTAAATTCTAAAGCTTAGGTGTGAAGAGACTATATTTTTTATCTCTACAATCTTTTATCTGCTCATCATACCTGATGTGGCTAATCACTAATTTGCTCAATATAGATGCTATTAAATTATCTGCACAAATAGGCTACATTGCTTTAGATCTAACCGTCATCACTGCTTCAATTTTAACAGTAATCGCTATTTCATTTAAAAATGCCAAAATAGGAATTTATGCAGCGATCTTTTCAGTATTGAGTATTATTTCTTATATACCTGGATTAATGTATGATTATTACTATATATATACACCTTTATGGCAAATGGCGAGCTATATCATCTTTGCTAGCTTAGTTACGTTTAACTCAATATGGTGCATCTATTTCATAGTTAAAATGAAATATAATAAGACTTGAGAAAGCAAACTCACCAACAAAAACATACAGGTTAATTACCTAGCTATACTGCCATTAAACCATCATAAGCAAAAGTTAAAGCGCTACTTAAATAATAAACTACTCAAGATAGATAGTATTTATCAATAGAAAAGTGATATGTTACTCATAATAAGGAGACTTTATGAAACGCTTTATTCCTTTATTTATTATAATAGTCACAATTATTATTTTCTTTAGCCTTGGCTTACAAAAATACTTAAGCTTTAGCACGTTACAAGAGCACAATCAATTTCTTCAACAGTTCACGCACAACCACCTTATACTTGCCATACTTATGTTTTGTTTACTCTATATTATAAGTGTTACTTTATCTATTCCAGGTGCAACATTGCTGACAATCACCGCAGGCTTATTATTTGGTTCAATCCTCGGAACTGTATGCGTCGTTATCAGCGCAACAATTGGTGCAAGCTTATTATTTTTAGCCGTACGTACATCATTTGGTGAGTTACTTCATACTAAAGCAGGCCCACGTATCAAGCAATTAGAAGCAGGCTTTCAAAAAAACAACTTCAACTACTTACTCACCTTACGCCTCATTCCTATTTTCCCCTTTTGGCTATTAAATATTGCACCGGCTTTACTCAAAATGCCCTTACAGCCTTATATTCTTGCAACACTTTTAGGAATAATTCCAGGCTCTTTCGTCTATGTCTCTTTAGGTAATGGCTTAGAGCATTTACTTTCCCTAGGCAAAACACCCAATCTTAGCATTATTTTTCAACCCAAAATCTTAATTCCTCTCATTGGCCTTGCTATTCTAGCGCTTTTACCAATTTTTTATAGAGAAATTAAACACAGGCAAAATAAATCATGAGTCAAACTCATAAAACAGACCTATGTATTATTGGAGCCGGCTCAGGCGGCTTAAGTGTTGCTTCTGCCGCTGTGCAAATGGGTGCTCAGGTAACATTAATAGAGCAAGACAAAATGGGTGGGGATTGTCTAAACTACGGCTGTGTCCCTTCTAAAGCCCTTATAGCTACTGCAAAGCATATTAAGTTAGTAAGTGATAGCGCAGCATTTGGTATTCGAGTTCCAAATTTTACCATTGATCATCAAGCACTTCATGATCATATCCATGAGAGAATTAGCCATATTGCCCCTCATGACTCCATCGAGCGCTTTGAAAGTTTAGGAGTTAATGTTGTTTTAGGCACAGCGCAATTTACCAGTCCAAAATTATTACAAGTGGGTAACATTACAATTCAGGCCCGACGTTTTATCATTGCTAGCGGTTCAAAAGCAAGTATTCCAAATATTCCAGGACTAGAATCTACTCCATACTTTACCAATGAAACGATATTTAACCTCACTCATGCACCAGATCATCTCGCTGTTATTGGCGGTGGGCCGATTGGCTTAGAAATTGCCTGTGCTTACGCATATCTTGGTGTAAAAGTCACATTGATTGCGCGCTCTTATATATTACCAAAAGAAGATCAGAAACTTGTTGGTATTGTCCGTAATGACTTAAAAAATAAAAACCAGCTAGAAATTCTAGAAAAAACAAACATCAAGAATATTACTTATGAAAGCAATAATAGTATATTAATCAACACAGAAAACCAGCCAATTCAAGCATCACATTTATTGATTGCAACCGGTAGAACACCTACCTTAAACGCCCTTAACTTATCTGCTGCTGACATTTATTATACAGATAAAGGCATTACCGTAGATAATAGACTACGCACAACTAATAAAAAAATCTATGCGATTGGCGATGTCATTGGCAAAGAGCAATTCACTCATACTGCAAACTACCATGCTGGCATCGTTATTCGTAATATTTTATTTCACTTACCAGCCAAAGCAACAGCACTTATTCCAAGAATCACCTATACATTACCTGAGATCGGCTATATAGGCCTTACGGAACAGCAAGCAAAAGAACAATATAGCAGTGATAAAATTCAATGTTTAAATTGGCCATTTACGCGTAATGACCGAGCAATCACTGATCGGCAAACAACGGGCTTAACTAAAGTAATTGTGAACAATAAAGGTAAAATTTTAGGTGCAGGGATTGTCCATCCACATGCCAGTGACCTGCTCACACCTTGGCTACTGGCAATTAATAATAACTTAAATATAAAGCACATTGCAGGGCTAGTTCACCCTTATCCAACACTAGGAGAGGCCAATAAATATGCAGCCGCTAGCTTTTATACTCCTAAACTATTTTCTAATAAAATGAAATTCATTGTTAAATTTTTAATGAAATTAAATCGCTACTAATTAAAACAGGGAAAATTTATTACTTATGAAAAAACAATTAATGGTTAATAATAAAATACAGCTTACTCTTCCTACTATCAATCATGCTATAGAGTTATTTTCTTTAATTGATCAATATCGTAGCGAATTAAGAGAGTTCTTGCCATGGGTTGATCAAACCCTAGATATTAACAATACACAAGACTATATTAAATATTGTCTATCTCAATATAATAATCACTCTGCCTTGATTTATTTATTATATTATAGCACTCAACGAATAGTTTCTGACATTGACTTCATTACTTGACCGTAAGCGTCGCTACCTCGGTAGGTATTTTGCACATCCAATGATGC
>NZ_AMFF02000116.1:4849-12310 GCF_000297215.2 Piscirickettsia salmonis LF-89 = ATCC VR-1361
CTTAACACAAAACTAAAAAGAAAACATCGTTTTTCCTTATTGTATTTTTTAACCTCCTGATATTATGTCAGAAACTATTGATCGAGCGCTATATCAAAATAATATTGCCGGCACATTAAGTTTTAATCACTTTGATAAAGCTAATCATAATGCCAAAATTGGCTATTGGTTAGCACCCTGTTATCAAGGTCAAGGATTAATAACCACAGCATGCCAGAAATTTATAGAGTATGGTTTTAATGCACTTAATTTAAAGTGCGTAGAAATTCACTGTGCGATCAATAATATCAAAAGCCAAAACATCCCGATACGCCTGGGCTTTACTAAAACAGACGATCGGCAAGAGGAAATAAAACTTGCAGACAATCAATACGCTGATGCCATTATTTACAGTTTAGTAAAACATTAAACCGACATAGCAACACTTAAGAGCATAATACCTAAAATAGATAAAACAAACATCTTGCGCGACCAGGTAATGTTACTATCAGAGCCTAAACCCTTAATCGCAAGAACAAGCCAAGAGAGTCCAAATACACAGGCAACACTTAAATAAATATAGCCGGCATAGCCAAATATTGTCGGCAACAAGACCACAATAGCAAAAAGTACTGTATAGATGCACATGATTACTTTCGTATGCTCAATACCTTTTATCACAGGTAACACAGGAATATTTGCAGCTTTATAGTCTTTTAAACGAAAAATAGCAATCGCATATGAGTGCGGCATTTGCCATAAAAATAATATCGCAAATAAAATCATCGCCCCAGCATCAAAGCGATTAGTCGTTGCACAATAACCGACAACAGGTGGTACAGCACCAGAAATCGCACCAATAAAGGTACCATGAATCGATGTACGTTTAAGCCATAGGCTATATAAAACGATATATACAAATAATCCAACCAGAGCAACAATAACAGTTAGTCTATTCGTAAAAAAATAAAGAAAAATAACACCTAATACTCCTAATGCAATGCCATAAAGGATCATATTTGCATTAGATAATAGCCCCTGGGCAGAAACACGCCGTTTAGTCCGGGCCATCAATTTATCAATATCTTGATCAATACAATTATTAATAACACAGCCACAAGCAATCACCAATGACATCCCAACGATGGTTGCAACAAAGGTAATAAAGCTAAAACTTCCCTGACTACCAAGAAAATAGCCACCGCAAGCGGTGACTATATTTCCAAAAATAATGCCTGGTTTGGTAACAGAGAGTAGTCGCAATTAATGTACCATGTAGTAATTCAAATTATACATAATCCATAAAGAACCACCGATAACCACAACGGTAACCAAAATAGTAAAAGCAAATGTCAGCATATCCCAACGCGCATTTTCTGTCCGTGTATTTAAGCCAAAAAAGCAAACTAACTGTACTAATAATAGCACAGCCAGAATAATCAAAAGGACTAAAGTCACGCCCGTAGAGCTCAGCGCCTGTTTACTCACTAATAAGGTCGCAACGGCAAATAACACCGCTGATAAAATAAAACCAAGGGCATAATTTCTAAGTGACTTACCTAGATTTTTCTTTTCATTTGTAGCAACTTCATAATGACCTGACATATCACGCAATCCCCATCATATAAACAACAATAAAGATGAAAACCCAGACAAGGTTTAAGAAGTGAAAAAACATCCCCATACACGCTAAGCGTGTTTTCATAACGGTTGTCATCCCTTGCATAAGAAACTGAACCACTAAGACTAGCGCCCATAATACAGCAACAGCAACGTGAATCATATGAATACCCACTAAGCTAAAAAATGCCGATAAAAAAGCACTTTGCTGCCATGTGTGATGATTATGCAGTAATACAGCAAATTCATGTAGGGTCATAAAAACAAAAATAACCCCTAAAATTGCCGTAACAACTAACCATAATAAAACACGACAACGGCTGCCTGCCTGTGCCGCCGTTGAGCCAATTCCATAAGTAAAGCTACAGGCCAATAAGAACAAAGTCGTTAGAAATACATAGCCAGGACTAGCAATTTGAGCGATGCCAATATTGCCATAGGTCTGATCTTTAAGCACGATATAGCAAGCGAATAACGCTGCAAACATAACGCAGTCACTTAAAATAAAGGTCCAAAAACCAAAAAGAGATTTGGAGCCATCGTCATGATGGTGCTCCTCATGATGGGCATGATTTACAGTTGTCGCTGTCATGATGTTGCTCCGCTTAGATGTTTAACTTCAATGGCTTCAACATCTTTCGCTTTCACATAATAGTCAATATTAAAATTAAAGGTTCTTGCAAGTACACAAAGAATAATTGCAATACCAGAAATGCTATAGAGCCACATGATTTCCCAGACCATAGCAAAACCAAAGATCAAGCTCAAAATACCAATAATAAAGCCTATGCTAGTATTTTTTGGCATATGAATATCCTGGTACACTGGCTTTTCTGGCGTCTTGCCAGACTTTCTTTGTTGCTCTTTATCTTCCCAGAAAGAATCACGACAAGTGACCGTCGGAGTAATAGCAAAATTATAAAATGGTGCCGGCGATGGAATAGACCACTCTAATGTTCTAGCATCCCAAGGATCGCCAGTCACATCACGATTCTCATGACGCTGCTTAATGCTGACAACCAATTGCAATACTTGGAAGATAACGCCCAACAAAATAACCGCAGCACCAATCGCAGCAACGACGAGGTAAATATGCCAAGCGGTATCAGTATAATGATTCAAACGACGCGTCATCCCCATGATACCGAGAATATACAGCGGCATAAAGGCAAGATAAAAACCAATGAACCAACACCAGAATGAACACTTACCTAATTTCTCATTTAAAGTAAAACCAAACAATTTCGGGAACCAATAGCTATAGGCTGCGAATAAACCAAAAGCAACACCGCCAATAATCGTATTATGAAAGTGAGCCACTAAAAATAAGCTATTATGGAACTGGAAATCAACGCCAGGTACCGCCATCAGTACTCCGGTCATGCCACCCACCGTAAAAGTAATTAAAAAGCCAATACTCCACATCATCGGTACCGAGAAGGTAATCTTACCGCGGTACATGGTCGCAAGCCAGTTGAAAATTTTAACCCCCGTTGGAATAGAAATAATCATTGTTGCAATACCAAAGAAGGAGTTCACATCAGCGCCTGCACCCATGGTAAAGAAGTGGTGTAACCAAACAGTAAAGGCTAAAAATGCGATGACAAAAGTCGCCCAGACCATTGCCGCATAACCAAAGATTGGTTTTCTACTAAAGGTTGCAATAATTTCAGAGAAAATACCAAAGGCTGGCAAGACCAGAATATAAACCTCTGGGTGACCCCAGGTCCAAATCAAGTTGATATACAACATGGCATTACCGCCAAAATCGGAGGTAAAGAAGTGCATACCAAAAAAGCGATCAAAGAATAATAGCAATAAAGTAATATTTAAGATTGGGAAAGAGATAATGACCAAAATCATTGATGAAAGGACTGACCAAGTGAAAATTGGCATTCTCATCAATGTCATACCTGGACAACGCATTTTAATAATCGTTACAAAGATATTAATCGCGCCAATTAGCGTACCAATGCCTGAAATCGATAGCGCCCAAAGATAATAGTCAACACCCACTCCAGGGCTATAAGCCAATTCAGACAACGGCGGATAAGCAAGCCATCCAGTTGCCGCAAATTTACCAACAAGTAAAGAAATATTGACTAATAAAGCACCCGCGGTCGTCAACCAAAAACTCAAGGAATTTAAGTAAGGGTAAGCGACATCACGCGCACCAATTTGCAAAGGCACAATGATGTTGACCAAACCAAAAACAAAGGCCATGGCCATAAAGAAGATCATGATGACACCGTGCGCGGTAAAGACTTGGTCATAATGCTCAGGGGGTAAATAACCTAAGTGATGACCAAACGCCAAGGCTTGTTGTAAGCGCATCATAATGGCATCAGAAAAGCCTCTAAGTAGCATGACAAAAGCCAGAATAATGTACATGATACCAATTTTTTTATGGTCAACGCTGGTCAACCATTCTGTCCACAGCCATTGCCACTTTTTAAAATAAGTCAAAGAACCCAGCACGGCCAAGGCCACAATGGCAATAAACGTGCCTGCGCCCATAATGATTGGGTTATCATAAGGGATTGAATGTAGTGTCAATCGCCCCAACAGTAATGTATCAAGCATACTCGTGTCCTACAATTAATTACAGATGTACTTCTGGTCCAGTATTTTTAGGCATTGCCTCACCTTGAGGCGGCATCATAAAGCTCATGATGACCTTTTTGAATAAGCCTGGCATGACTGATGAAAAATATTCTGGCGGATGATTTTCACTAGGAACAACTAATTTTTTATATTCTGCATTTGTTAATTGATGAGGAGATGCTTTAACAGACGCCACCCATCGATTAAAATCATTTGCAGACGTCACTTTAGTAATAAAACGCATACCCGAGAAACCATCACCACTAAAGCTGACCGAACGACCACGATATTCACCAATTTTATCAGCCATCATATGCAGCTTAGTTTGCATACCACTCATCGAATAAATTTGGCCAGCAAGCTGCTGAATCTGAAACGAGTTCATCGGCGCATCCGAAGTCACTAAGAACTGTATCGGCTGATCCACCGGGAATTGTACGTAGTTAACGGTTGCAATGCCTTGCTTTGGATAGATAAACAACCATTTCCACTCCAGTGAAATCGCTTGAATCGTAATCGGTTCTACAACCTGCCCATCACGCTTTACGTCCAATGGTCGATATGGATCCAACTTATGTGTCGTATCCCAAGTAATCACTGCTAAAATAGCAATGATAATAATTGGAACAGCCCACCAGATAATTTCTAATTTAGTACTGTGAGTAAACTCAGGCGTATATTTCGCTTCAGTATTAGAAGCGCGGTAACGTCTGGCAATCACAGGGATGGCAATCAACACAGGAATAACAACGATCAGCATCAAGGCGACCGCAATAATAAAGAGCTTCATCTCCTGCGCTGCAATTGTCCCTTGAGGATCAAACAGCATTGTCTTACAACCATTTAAAGATAAAATAGCGAACAACAAACAGAGAAAAGCAGGGATCTTATGTTTGATATTTTTCTTAAGCATTTTTTTTACATCAGAAATAAACTTCATTAATTCTATATCCCGTACACGCTAGTATCAGCGATTACTATAAACCACTTTCTCAAGCCCAAAGTTATGCGAACATTCATTAGAGGTGCTTTTGAAATTGCCTAGAAGGTACACCATTTTTCAATAATTATCAATTGTGATTTGCTACTAGCGGTGTTCATTAGCACGTTCTAATGCTATGATGACAAGCCCTTACGTCAAGAAATGATTTAAAGGTAACATGAAGCATGACTGTAGAGCTTCACACTAATGATATTAATTCACATTATCAACCAACAGATAATATAGACAGCTTATCGGGTAAGCGCCAAATGAAATCAACCTTCTCTTTGGCCAGCCTCTTTGGCCTACGCATGCTTGGGCTATTTATGATTTTGCCTATTTTTGCCCTTTACGCTAATCAACTTCATGGGGCAACGACCTTATGGGTGGGACTTACTCTTGGCGTTTATGGTGCAACCTCATGCCTTTTCCAGCTGATCTTTGGCTGGGCCTCCGATCACTTTGGCCGTAAAAAAATTATTGCCTTAGGCTTACTTATTTTTGCAATCGGCTCCCTTATTGCCGGACTTTCTGACTCGATTTATGGTGTTTTTATCGGCCGAGCTTTACAAGGCGCAGGGGCCATCGGCTCTGCCACACTGGCGCTGATCGCTGA
The DNA here is from genome assembly GCF_000297215.2 of Piscirickettsia salmonis LF-89 = ATCC VR-1361. Taxonomy (GTDB): domain Bacteria; phylum Pseudomonadota; class Gammaproteobacteria; order Piscirickettsiales; family Piscirickettsiaceae; genus Piscirickettsia; species Piscirickettsia salmonis. Next base: position 10,651 of record NZ_AMFF02000116.1, read on the forward strand.
TTTAACCAAAGATAAACACCGTACTAAAGCCATGGCCACTGTCGGCATGACTATTGGCTTTTCATTTGTCATTGCGATGGTATTAGGCCCCTTACTTGTCGGCCATATCGGCCTCAGTGGTCTCTTTTACCTTACTGGCGCCCTAGCACTGATTGCCATTATTGTTTTATATAAAGTCGTCCCGAGCCCCAAGCGCTCCATTACTCATGAGGGCAATACAGCACGTTGGTCTCAATTTAAAACAGTAATGACTAGCCCGCAGCTCCTGAATTTAGACTTAGGTATTTTTACCTTACATGCTGTATTAACGGCCAGCTTTATGTTTATCCCCTTGGATATGCTCCATCAACTAAGCCTTGATGCCCATGAGCAATGGATGGTTTATTTACCTGTCTTTATTGTTTCAGTTATCTTCATGGTGCCATTTGTCATCATTGCTGAGAAAAAGCGCCATATGAAGGGTGTATTGTTAGGCATGATCGCCTTAATGCTCATCTCACAGATTGGCGTTTGGCTGTTTGACAGTAATCTCCCAGGTATCATTATTTCCCTAATGTTGTTTTTTACAGCCTTTACTGTATTAGAAGCCTTACTGCCTTCATGGATTTCTAAAGTCTCACCGGTTGCAGCAAAAGGTACCGCCATGGGCATTTACTCAAGTAGCCAATACTTAGGAGCTTTTATTGGTGGCTCTATCGCAGGATTGTTATTATCGTGGCACAATAGTACCGCGTTAATGATCATTATTTTAGTCGCTCTTGCCGTTTGGTGGATATTAAGCTTCCTACAAGCCAAACCACCGCATTACAGCAGCCGACTCATTCATGTTGGCGCTCTTAATGCACAACAAGCTGCCACGTTACAAGCAACACTTGCCAAACGCCCAGGTGTCGTTGAAGTGATGGTTGCCAAAGAAGAAGGAACCGCTTACCTGAAAGTCATTGCAGATTTATATCAAGATAATGATAATCAAGCCCAAGCAACTGAGACTTAAACTTAGATTCATCAATAGCATAAATTATAAAAATTCTAAAATAATTAATAAAATTTAAAAATAGCGAGCCATCGGGAAGATTAGCTTCTTCCTTATCGCTTTCTAATACTCTAACAACTATTTAAGTTAGATAACTAAACCACAATAAATTCATCTTATTTTAATCAAAATAAAAAAATACTTTTTATAAACTTTATTGAAAATTAGCCTTTAAAAAAATAATTAAAATATGGTTGAAAAATTCATATTTTTTATATAAAAATATACCACAGAAATAATATTCTTGATGGGAGCGCAACATGCCAAAGAAAATTTTTATATTTGACATAGATGAGACATTACTTTGTCGTGGCAAAAGCTTATATCGACTAAACTCAGTTGAAATAACTCGTTCAAGCTATGACCCTTATAGTAAAAGTGCGCCCTCCGTCATCTGAAGTGCAACACTCAGTAGAGAGTTCATATTCATACAGATAAACTCTCTAGTTCGCCTTTTGACTTAGAGGGTAGAGATGGTTTATCGGCACTTAAATGAAAAAGATCGTTTTTATATCGAACAACGGTTATCAGAGGGAGACTCGCTCAGATCAATTGCTAGAGCACTTGGCTTTTCTCCTAGCACGATTAGCCGTGAGATTAAACGGCACACCCCAATCGATTTTAAAG
>NZ_AMFF02000116.1:16623-20348 GCF_000297215.2 Piscirickettsia salmonis LF-89 = ATCC VR-1361
AACCTACCTCGGCCTACTCACCCCGTGCTTAGCACTCCATGGCTCGCAGCGACAGAAAAAATATTACCCGCCTCTTTAATTCTTCTATAAAAATAGGTGATACTATGACTAGAGATTCAAACTGAGGATAAATTTATGCCGATAATATCAATTGGCTGTACTAAAGGTGGGGTTGGTAAATCAACCATTGCAACAAGCTTGGTCGTTGCACTACAAGCGAAGGGTTATAAAACCATTCTAGTGGATTGCGATAGCCAGTTCTCTGCAAGTGATTGGGCAGATGTCCGTGATGAAGATGACAAACTGCCAAAAATAAAACACCTGCAAAAAGTCGGCCGTATCAAAACAACCCTGTTAGACTTAAAAACTGAATATGACTTTGTTATTGTCGACACAGGAGGCCATGATAGCTCATCAGAACTTAGGCAGTCTCTTACCTTGTGTGACTTAGTGTTAGTACCATTACGGCCCAGTCAACATGATGTCAATACTATTGGCACGATGACAGATCTGATTGAGGATGCCCAAGAAGTTGCTAATCCAGACTTACGGGCTTTATTTGTCCTCAATGCCGTCAGCCCTGCTGCAAAAAGCAAGAAACTCATTGAAATAAGAGCCGCATTAAATGAAATCGATGAGATTACCTTATGTAAAAGCCACCTGTGTCAACGTGATGCTTATATTCAAACCGCTAGCGATGGTCGTGGCGTCACTGAAATAAAAGATAAGAAAGCGAACACTGAATTTAACGCTTTAACTACTGAAATACTAAAATACTTTAAAGGCAATAAATATGGCATCAAGAGCAATACAAATAAGAAAAAAGCCAAAGCAAAAAAAGCTAGTTAATGATATTGATGACTTTATTGAAAATCATCATGGTTTAAAGTCCGAATTATGGGTTGATATTAATGACTGTTTTATTTCATCATTAAAAATTGATCGTAAGACTAAAAACCCAAGATATATCGAACAACTGGCGGAAGATCTGAAAACTCGACAAATTAATGCGGTCGTCGCTAGAGAGAATAACGGTAAATACGAGATTATTTCTGGCGAATGCCGCTATGAAGCTGCCAAACTTATTAATAAAAAATTACTGGTCAGAGTTGTTGACTGGTCAGATGATGAAGCCATCGCCACAATCATTTCTGAGAATGAAAAACGTGAAGATTTATGTGATTATGACAAGGCCCGCGCTTATCTTGAATATAGAGGCAAACTCAGCATTAGAAACTTTGCCGAAAAATATAACTTAAAAAAATCACAAGTTGGCGAATTATTTCAACTTGAAAAAATTCCCCAAGCCGTCTGTGATGCACTACCGATGACCAAGCTGCGTGCCAAGCAATTTAGTGACATTGCAGCAAAGATTAACGAAGGTGGTACTTATATCGACGCCTTTATTCACTTCTCACCACTACTACTGTCCACTGAGAGGACAATTACTTGGAAAGAGTTTATCGCTAGAGTCGAGCGCAAAGTAAACCCACCTAGACCACCAACTCAGCAAGTATTAGAGCGTCATATATTTAAAGCACCCGGGGTTAAAGTTGCCAGCATTAGTTATAAAGACACTGAGTTTAAAGCAAAACTTAAAAAACCACTCACTTACAAACAAAAAGAGCAACTCCAAGACTTTCTTGAAAAATTAAAATAGGTGCCTTAAACAGCACCTCTAACAATATCTTAGTCTTAGGCCTATCCAACCAAACAAAAATCAATTATATTATAAAATTCGATTAATAAAGTTAGCTATTTGGATAAAATAACTAACTTCGGCAATAATTTATATAATAAAAACAATATAAATATTGTCTCGACGCAATATTTAAGTTCAATTAAATGGAGTTATTATGAACAGCAAATCTTTGGCCAGCCCGATTATAAATTTATTTAAATTTACTGAAGACTTTTCTGGTTTAACTAAATATTTTGAACAACTCCCTGTTGACCCTTATGTTCCAGGCAACTACCGCCACCATGGCCTGTCATGTTTTAAATATACTGACCACAACCTTTGGGAAAAACAGGCACATAAATATATTTTTCAAGATGACAAAACCAACCCTGTCGCTGGCGGTATCAAACGTGAATACCCAGTGATTGATGATCAGTTGATTGACGAACCCACATTAAAAATCGCATTACAGCAGTTTTGCAACAGCATCAATGCTCAACTGGGTGATCTTATCGATATTCATATGCTGCGTACTGTGACCACCCACGAGCAACTCGGTAAAGCTGCCCCTGAAGGCATCCATCGTGATGCCGTGAACTATGTCGGTATTTTTTGCATTAATCGCCATAAGATCACCGCTGGGGAAACCCATCTTTATACTGATAAAGCCGGTGCCCGTCCACCGGTGGTCAGAAAAATTCTTGAACCCGGTGAAATGCTTATTATTGATGATAGCAAAGTCTTTCATTTTACTGACGCTGTCAAGCCCACCAGCGATGAGGGTTATCGCGATGTCTTTGTCTTTACTCAATCAACGTTGATGAGTGTTTAATTTTTTAAATAAAGCAAGCTCTTGTGTTTATATACATATAGTAAGCAAGAGCGTGTGTACCATTAATTATACGCTCATTTATTCCAATCACACTTGCGCAGGCGATCAGTCTGGTAATAGTTCGCAACCAAATCAATAAAATATTTAAAGTCAGCATTTTCTTCAACAATGCGATTCACTGACTGCCAATCAATGACTGAACGTTTTTGCGCCGGTAACAATAGCTCACTTTCTGACGGATTTTCTACTGACAATAAAATAACACCAATACCATGCAAAGCGCTTAACATGCACAGCTCCTGATGAACACGGCTATCGGCTATAGATGCTGCCACTAAATAACCTTCATTCGCCCAGGATGAATTGCTGACTTCTTAAAAAAAGGATTTACGGACACTTCCCATATTTAATACTTTTTTCACTTCAAACGACCACAGGCGGACACTCTGGCCTCCACCTTGTGAGATGCAGGTTTTAATATGCTGATGCCACTTTTGAGCCACCGCCTCCATCGCAACAATATCAGGATGTAACCATTGATTGCCACCACTGCCCAAATTATTTTTAGAACGCTTCTCATCAATCCGTAAACAATAAAGACCATGTTCAGACTGCAGGTAATCGATCAAGAATAGGCCCGCTGCGCGGGCGACTTGGGTAAAGCCTTGCTAAATCCAAGGCCTCCTGTATGATTAATCGCTTGTTTTATAGTGAGTTGATCCCATTGAGTTCCTTCCATTCCATCAAACACCTCTTTCAAACTGGCCGTGCCTGGTGGCGATATTACTCCGCTAACAAAGAATACATTCCAAACCATGTTGTCGATACCGTTATCAGCATGCTTAGTTGCAAAGAAAAAGTCGCCGGGTATGATCAATACACCTGCTCTAACCCCAATTGCCTACATACAAAGGTCATTGCCTTCACCTGCAAGTCACGCCTGTGTAACTCATGCGGAAAAAAGCCACTGAGCAATGGATCGCTAAGCAAAATGAAATCTTACCCCAATGCGATTATCAACATATCACTTACACCATGCCCGCAGCGCTTTGGTCATTTTTCAAAGCCAATCGTTTCTTACTAAACACGCTTTCAACCATTGCCGCTAAAACACTATTAAAAATAGCTAAAAAGAAAAAAATCACTATCGGGATTTTTACTGCGTTACATACCTTTGGTCGGGATCTGAAGTAGAGAGTAGGCTGATCTTTC
>NZ_AMFF02000117.1:0-1447 GCF_000297215.2 Piscirickettsia salmonis LF-89 = ATCC VR-1361
TGCGGGTTGTCACTTATTATTTTTACCCCCTTATTCTCCTGATTTAAACCCGATAGAGCATGTATGGTCACCGCTTAAAAATAGGGTTCGCATGAAGCTTGATCAAGATGAAATAAATTTAGAGACAGCGCTTAGTCAAGTAATGAAGTCAATGTCAGAAACTATTCGTTGAGTGCTATAAAAGAACTGCAAGCCCTCTTACCTAGGCTCGCCAAATATCCCAAACAGCCAATAAGCAAAGAGTTTGTTGAGTTTACACAATCAATAATCAACCAATATTATCAACAAACAGAAACAAATTACTTGTGCTTAGCCGCTACGGACTATTATACAAGCATAAACAAGCCAAGAAAAATAGTAGTCTTTAATGATGTATTCGAAAAATTAAACCAAGACTTTATCAAAATGGGAGCCACGGCTAACCCTAACTTTCCAAAGTCTCTACTCATAAATGGTCCTGGTGGTGATTTAGGCACGGCAGCGTTTCAGTTAAGTGATAGCTGGTTTATTATAAAGCAAGAGCTGCGCTTACCTACCGAGACAAGCTGTCAAGGCTTTATCAGTGCAGTTAATAAACAAATACAAGGCGCAGCGGATAGCGAACATTTAGCAAAGCTTCAAGAAAACTTAGAGCAATTAGTTAACGAACCTAAACGACTTTTAACCAAAGAATTTGTTAAACTAATAAATTCAACAGTCAATGAGTACTATAAAAAAAATAAAGAAAAGCTCACTGAAACTCCAGAAGCTAAACACTTGTTCTCAATGCTCGAGTGTGAGTTTTCTTCCATACTCTCGCGTGACCTTTGGCCTAACCCTGAGATTTATGGCCCAAACGTTACTGTTGATCATCATGGCGTAATTCTCATTGATGAGAACCATGAACTGAAAGAAAATGCTATTTTAGGGCCAGATATATATAAAGATGCAAAAAATCAACAACAGCTCATTGACGTGATCAAATTAACATTAAGCGCCAACATTTCCCAACTAAAAAAACACAGTGCCAGCATATTTACTCTGCCCTTACTCTCGACCAAAGACAATAAAATAACGGAGCTAAACACTCTACAACATCACTTAGATGAGCTCATTGAAGATCCTAAGCAACCCTTAACACAGCCATTTATTCAACAGATAAGAAGAAAAGTCCTCCTATACCTGTTCACTCCCTCCGCAAAAAAAACAGAAATAGGCACTCTAGAGGCACTACAGCAAGGTTTAAATCAACTCATTGAACAGCCCGAGCAACCATTACCTGCCACTTTTATTAAATTGATAACGTAAGCGTCGCTACCTCGGTAGGTATTTTGCACATCCAATGATGCAAAATCGCCGAGCAAAACGCGACGACTATAAACCCTCGGCTGTCCGCGTCACACAGCGTTACGTGCCTTGAATCGGCACACTCCACTACTGTGCTCTCACATGACTCTACGGTTCGTAT
>NZ_AMFF02000117.1:1862-19826 GCF_000297215.2 Piscirickettsia salmonis LF-89 = ATCC VR-1361
GGTTAAGTACTTTCAATTTTCGTGAAATATCGCGTTTCGCTTTTAAATTCATTAATCTTTACCTCCAAACAGTTAGTAGACTCCAACTGTCAAGCTAGGTTCAGACTTTCACACTTTAACCTAGTACCTACTAATAGCTATCTAGATCTAGATGGCCCAACTGCTTTTTTACATGAAAGTAACAGTGACTGGGATATTAACCCTGATTTAGAGAATCAGGAAGAAATTGATTCTGAACAACAACCATTGTCTCCAACATTGTTTCAACAACAGCATCAACACAGCCAACAATATATGGATCAGTGCGAACAGCTTATGGCTCGAATCTATCAAGATCAATAGTCAATTAAAGGTCTAAATTAAAAATTACACAAGATTAGGGCAGCACTTCCAAAGTCCCTTTTACCAGCGTAAAACTGATGTGGAAGTGCTAATAAGCAAAGCAAAAAATAGGGCGGTTTCTCTCCGCCCAGGTCCTCTATAAACGTGTCCTTACAGACATTCCTTGTATGGGTCATCCATGACCCTTATTCTTCTTCCTTGCTTGAGCAATCCATGCTCTAGCACGCTGCCGATCATCCTAATCAACAGCAACTACATCCTTGCACTTTACGTGCCAAGGGTCACTCCTGTAACCCAAATCAAACTGCATCTTTCTTAAGGCTAGAGCGCTGGCTTACTGCGACTCCAATCCTTAACAATTGCTTAATAATCTACCAGCTCTGCTTAATCATGCAATCGCCCTAAAGTTATTAAAATCAAACATGTCTTTGCCACTAAAAAATAAATACATATAAATCAATAAGTTATATATACAATGGCAGCTAAAATGATAAATGTTCTATAGTACAAACCGCACTATGCTCACGTGCGTGTAAGATATATCTCACACGCGTTTAGGTAAATCACTCAGTCAAAGGCCTGTTAAAAGCATTGTGGCAATCATTCACCACTATCACTAATTAACCCATCCTTAGCTAAGTAAGTCGATAGCAAAAAACATTAAAATATACCCGTTCAGCTTAACCAAATTTTTGTTGAGCGACGAGACGGCGAATCAAACGCTCACCCTCTTCACTATGCAACCACTTTTGTAAGGTAGAGTTTGCAATCTTGCCGTGCATTCTAAAACAACCCACACACACTCTAGACCACTCCTCACTGTCAACAGGATACGGCCAAGACCAATCTTCCCGCCTAATCGATACTTTAGTCTCTACGCTGATATCACCGGACTCATTTCTAAGAACAATTTGGCCTTTTTTATAATCCCAAAACCAATCATCTAAAACAGCATCCATTTGCTAATCCCCTGTTATTATTTTATTTCATCCTGAGATGATGGTTATTTTAAAATTGCCAAACTAATAGAACAAGCAAATTCTTCAAGAGTTCTTGTGAGAAAGAAACGAGCAGAGTAACATTGCAATGCAAGGGGTCTATCAGTTTCAATTTTTAAATCTAGAGAGCCAATATGACAGACACAGTGAATTTAGATGATGAGTTCAAACAAAGCATTCAAGACTGGGCCTATGGCATTGCCGATGTCCTGGATGAGTGTCAACGCAATATCACTGAATATAGTGATGAGGAATTTCAATACCTAACTCAATGCCTCATCGAATGTGATCAAGCAGGATTTGCAAAACTAATGGCAGAAATGCGCTTTGAAAGTAACAAACAACAGGTTAACTAATGCAAATACAGCCATCCGCCTGACGATCGCTTGCCCTGATCGAGTCGGCCTTGTTGCCACCATCGGCCAGCTCATTGCAAATTATCAAGGCAATATTATCGAAGCGAATCATCACACAGATAGGGCTGCAGGTTGGTTTTTTATGCGCCATGATATTTGCTTTTCTAGGCAGTTTACTGCACTTGATCAATTCACATCAGAACTTAACCATATCAGTCATGCGCTACAACTAAATTGGCAGCTCATTCAGCCAACACAGCCAAAGCGCGTCATTTTAATGGTCAGCCGTCAATCACATTGCCTAGAAGATATTTTATACCGCTGGCGCAGTAAAGAGATCAACATCGAAATCCCATGTATTATCTCCAATCATCAAGACCTCGCAGAATCAGCTAAATGGCATAATATTCCCTATTATCATCTGCCAATTCCTAAAAATAACAAACCAGCAGCATTTAAAGAACTCGCAACTATTATCAACCAACACACACCCGACCTCATTGTTCTTGCTCGCTATATGCAGATTTTGCCAACCTTTTTATGCCAACAGTATCCGGGGCGAATTATTAATATTCACCATAGTTTTTTGCCCGCATTTGCAGGTGCCAAGCCTTATCATCAAGCCTTTGAGCGCGGCGTCAAGCTAATCGGTGCAACCTGTCATTATGTCAACGATCAACTTGATGCAGGGCCAATTATCGAACAAGATATCGCCCGAGTTAATCATTGCCATAGTGTCTTTGATATGGTGCGTCTCGGTAGAGACGTCGAGAAAAACGTTCTTGCCCGTGGCCTACGTCTTCACCTTGAAGATCGAGTGTTTATTCACAATGACAAAACCATTGTTTTTAACTGATATATAGTATAAAACCATAGAGAAAACCCGATGAGACAACGAAATTATATAATATTCACTGCTTTTATCACAGCCATACTGATGTTAAACCTCACAGGCTGTGGACAAAAAGGTGCTTTATACATGCCCACTCACTCAACCCCAATAACCCAGGCACCTTCATCGCCTCACTAAGTCAGATTACACCAATGAAGTTAAAATTCACAAAAATGCACGGACTTGGCAACGACTTTGTCGTCCTTAATGCCATTGATCAAGATATTAGCTTAAATATGCAGCAACTACGCCAGTTAAGTGACCGTAGTTTAGGAATAGGCTGTGACCAAATTCTCATCGTCGCTCCAGCACAAAGTAACGACCATAATTTTTATTACCGTATTTTTAATGCCAATGGCAAAGAAGTCGGCCAATGTGCAAACGGTGCGCGCTGTCTGATGCGGTTTATTCACGAGCAAGGCTTAAGCACTAAAAAGCAAATCACAATACGCACCCAAAACCGTTTACTCGAACTCACTCAGTCAACTAATAATATGATTGAATTGAAAATGGCCGCCCCAGTGTTCACTCCCAAGGACATTCCGTGCCAAGCCGAGGCCCAGCAAACAGCCTATACACTAGAAACACAATATGGCAGCTTACGTTGCTATGCACTCTCTGTTGGTAATCCACACGCTGTTTTACATGTCTCAGATATTCATGAAGCGCCTGTCGCCACCATTGGTGAAGCACTTGAAAAACATCCCTTCTTTCCAGAACGAGCAAATATTAACTTTGTTGAGAAAGTGCATCGAGGCCAGTTAATTGTTCGTACCTTTGAGCGCGGTGTCGGCGAAACCTTTGCTTGTGGTAGCGGCACTTGTGCCAGCATGGCCGCCTTACGCCAATTAAATGAAGTAGACGAAACCGTTGACATTAAATTGCGTTATGGCCATTTAAAAGTACGCTGGGCTGGCAATGATCAGCCGTTATACCTCGCTGGCCCTGCCACTACCATATTTCATGGAGAGATACTACTTTAATAAGTCGTGCTGTTCAATCAGACGTAGGTCACTGTAATCGTTGCTGTCCCGGTATAATCACCTGCAGCAGTTGTCGCATTGACAGTGACTTCACCACTAAAGCTCTTCGTCAGTTGGCCTGAACCATTCAATGTCTCATTTTCATCATTCGTCTGTATATCCACCGTCAATGATGAAGATGCCGGCCCTGCCAACGTCACCGTATCAGGATAGTCAATGCTAATAGAGGCATTCTCCTCCCCAGTCACTTGAAACGCGCCAGTGGCTGTTTTCGTTGCAGAGCTTCCTGTCGTCACATATAGATCACCAAAATCCATCGCCTGAGACTGTGTCACCGTCAGTGCTTTATAAACATGTGCAGTCACTGCAACTGAAGTTTGTGCTGCAAAATTTGTAACAGTTGTCAGCGATAACGCCATAAAAGAAACAAGTAACACCGCCTTTTTCATTTATTCATCCTTTAAATAAACTCGCTCTATCATAGATAACTAAAAGTATAGTCAACTGCACCGGTTTTTCTTATGTCTCTTTATGATGAACATGCAAAGCTTCGTGCTATTTAAAAAAGCAGCATTAAAAGCAATATATAGTGAAAAATATTGAGCTATCTCTTGAAAAACACCAACAACACCCCTACCTCTAAGAAGAAGTATTCTGTGATGACACAGTAATAACGTTATATTGTACAGATCAAGCGATCCCAAAAGGATAAAAAACGATGAGTATAGAAAGTCCAGCCAAAAAAGATCAGTCAGCCTTTAAAATTATCGATGGTAAAATTGCAATGTCTCTGGCTAAGGCTAAGGCTAAGGCTAAGGCTAAGCATCAGCCTGATCCTCTAAAGCATCAAGCCGACACTAAAAAATCGAAAAAGTTGGCTGAGGCAAAGCAAGCCAATATTCAAGCAATGGACTTACTATTACAATCCTTTCCAGCTGCCTTTGATCTGCACAACCGCAAACCATTAAAAACCGGCATTAAAGATGAACTTGCTATCTGGGCTGCGGACAACAGTATTTCAAAAAAAGCATTATCTGGTGCATTAAGATACTATACCAGTGGTAATAGCTATCTGCACGCTACGGTAAATAACAACCAGCGCATTAATCTACAAGGAACAGAAGTCGAAGAAGTGTCTGCCGAGCAAAAACAATACGCGCAAATGCTTTTAAATAAACGCAACAGCAATACTAACAATGCCTAAACTAATCTAACTTAATTGAGCCTATTAAAATCGAGTTGCCAATCAGGCAACTCGCTCAACAAAGTCAGCTAACAACCACTTGACACCAAAATGCTTAAAACTAATTTTAAGCCTTAACTTTGGCTCATCACCTTGCACATCAAGAATAACACCACTGCCAAACTTTTTATGGGCAACCGCTTGCCCAGAACGAAAGCGAGTACAAGCGTTTTTTTTAAATTGCCGAGATTGAGGTTGAGGTTGTGATAAAGACGAAGACTTGACTATCTGCGGCTTTAACACAGTTGTTTGAAAACGCACGTCTTCAGTAAGATGAACAGGAATATCACCTAAAAAGCGTGAGGGTTGATGGTAGGCTTCCCGGCCATGCAAACGTCGAGCTTCTGCGTGCGAAATATAGAGTTTTTTCATCGCCCGAGTCACACCGACATAACAAAGCCTGCGCTCTTCGGGCAAGCGCTCTGGATCATTCATCGACATCTGATGCGGAAAAATTCCTTCTTCCATACCACAGAGCATAACATGGGAAAACTCTAGACCCTTGGCCATATGCAGCGTCATCATTTGAATACAGTCTTCACTCGGCCCAGCTTGTAACTCACCAGATTCAAGGGCCGTATAAGCAAGAAAGTTTTGCAAAGGTGAAACCGATTCATCTTGCTCACCATAACGCTCATATTCTGCACCGGCACTGACTAACTCACTTAAGTTTTCAAGGCGTGCTTGATGACGTTCTTTGCCTTCTTTAATATAGGCTTGATCTAACTGCACTCGCTCTAACATCATCTCCACATGTGTAGCTAAGCTGGTACTCTCAACACACTTGGCTAGATCTTCAATCAACTCATAAAAGCGTTTTAGAGCAAGCGTCGCTCGCGCAGGGACAAAGGTACCTAACTTAATCGCCTGGCATAATGCCTGCCATAATGAACCATCGTCTAATTTAGCCTGGTCACGCAAAAGTTGCACCGTACGATCACCAATGCCACGCGTGGGTGTATTAATAATGCGCTCAAAGGCACTATCATCATCACGCCGTTGCACTAGACGCAAATAAGCTAACGCATCTTTAATTTCTGCCCGGTCAAAAAAGCGTTGTCCACCATAAATGCGATAGGCCAACCCTTCTTGTAAAAAAGCCTCCTCAATGACCCGTGACTGTGCATTTGAACGATATAATACCGCAACCTCTCGACACGGCACGCCTTGCTCACGTAACACTTTAACCTCGCGAGCAATAAAACGCGCTTCATCCGTCTCATTAAAAGCACTATAAACAGAGATTAATTCGCCCTCTGCTTGTTCTGTCCATAAATTTTTACCAATCCGATCATTATTTGGCTCTATCACCGCATTGGCTGCAGCAAGAATATTTGCGCTCGAGCGATAATTTTGCTCCAAGCGTACAATCACAGCTCCCGCATGATTGCGCTGAAAGTCCTGGATATGTTTTACACAAGCACCACGCCAACCATAGATTGACTGATCATCATCACCAATCACCGTCAAGTAATTCCCTGGTCTTTGGCTAAGCAGCTTTAGTAACTCATATTGCAAGCTATTGGTATCTTGAAACTCATCCACTAACACATGACGAAAGCGCGTTTGATAGTGATTTAAAATCGCTGCATCGTGCTTTAATAATTCAAAAGCACGGAGCAAAATCTCAGCAAAATCGACCAGTCCCGATTGCTGACAAGCTGCTTCATAATGCTGATAAATAACTAACATTTGGCGATCTTGCCGCCCCACGGCTTTAACATGATGCGCACGCAAACCCTGATCTTTTTGGTGGTTAATAAACCACTGTAATTGCCGCGGTGGAAATTGCTTTTCATCCAGCTCACTCGCTTTTAGTAAGCGGCGAATCAGCCGTAACTGATCGTCAGCATCAATGATTTGAAAACTATCAGGCAAATGAGCCGCTTGGCTATGGCGACGTAAAATTTTATGACAAACACCATGAAAGGTCCCCATCCATAACGCCTGTGCTGGCAATGCTAGCAAGCGATTAAGGCGCTCGCGCATCTCCAGAGCTGCTTTATTCGTAAACGTAAGTGCAAGAACTTCACGTGGTGAACAGGCAAGTTCAGCAACCAACCACGCAATCCTGGCAATAAGCACCCGTGTTTTACCACTACCTGCACCAGCCAAAACAAGCATATCTTGCTCAGCAGCCATTACTGCTTCACGCTGTTTGGCATTTAAACCATCACAAAAATCATAATTCATCATTTAATATTCTTTAAACACACTATCTTAATTACTTTATTAACTTCTGCTTGTTAAATTAGCTTATTTAGTCGGCGCTTTTTGTAATGCAATGATCAGCTGAGGTGTTAAATCAGTTACACGACCACCTGCATAAAGTACTGCCTGTTTATTCATCAAAAGATCAAAAGGTGCTTCTTTACTTTGCGCCAGCTTCGCCACCGTCACATTGAGCATATGATTAATTGATCTTTGTGCATCACGCTGTTCTTCAAGCTGGGCTTTTTGTAATTCAAGGGCTTCTTTTTTCAACTTTTCTTCGGCCAAAGTAATTTTAAGCTGTGCAGTTTTAATCGCCTCTGCACGTTTATTCTCATCGCTAATTGCAGCAATGGCTTTCTTCTCTTGCGCTGACAAATCAATCAGTGCATTACGCATCTTTAATAGCTTTGCACTTTTTGCTTTCTCAGCGGCAACAAGTTTATTATTTTTAGCAATAATCAGTGAAGATTCTTTATTCACTTGCACTAAATCAACCACTGCAAGCGGTGCGGCTTGCACGCTCGGCAAAGTCAATACACCTAAACATATAGCCACCAAAATACCCAATTTCATGACCTAACCTCACCTATCCTAATCCTAACTCTAATCTTATCTACGATCTGCTTTATAAATATTTTACGTTTAAAGCTTATTCGCTCAACACGACTTTGAGTAATTTACACTCATAAACAAACCATTTTGCTCTGGCATTTTGCTGTCCAAATAAGCCATGACATGGCGCGACTCTAATAGTTTTAGATAATAAGGCAACTGGTCCATAGTCATAAAGCTCACGCCGACATTTTGCTCAGGCAAGTAAGCACAATCACCTAAAGGATCATTAGTATGGACAAAATAAAGAATCAAGCGCGTATCATCGCCATAGACTTCGATGCTTGCCGCTGCACTTGTCACTGTTGTATCTTGCCATACTGTTGGAATATTACGTGCTAAATTAACAATATAACCTGTGACTGCAAACTGCTTTTCTGCCATAACTCAAGTTCACCCTTGTTTCTAAGCTCAACATACCCACGCTAACATCTACACTAAAAATAGAGAGATAGCTAAGACCCATAACGATCATCCAGCAAAGCGCCCCAAACAGCTTAACACTTTTTGCGTCAACTGCCGATAGTTCAGTGGATGAGCTTGATCGACTCCATTCGTCATAAAAGCAAAGCTCATGGCTCGGCCACGCTTGGGTTCAATATAACCAACAAGATTATGCACTCCCATCATCGAACCCGTTTTAACCAACGCACGATAATTTGGGTCAACTGAGCTACCCGCCCAGGTATGATCAACCCCCGGGATAGATAAGCTATTCGCAAAATCTGATTTTAAACCAAAACGATGTGCAGCAAACTGTAAGACCGCATTAAGCTTTTTCGGTGTTAATAAATTATAACGTGATAACCCAGAGCCATCATAAATAGTCAGCCGCTTACTATTTAAACCGGGTACTTGCTTTAAAATATGCTTGACTGCCCGCGTGCCATTGTCCCAACTACCGGCTTGGTGATAAACCGTATAACCAAGTAGCTTAGTTAAAACCTCGGCCTCAATATTATCTGACACTTTGAGCATATGATGAATAATATCACGCAGTTTTACCGAATGATGCTTAAGCTCAGTTAATAATAAATGAGGGCGCGCTGGAGAATGAGCGGGATAATACCCTGAAACAACCTTCACACCACACCGAAAGTGTAAACCCAACTGCTTAGCTTGCTCTTGGATAAGTTGGCTAAAGTAATCCTGCGGATTATTCACAGCTAATGCCAGATAAACCTCACGATTACGCCGCAAACAGCCATCTGCATATAAATTATTATTTCTATCAAAATTTAAATGCAGCTGGCACAATGGACTGCCATACGCCATTACCGTCAATTGATTAATCAGCTTAAAATCAGGATTTGAAGAAAGTTTTACCCGCCCCTTCTTCGCACTGAGAACTGCATGTACACAGTTTTGATCAATCATAATGCTACTAATAGGCGCTGCATAGCAAATCTGTAAATTATCTACCAGCCAGCCAGGTGCACGCAGTGGTGCTCTAAAAATAGACTGGTCAACAACAATAGAGCCTTTGACTTGATGAATCCCTTGCCGTTTTAACTCCGCGAGCATTTGTCGCAAGTCATAGCGCGTTAATGTCGGATCACCACTAAATTTAAAATATAAGTTTCCTGCTAGTATATGGTTTTTAAGCTGAGATTTAATATAACCAACTTTTGTTTCAAATTGATAATGAGAGCCTAGCTGTAATAACGCTGCAGTTGCAACGAGAATTTTTTGTGTGCTTGCCGGAGTAAATGACTGCTCTGCATGATAATCATATTGGATTTTACCATGACTTAAACTTTGCACATAAAGGCCAACATGATGAGTTGATGTAATTGGTGCAAGTACCTCATGAAGACACGATTGTAAGGGAGTTGCATATACAAATCCTCCATTTAACGAACACATAGTCACTACAGTGCTCATAACAGCCATGACTTTATTTATTAAATTCATTAATTAAATCTTATTTTTTAACAACTATTAGGCGAAACAGTCTAAAAGATTCATTTGCACTTTGCGATAGTTTTTGAACTTATTTAAGCCAGGTGATAAAAACAAACTAACAGCAACATCATGACCAGAGCTTAACTTAACAATACTAACTAAATTACTCACTCCCTGCATCGATCCTGTTTTACCCCGTATTTTTCCTTTTAAATGGCGCGGCACTGAGTAATAGACTAACCGACCATCGATACCTAATCTTGGTAATACAGCATATACTTTTTTATACAACATCGGCTTTTTATACAAGGCAATCAGTAATTGATTAAACTGCTCTGGTGTCACTTGATTATAACGTGACAACCCTGAGCCATCATACAATAACCAATTTTCTGTATCTAAATGTAATTGATCGGTTAAAATAGCTTTAATAGCTGCGATGCCATCAGTAAAACTGCCGGGTTGATGATAATATAATTGACCCAACTTCTTTAATAAAGCCTCAGCGATAATATTATTCGACGTCGCTAACATCTCTTCAATCATTAGACCCAACGGCTGTGAATGAAAATATATAAAAGCATTCCCTTGTTTAGCACTGCTCCCTTCACGGACCTTGCCCTGCCAGGTTATCCCTTGCTGCTTAAATACTTGCTGTAAACGTTGGGCTAAGTAATCTAATGGATCACGTACCGCCAAAGCTAAGCGATAAGACTGCTGCGGCTGCATACAACCATAAAAGACAACATGATTACCCGGTTTAATGCCAATTTCCAGACGACAAGGCAGGGATATATCATCCCTTATTTTAACCTGATTGCTAAAGCTAAGTGGAAATTCTGGTTTAATAATTACCTTATGGTCCTCAGTAAAAATTGCCGTATGCCGACAGTTTTCATCTAAAATTAAGGCATTAATCGGCGCAGCATAACAAATATGCATGTTATCGACCAACCAGCCTGGCGCTGCATCAGGCGCAGTAAAATCATGACGGTCAACAATAATATTGCCATTAAAGCGCCGCACCCCTTGTGCATATAACTTTTCCACAAAACGCGTGAGATATTCTGATTTAAAACTGGGGTCACCTGCAAACTTAATATAAGCTTGCCCTGAAAAAAGTTGCCCCACTTGCTTACCAACAAGACTAATACGCGTTTTAAATTGATAATCTTCCGGTAAATAAGCAAGTGCAGCAATCGCTGTCACTAGTTTAATCACACTCGCAGGTAAAAAACTTTGTGTCGCATTTTGACTATAAAGTAGCTCACCGTTTGTTAGGTCTTCAGCGATTAAGCCAACTTGCGTTGTTTTTGCAAGTCGCAGCACTTTAGGCGTTAAGCACTGCATCAGCTGAGTTTTTTTATCAGCATGGTCTTTAGCATAAGATGCCTTAACCCCCATTGCTAAAGCAACGATAGCACTTAATAATAATATAGATAGCACATACCGCTTTCGCTTCATTAGCTGCATACGCTTAGCGTCTGGCCAAACTTGAATGGTGCATTAACCAATAAATTAATGCCGTCCACACACCACCGAGTAAGGTCGCAAATGCCCAAACAAAACCTGAAACCAATTGTGTTGGCAAGCCACGCTTATGTAAATTTCCTGCATCACGCGCAATCGCAGCAGCAAAAAGAAAGTGTAAAATCACATTGACATAAAACAGGATTTGACTGAAATGGGCGGCGGATGCGCTAATTTGATTTAAAACATCACTTATCATTTATTCAACTTCCCCTTCCCCTACACAATTTTATAGCGCTTTATTATACCGACTTCGCCTGAGTCAAATTTGGTAACAACCGCGTCTCTATTTTATGATAATTTTTCAACGTAAATATTTCATTTTTTAACACTATATAACGTGGTACAACAAAAAATGAAACCACTAGTAAACCATATAAAATAGCAAAAGAAAGCATAAATTGCTGACTATACACTTTACAAGCAGTGCCAAATGAACGCTTGATATATGCATTTGACAGATCAACACTATACATCTCATCTAAAATCAGATGCACCATAAAACCAAAAGTGACAAAAATGCCCACCAGCCAAGATTCTCGAGCACCATATTTCCAGAAATAAAAACAAAATGAACTTGACAAGCAACCGACAAAAACAGCCATAGGAATCGAGTGAATCACACCTCGATGGACAGTAAAGTTTTTAAAAATAGGCTGCACAATAAAAAGAACAGCCAAATAAACACCAAACCAAACAACAAGGCAGATTAAAATAGAGTAATGCGAGAGCAACGCAAATGTCACTAAAAAGGCAAGCCCTATAGAGAAGCAGTGAAAAATAATTTTAATCGATGTCGAATGATCAGAATCAATATCCGGTAAAATACCACCCAAGGTACCAAGCGCACAAAGTAAAACGGCAAAGCCCGGCTCAACAATCCCAGAGCCCGCAAGAATAATCGCGACGCTAACACTTGCAACAGCAGCAACAGTAATGTGTGTATGAAAATTTGCCATATTTTTTCCTTTAAGGGCGAATATAGACAATAACAAAATCAAAATCAATAGATTAACTATTAGATTTTTTCTTTTATTCGCGATAAAACCAAGATGTAAGTGTTCTAAAATAGATCGACCCCTAACGCATAATGATCTTGAATCATTACCTGACCATGCGCATTTAAATCACCGCTATTTAAATCACTCTAATCAAGTAGCGGTTAAAACGCTACATCAATAGTAAACTAAGGTGATAATAAAATCGACAGGCTCTCCACCCATCGCGAATATCATGTATACTGTGGCGATTAAATCAACCAAAAGGTAATTATAAAGATGGATAAGCTCATCCCTTTTTTAACCGAACATTACATTCTTGTCAGCCTATTTATCCTTGTACTCATCCTGTTTTTGCTCCATGAGTTTCGCTTACGTTCACGCGGAGTTAAACGCTTATCACCACAAGATCTAACCCTCGTCATCAATCGCCAAAAAGGCATTATCATCGATGTTCGTGATAGTAAGCAATTTGCCAACGGCCATATCGCCAACGCGCGCAACTATCCAAAAACCCAGCTAGAAGAGTTTCTACCCAAACTTGAAAAGCACAAAAGCAGGCCCATTGTTCTCATCTGCGAAAGTGGTACACATTCAACCGCAGCAGGCAGTCTTTTAAAGAAAAAAGGCTTTGAGCAGGTATATAGCCTCGCCGAGGGACTAATAAGCTGGAAAAAAGACAGCTACCCTCTTGTTAAATAATAACAGCCTAACCATGCTAAGCTAAGTATCAACTATTTATAAAATTAGCTTAAAAATAAATTATAAATTAAATATAATAAGGAATAACAATGCCCAATGTCATTATGTATACCACCGCAGTTTGCCCCTATTGTGTACAAGCAAAGCGCTTACTTACTGAAAAGGGTGCCCTGGTCGATGAAATCCGTATCGATTTAGATCCAAACAAACGTGAAGAAATGATGACAAAGTCCAATCGTCGCTCTGTCCCACAGATTTTTATCGGCAAAACTCATGTCGGTGGCTGCGATGATTTATATACATTAGAGCGCGATGGTAAACTTGATGCCTTGCTTCAAGACAATTAGTTCTCTACACTTGAAAGCAAATTTTATAATTTCAAAAAATATAATTCGGTAGTTAATTTAATAAAACACAAGTAATAAGGAGCCAATCGCAATGGCCGAACAACAAGTCGTTCCTGGGACAGAAAATACAGAAGCAGAGTTTGCCATTCAAAAAGTCTATACGAAAGACCTTTCTTTTGAAGCACCCAACACACCGGCGATGTTTCAAAAGGACTGGGATCCAGAGCTTAATGTTGAGCTTAATACTCAAGCGAATAACCTAGCTGAAGATACTTTTGAGGTCATTTTAACCGTCACTGCGACCGTTAAAAACGATAATGAGACTGCATTTTTAGCTGAAGTCCACCAAGCTGGGATTTTTAGCATCAAAAATATTCCCCAAGATCAGCTACACCACGCACTTGGCAGCTTTTGCCCGAATATATTGTTCCCCTATGCACGTGAAACCGTCTCAGATCTTGTCAATCGGGGTGGCTTTCCACAATTATTACTCTCGCCAGTTAACTTCGATGCACTTTATATGCAACACTTAGAAGAACAACAAAGCCAAACTAAACAAGCCGCTGGTGGTGAAGTCCAACACTAAATAAATCAACACGTAAGGATATAAACACAGTATGGAAAAAGAAGCGATTACTGTGATCGGCGCGGGCTCATGGGGGACCGCGCTTGCTTGCGCATTAGCACGCAATGGCCACATCACTCATCTTTGGGGGCGCGATCAGCAGCAGATGCTGGCGCTTAAACAAAGCCATTGTAACAGCAAATATTTACCTGACGTAACACTCCCAAAATCTATTCAGTATCATGAGCACTTAGCAGAAGCAGTTGAAGCTAGCGGCGCCCTAGTGATCGCTGTTCCTTCTCATGCCTTTGCATCCAGCCTAAGGGCCATCAAGTCACATATTACCGAATATACAGATATTATTTCTGCCAGTAAGGGCGTGAGTGACCAGAGCTTATTTCTTGATCAAGTGTGTATCAACACACTCTCGGACAAGCAACCCTTTGCTGTACTCTCAGGTCCAAGCTTTGCTAAAGAGGTCGCCGCCGGTTTACCTACTGCAATTACGATTGCCGCTCATGACCATGACCATGCAACTCGTTGGGTACAACGCTTTCATCAAGATAACTTCCGTACCTATACCAACCATGATGTCACTGGCACTCAGATCGGCGGAGCAGTTAAAAATATTATGGCGATTGCTGCAGGTATTGCCTCAGGCCTTGGCTATGGTGCCAATGCGCAAGCAGCACTCATCACCCGTGCACTGGCAGAAATCATGCGTTTTGGTCTGGCTTTAGGAGCAAAAGCAGAAACCCTCATGGGATTGACTGGCTTAGGTGACTTAGTATTAACCTGCTCTAATAATCAGTCACGTAATCGCCGCTTTGGCTTAGCACTCGGCCAAGGTAAAACAGCCAAGGAAGCTGAAAACATTATTGCCCAAGCCGTCGAAGGCTACCATAATGCCAGACAAGTCTACCAACTTGCTCAAAAACTGAAGATCGATACACCAATTATCAACCAAGTCTATCGCGTACTTTATGAGCAATTGCCAATACAACAGGCAGTTCAAGAGTTATTTGCACGGGCCCCTAAAAGTGAATAACTAAATAAAAAACAGGGGCCTAGGCTGTTTTCACCCTCGCACCTATGCCCTCTATCCTCTACGCCAAACACGTCGACCAAAACGCTGTTTTTTATCCAACGCCTTTTCAATATGCTTAATACGGCCACGTAGCTCCCTAACATTAGCCAAGATATCATCTTCCTCAACTTTAATACTATGCAAACGCTCTAAAACAAGCTTAATTTCTTCTGTCTCAGCATGAATACCTTGTAAAATATTTTCACTTTCTTCTCGGACCATATCAAAGTCCTGGCGCATGCCCTTACTCACAAACATCGATGAAAAATTAGCGGTAATTACTGAGAATAAAGCCATCCCCATTAAAATTAACCCAGCACCAAAAACTCTTCCCACCAATGTCGAAGGCACGTAATCTCCATAGCCCACAGTAGAGACTGTCACCCAAGCAAACCAAATTCCCTCCAATGGTGTTGGAAATGCCGTATCTACAGCTGAAATTAAAATCCCCGCAAAAATCATGATAATAAAAGCCGCAACAAGCGTTGTCCCTAAGCGATTATCCGTCAATGATAGATAACAGACTTTTAACCAAGGAATCAACAACCAGGCCACTAATAATAGCCTTAAAAATTGCAGCCAGGCTGTATCAGAATAATCGGTAAAAATCAATAAAAATAACCCGGCACAAATAACTAAAATATTGACCCACTGTCGGCGCAAATAGACCACTTTATGTCGAACTAATACCAGCAAGGTCACCGTTTCAATAACAAAAAAACTCCAGATCGTTAAATTTGCAATAAACTCCTGTTGCAAATTAAGTGTATGCCGTAGCTCCAAGTACCATTGAGTCATCAATAAAATAAGGAAAAACATCCTCACACGAAAGAAGTACTGATACCAACGAACAGCAACCACAGATTCCTCTTTTGCCAGCCCACCATAACCAACTAAAGTGAGTAATATAGAACGGTCCTTCCAAAAAAATCGCATACGTCTCTATAATTCCGCTGTACTGAAATTACCTGTACCCATACGCTTAAGTTTAGTTAAAAAGAGTAAAGTTCTAGATGATTTATTATGCATACAGCCTTAAAATATATTGTCTGCGGCCGGCTTTAGAAAAAGCCCCGCTGGCGAACCGATTACATTCAGTGCTCACTCTATATAACTATATGATAGTACTAAAAATAGCTCGCTAAACCACACAAGCTCTAATACATAATGCTCTCTCAAATTTATTTGCTTTAGAGCGATAATCTACGCAACATGATTAAACATCCATGCCTGATTTATGTTAAATAGCAAAGTCTGAAGCCAATCATGATAATGGTATAAAATAAATTCGATACTCACTAGGCTAAGCCTTGACAGCAACAGCCATTAATGTTTTTATGATTTAAGCAACTTACTAGATCGGAGTTTTCATCATGCACCAGCTTAGCAGTTTCTCTTCTGCTTTATTCCACGCGCTTCCTGTGGTTATCGCTGCTGCTTATTATTATTCTCACCGCCCTTATTATTGCTATTAATCTTTAGCGAAAAAATATTACGTTTCAATTTATAAAATTTTAAATATAACCATTAGTAACTATTGCTCAATGGCTATAAGGGCTGTTTTATTATGCATATTTATCAGGCAAAGGTGCCTGATGCGAATGGCTTCATTGATTTTTCAATGGACGAGCATCAGGTTTGGCACACTCTATTCCAACGCCAAGAAAAAATTATTCAAAATCGTGCTTGTGATGAATTTATTCACGGTCTGGCGCTCTTAGAACTACCGAATGATCTTATCCCCCAACCACAAGATATCTCAAAAATATTAACAAAACTCACCGGTTGGAGCATAGAGCCAGTGCCAGCCATTATTCCAGCACAGCAGTTCTTTAGCCTACTTGCCAATAAAAAATTCCCCGCTGCCAGTTTTATCCGCCGCTATGAAGATCTGGAATACCTGAAAGAGCCTGATATCTTCCATGAAATATTTGGCCATTGCCCTCTACTCACCCATCCAGCCTATGCTAATTTTCTTGAATATTACGGTAAGCTCGCATTACAGGCTTCTGGCGAACGGTTAAAATTGTTAGAGCGTTTATTCTGGTTTACAATCGAGTTTGGCTTAATAAGATCAAATCAAGGTTTACGCATTTATGGTGGCGGTATTTTATCATCTATTCAAGAAACACAGTTTTCGTTAGAAAGTAAAGAGGCCTTGCGCCATCCCTTCGATATTACGACAGTAATGGCAACAGACTACCGTTATGATCACATTCAGCCCAGTTACTTTATTATTAACCAATTAGAAGACCTTTATGAACTGATGGCGCTTGACCTGCTTGCGCTCACCGCTCAACAGCTTGAGCTTGCCACTCATCATCAGGCATCTAAATCTGAAAAAATTTTCTAAAAGTGCCCTTTATGACAAATACAAATACAGACAAATATATGTTAGCAACGAAAAATTGGCTCCAGCAGGTTGTTATCGGCCATAATTTCTGCCCTTTTGCCTTAAAAGAGTTTAGACACAACCGCATTCGCTATCAGGTTATTCCTGAAAAAAAGCACACGGCCCTACTTAATGCTCTTATCCAAGAGTATTACCATCTGGATACTCACCCCAGTACAGAAACCACACTCATTATTTTTCCATATGGCCTTAACCAATTCGAACGCTTTTTAAACCTATTAGACCATGCTAACGATCAGCTGATACAGCACGATTACGAAGGAGTTTATCAAATTGCCAGCTTCCATCCTGACTATTGTTTTGCCGATGCTGATATTGATGACCCAGCAAATTATACCAACCGCTCGCCCTATCCAACGTTGCATTTAATTCGTGAGATCAGTCTTGAGCACGTGCTTAAAAAAGTCAAAACTCCCAAAGCAATTCCAGAACGCAATATCAATCATACCAGAGCACTCGGACTGCAGGCTATGCAGCTAATGCTACAGAACTGCTATCAAGACAATGATAATAAATAAAATAATTCCAGAATGCTTCATAGAAAAAGAAGCAATATAAAGAATGTGTGGTGGCTATGCGCAGACTTGAACTGCGGACCCCAGCATTATGAGTGCTGTGCTCTAACCAGCTGAGCTACATAGCCATCGGCAATGCTTTGCTATTATATGAATTTAGCTCCGCAGGTCAACTTTTTTTTTGATTTTTTTCAAAATGCTGGCCATTCTCGCAATTTTGCCGACCTGCAATCTTTAAGAGTCCCGTAAGCGTCGCTACCTC
>NZ_AMFF02000118.1 GCF_000297215.2 Piscirickettsia salmonis LF-89 = ATCC VR-1361
CATTTTAAGGGAGGGTTACCGGGTAGTTAGTGCTGCGAAAGTGAGCAGTAGTGAGGTAGTGGAAATTTATCTTAAGGAGCTTGAGAGACTCAATATCTCTTTAGGTTTAGATCTTTCCAAAGGTGATGATGGCCAAAAGAATATGGCGATAGCAGCGCTTACTCGAGTTGGGATAGTGCGGGCACAAAAAAGCACTCATGGGGATCAAAAGGTTAAAGACTTCCAATGTCTTTTAGAAATATTACCTCAAAATAACCCAGTTGAGGTGTTAAAGTGTGCCGTTGGTGTTGCATATAAACATAGACACTTTTTGACGCTTCGCTCTAACACTAACGCATGGATTGCTGGAGAAATGTATTTTGAAACTGCAAAGAAAATAGCAGCAATTACCGATGGAGTGTGGCAGCAGGCACTATCTTCGGGAGGTAAAGACCATTTAGGCCAATTGCCTGCTCTGTTTTTCTCGCGCTCTGCTGAATGCGATGAAGAGGTAATGGAATTACCATCTGATGTTGGGTGCTGATTTTAGTGTGCGCATAAATCCGCCAGTTTTATCAGTGTATGTCTTGACTTTATTTGTGCAGTGCTCTAGATTGGAAAGCATATATCCATTAAATTTTTAGGGTAATCAAATGAAAGAACAGCTGCGGCGGCGAGCGCCGGCACAGATACAATCACATATCCGCTTGTCTTTAGCTTCATCCGCTTTATCTTTATTTTCTTCTTCTTTCTCTTTACCTGCCCCTTTTTCTTATCGATTTAGCTTTTCTTATTTTTCTTAAAACTCACTTGTGCTCTTAATGGCGTTTTACAGTTTTTAAGAAATTCTTTTAAAAAAAAAGAAATCATACTTATTTAAATTAGGTCATATGTCGTCTGCTTGATTAAAGCGATATGGCAATTAGGGCTGTTTTAATTATTGTTATTGCATATTATGTAAGGACTTATCATGGTAATCGCATTAGAAAATTCATCGTTAAAAAATTATATTGGACTGATGGACCAATTAAATTCTTTAGGTATTGATAATTTAGTTGTTGCTGGAGAAAAAGCCACTTTAATTCATTTACAGGGAGATAATCGAAGAGAAGATGCTCAAAAAATAAAAGACATTTTGCCTGGGTCTATCCGTTTGATTGATACAAAAAAACCTACCCTTTAGTTTCTCGTGAAAGTTTACCTCAAGGGTCTATTATTGATGTGGCGGGTGTTGCAATTGGAGGCAAAGCAATACAGATAATTAGTGGTCCGTGTTCTGTAGAAACGCCAGAGCAGATGGCAAAAGCCGCAGATATGGTAAAGCGTGCAGGTTGTCGATTAATGCGTGGCGGAGCATTCAAACCAAGGACAAATCCTTATAGTTTTCAGGGGCATGGGGTCGATGGTCTGGTGATGTTAGAGCAGGCTGCTAGAGCGAGTGCGCTGCCGATGGTAACGGAGCTATTGGATGTGCGTCATTTGGAGCACTTTTTAGCCGCTGGAGTGGACTTGATTCAAATTGGTACACGTAATATGCAAAATTTTGAATTACTAAAAGAAGTTGGGCGTACTAAAACCCCCGTTTTATTAAAGCGGGGTATGTGTGCAACGATTAAAGAATGGTTAAATGCAGCAGAATATATTGCAGCCTCTGGTAATCTGAATATTATTCTGTGTGAGCGTGGGGTGCGTAGCTTTGAAAATGCTTATCGTAATATGTTAGATGTTACTGCAATTCCCATGTTAAAGCGTGAGACGCACTTGCCGGTAATGATTGACCCAAGCCATGCGGCAGGTTGTGCTTCGCTGGTGCCTGCATTATCAAAAGCGGCTATTGCTGCAGGTGCAGATGGTTTGATTATCGAGTCGCATCATCAACCTGAGCAGGCTTGGTGTGATGCTGAGCAGGCTTTAAATCCCGAAGAGCTGACGCAGTTGATGCAAGAGTTGACTTTAATTGCTAATAGTGTCAAACGTGATATTTAGTTGCAGAGGAAAGGAGAATTGAATATGCAAACACTCAATGCGCTGCGTGGTAAAATTGATGGCATTGATCTTAAGTTGTTGGATTTATTAAACCAACGAGCATTATGCGCTTTAGAAATTGCTGCGGTAAAAAAACAATTAAATATCAAGCAATTCTATTGCCCAGAACGCGAAAAGGCGGTTTTAGCAAGAATTCTTGAGCATAATGAAGGGCCCTTAGATGATAAGGTTATTTATCATATGTTTCGCCAAATTATGTCATTAAGTTTAAGTTTGCAGCAGCCTTTAACTGTGGCGTGTTTGGGTCCTGCGGGTACTTATTCTGAGGAAGCGGCCTACCGACAGTTAGGTGACTTTATTCAGCTATCTTTAGAGGATTCTTTTGATAGTATTATAAATCGATTGTTGGCTGAGGAAGTGAGATTAGCAGTATTGCCCCTGCACAATAGCACCTCTGGTGTGATTGGCGCGGTATTGGAGCAATTATTAAAGTCAGACATGCACATTAGTGAAGAGCATCAGTTAGCGATAGAACATAACTTATTAATTCATGAAAAAACCACGGTGATTGATAAAATTTACGCACATGAGCAGTCCTTGTTACAGTGTAAGCAGTGGTTAGAAAAAAATTACTTGGATGTGCCTTGTATCGCTGTGGCAAGCAATGCTGAAGCGGCGCTAAGAGTCCGCGGTGAGATAGGTAGTGCTGCTATTGCATCAGCGCGTTGCGCACAAAAATGGAATTTAATTGTTCGACATCAGCATATTATGGATGAGCGGGATAATCAGACAACATTCGTTGTCGTGAATAAAGGTCAAGCGAAGCTTAAAGCCCACTCATCAATATGCTATCTTTGGTTGGCTGAGCATGATGAGTTGAGGGTGCTGCCACAGTTATTGGTAGACAGTCAGAGCGTTGATCATTGGTTGTGTTCAAAGGGTATACTGGTAAGGTTGTCAGAGAGCTGTGAGCATGATAGTCTAACCTGTACCGTTAAAAAGGTACAAGATCAGCTTCAATCCTGTCAGCTTCTTGGCTGTGCTTAGGGTGGCCTTTTATGAATGTATTAATTTTGTTCGTGTTAAATTGAGTAAGATAATGAAAAAACTACAGGTTAAGCCTTCACAATTACAAGGCCGGATAGAAATTCCCTCGTCGAAATCACATACCTTGCGGGCGATCCTCTTTGCTGCTTTGGCGGATGGTAAGAGTTGTATTGAGTCTTTCCTACTTTCGCCTGATGCGTATGCGATGATTGCGGCTTGTCGTGCCTTTGGTGCAGAGATTAGTTTAACGGAGGCTGAAAACCGCTTGGATATTACGGGTGTTTCAGGTCAGCCTAAGCAGCCAGATAATATTTTGGATGCTGGGAATTCTGGTCAGGTATTACGGTTTGTGGGGGCTATTTTAGGCTTAATTCCAGGCTATAGTGTAATGACAGGTGATCACTCTGTACGCTTTAACCGTCCGGCTCAGCCATTGATTGAAGGTTTAAAGCAACTGGGAGCAGAGTGTGTTGCGATGAAAGGCGATAACCATGCACCCTTGATTATTCGAGGACCTTTGCAAGGCAATTATGCGCGTATTGATGGTCAAGACTCACAGCCAGTTTCAGCACTATTGATTGCCAGTGTATTCATCGCAGGGGAGACTGAAATTATTGTCGATCAGCCGGGTGAGTTACCTTGGGTTGATTTAACACTGAGTTGGTTTGATCGTTTAGGTTTAGCTTATCAGCGTGAAGGTTATACACGGTTTGTCATTCCCGGTGTGCAAAAAATGACGGGTTTTAATTATCGTGTGCCCGGTGACTTTAGTTCGTTGGCCTATCCGGTTGCTGCGGCTCTCGTTACCCAAAGTACAGTAACTATTGATAATGTAGATTTAGCGGATGCTCAGGGTGATAAAAAATTACTCGATGTTCTCGTTAAAATGGGAGCGAATTTTGAATATGATGCGAATGGAAAATCACTACAGGTGCTTGCGGTAGAAAAATTGCAGGGCGTTAGTTTTGATATTAATGAATTTATTGATGCTGTGACGATTATGGCGGTGGTTGCTTGTTATGCCGAAGGTCAGACGATAATTTCCGGAGCAAGTATTGCGCGGCAAAAAGAGTCAAATCGACTGGCAGCGATTACTGCAGAATTACAAAAACTCGGGGCTGATATTAAAGAAACAGCAGATGGTTTAAGTATTGTTGGTGGGCAAAAGCTCGTTAATCAGAAAAACCTCCAGGGCTATCATGACCATCGGATTGTGATGTCAATGGCGATTGCTGCTCTTGCTGCGACAGGTGAGTGTGAAATTGCAGGGAGTGAATGTGTTGCTAAAAGTTATCCGAGTTTTGTCGAGCAAATGCAAGTATTGGGTGTTGATATGCGAGAGCTTACATGCGCATGATTTTGTGTGGGCCAAAAGGTGTGGGAAAAACTACCTTAGGTCAGCAGCTGGCAGAAATTAAAAGGTGGCCGTTTTTTGACTTAGATGAGTTATTAAAAAGTTATTATAATCAGAATCATCAGAATAATCAGCAGGAAAATAAAGTGCCTGCGTTATCTATTCCTGAAATTTTTCGGGCTTTAGGCGAGGTCGGTTTTCGCAAGCTGGAAACACAGGTACTATTCGCGCTTGATTTACCAGAGCTTTGTGTATTAGCAACAGGGGGTGGTGCGGTATTTGCTGAAAAAAACCGTGTGAGATTACGGCAATTAGGTCAAGTCGTTTATCTAGATGCGGACAAGCAATTATTAACAAAGCGTTATTTGTCAGGTAAGAAGCCTGCTTATATAAAAAATGATAGTAATGTAGAGGCTGGGTTGGAGGAGTTTTTAGCACTTTGTCAGCAACGCCAGATTTATTATCAACAAGTTGCACATCACTGTATTAAAATTAGTTGCGAGACGGTATCGTTGGCAATCATGCAGTTAGAAAGATTAGGAGAGTCTTGTGGCCAGTAATTCATTTGGACAAATTTTTCGTATTACCACCTGGGGCGAGTCTCATGGTAAAGGGATTGGTGTTGTGATTGATGGCTGTCCTGCGGGTTTAGCTCTGAGTGAGGATGAGATTAATGCGGAATTAGATTTGCGGGTTACCGGTAAAAATCGCTTTACCTCACCTAGAAAAGAAAAAGATTATGCAGAAATTTATTCAGGTGTCTTTGCAGGGAAAACAACTGGTGCGCCTGTGTCGATTGTCATTCATAATCATGATGCCGATTCGAGTAAGTATGAGCCAATTAAAGATTTATTACGCCCAGGCCATGCGAACTATACTTATTTGGAAAAATATGGTGTCTTTGATTATCGTGGTGGTGGACGTTCTTCTGCACGTGAAACCGCTTGTCGAGTGGCCGCAGGGGCGGTTGCTAAAAAATTATTGGCCCATTTTGGTGTTAAAACCGCAGCAAGTATTCAGTCCATTGGTTCGGTTGACGCTGATTTAGTCGCTCAAGAATTACCACAGTTAAAACAAAAGATTTATGATCATCCGCTTTATTGTGCTGATACTAGCGCCGGTAAAAAAATGATGGCCGAGTTAGATAAAGCAATTGAAGAAGGTGATTCTTTAGGTGGTATTATCCAGTTTTCAGCCATTGGTTTGCCTGTAGGAATCGGTGATCCAGTCTATGAAAAGTTAGAAGCTAATTTGGCCAAAGCGATGATGAGTTTGCCTGCAACCAAGGGGATGAGTCTTGGTGAAGGTTTTGCTGCATCACGTATGCAAGGCTCTGAGCATAATGATTTATTTACTGAGAATAAAAGCTTAGTGACGAATCATGCGGGTGGCACTTTAGGTGGTATTAGTACAGGTGAATGTATTACGGGGCAAGTTGCCTTTAAGCCGACATCAAGCATTAAAAAAGTACAAGCCACTGCTAATCTTGCTGGTAAAAAAGCTGATTTTACCTTACCGACAGGTTCACGTCATGATCCTTGTGTTGCTATTCGTGCGGTGCCTGTAGTTGAGTCGATGTTGGCGTTGGTACTTGCTGATGCTTTGCTAGTGAATCGTGCGGCTAAATTATAAAGTTAATTAATGATTTAGAATAATAAATTAGGATGAAAATAAGGTGATGTTGCAGTTAAAAGTAACAACTAAGCCTGCTTATAATATTGATATAAGCGCTGGATTGTTGCAGTCGAGTGAATTGATAACAGATTGTCTGATGATGTCGAAACGCATTGTGCTTGTCACAGACGATCAGGTACGACCTTTGTATGCTGAACAGTTTCAAGCAAAATTGCTTGAGCAAGGTGCTGAGGTTTTATTATTAAGCATCGGCTGTGGTGAGGCGTGTAAAACCCGTGAGGTAAAGCAATGCCTTGAAGATGAAATGCTACGCGCTGGATTGACTCGCGATACGCTAGTGATTGCGCTTGGCGGTGGTGTGGTGACTGATATTGCTGGTTATTTAGCAGCAACGTATTGTCGTGGTGTGCCGGTATTTTATTTGCCAACGAGCTTGTTGGCGATGGTTGATGCAAGCATTGGTGGAAAAACTGGAGTAAATACCCCGCTTGGCAAAAATATGATCGGTACGATTACCCAGCCGGTGCGTGTAGTGATTGACCCGGATGTATTAATAACTTTGTCGATGCGAGAGCGTAAAGCAGGCTTTATCGAAATTCTTAAGCATGCCTTGATTAATGATTGTGAGTTTTTTAATGAATTAACCGAGCAAGCGACAGCATTATTAAATTTAGATGATAAAACAGCATTAGCTCGGGTGATATTTAAAAGCTGTCAAGTGAAAAATCAGATCGTGAGTATTGATGTGCATGAAAAGGGGTTGCGTCAGGTCTTAAATTTAGGTCATACGGTTGCCCATGCGTTAGAAGTTGCGAGTGACCATGCGTTAAATCATGGTGAAGCGGTTGCATTGGGTTTATTAATAGAAGCAAATTATGCTGTATGTTTGGGTATTTTTGCTAAAAGTGAGTATGACAAATTAGCTCGTTGTTTAGAAATTAATGAGTTATTAGCGCAGACGCCCGTGCTTGAATTGTCGTCCATTACTCAAGCGTTAGCGGTTGATAAAAAAGTTGTTGATAAAAAAATCAGGCTAGTTATGCTGGAGGCGATTGGTAAGGTTTATATCAAAGATGGGCAATACAGTCATAATATAGACGTAGCTGTTTTACAGAAGTCTATTCAACGTTTCTTAACATGCTAAATTTAATAATGTAAAGCTTATTTTTCTTGCTTTTTTCCTTTTAAAAAAGCGTTGCTACGGGTGCGAGGTCTGTTGATTGGCAAAACTGTTCTAATAGCTGAGAGATTCCCTGTTGATCGGCTTCACTAAAGCGGTGTGGTATAGGTGAGTCAATATCAAGTACTCCATAGAATTGGTTATGTTTAATGATAGGGATGACCAGTTCTGAGCGTGAGTTAGAATCACAGGTGATATGATTATCTAAGCAAGTGACATCGTTGATGCGTTGAATATCTTGGTTAAGCGCACACGTGCCACAGACGCCTTTACCTAAAGGAATCGGATTACAGGCGGGATTGCCCTGGAAACTGCCTAATTCTAATTGTTCTTTATTGGAGTTCAACCAGTAAAATCCGACCCAGTTTAATGTTGTAATCTGCTGAAATATAAATGCACTGAGTTGACTGCTATTAGTTAACCAGTGCCTGGAGCCTTCGAGTAGGGCGTAAAGTTGTTTATCTAAGAGTGAATAATGTTCTGTTTGCGGCATGGGGATGGTATTCTCTGTTAAGTAATCAAGCCTGGGAGCGATTTTAGTCTGCCCTGTTTTTTTATAAATGTAAAACCGGTTGTAAGCTGTTAGGCTGAGTGAGGTTTACGTGATTGGCAGTTGGCAAAGAAAAAAGAGGATAATTAAGGATGAATAGGCAATTATCAGACCTCATACCAGCTCTTTTATTATTAGGATTGAGTTGTAGCTATGCGAATACAATTAAATTTAATGCGAGTGAATGGCCTCCCTATACGAGCAAATATGCCCCTGGCTTTGGTAAAGTAAGTATTAAAGTTAAAGAAACACTGAAAAAAATGGGGATGAATGCTAAAATCCAATTTATGAGCTGGGAGCGTGTGATTAAGTTTAGTGATGGTGCGGTGGCATTTTTCCCCTCCTATGGCTGTAAAGCACGTAAAGGTATAGCATCATTGCCGATTGGTTCTAGTTCACTTGGTTTTGCTGAGCGCCCAGCAGATAAGGTGCAGTGGACACGTTTAGCAGATTTGAGCGGTTATCGTATTGGTGTGGTTAAAGGTTATTATAACAGTGAAGCTTTTGACTGGGCTTTAGCACAAGGATTACTGTCTGTGATTGACTTTCCGGATGACGCTGCAACTATTGATGCGCTGGCCGCTAAAAAAATTGATTTGGCGGTGATAGACCCGAGTGTCTTGGCTCGGTTACAAAAAGAAAATAATAGCTTGTTAATTAATAAGTTGGTTATGAACTCACGCTTATTAGAAACTAAAATTCCCTTATATGTATGTTTTCGCGATAACTTTAAAGGTAAAGGGCTATTACGTTTATTTAATCAAGCACTTTCAGGCTCCTAAGTCAGTCCTGCTCGCTTTTCAGGTGGGTTTAGTAGGTGAGTTTAGTGCTGAATTTAATGAGTTAGTTTTACCTTAGGTTATCTAGGTTGTTTTTCTAGTTGAGGTTTTTGCTTAGCTTCGGTATAATCTGTGCTCTTAATGAGGCCTCCTTGCCTTATTACGTTTAATGTAAAAGGCTTTTAGCCATAAGGAGTATCAAAAAATGCGTCACTATGAAGTCGTATTTATGGTTCACCCAGATCAGAGTGAACAGGTCCCTTCTATGCTTGAGCGCTATCGTGCAAACATAGAAACAACGCATCAAGGTAAAATTCATCGCCTTGAAGATTGGGGACGTCGTCAGCTTGCTTATCCTATTAACAAGCTACACAAAGCCCACTACGTGTTGATGAACATTGAGTGTGGTGAAGAAGCTCGTATCGAGCTTGAAGATGCATTTCGTTATAATGATGCGGTATTACGTCATCTTATTCTTCGCCGTGAAAATGCAATCACTGAGCCTTCTCTGTTAGCGAAAGCTGAAGACTAAAGAAGATTAACCCAGACTGAATGTTTTTTTACTTAAGGAGATGATCCAGATGTCATTTAATTATCGTCGTCGTAAGTTCTGCCGCTTCACAGCAGAAGATATCAAAGAAATTGATTATAAAGATACTGTAATGTTGCGTAACTATGTGACTGAAAGTGGCAAAATCGTGCCTAGTCGTATCACCGGTACGCGTGCGCGTTATCAGCGTCAATTGGCAACAGCAATTAAGCGTGCACGTTTTGTTGCCCTATTGCCATATACTGATCGTCATCAGTAAGGAGCGCCTACATGCAAATTATCTTAAAAGAAAAAGTCCGTAATTTAGGTGATCTTGGCGAGCAAGTGGTTGTCAAGTCAGGCTATGCGCGTAACTTTTTAATTCCTACAGGTAAAGCCGTTCCTGCAACCGCCGCTAACTTGAAAGAGTTTGAAGCGCGTCGTGCAGAAATCGAGCGCTTAGCCCAAGAGAAGCTGGCGGAAGCACAAAAGTGTGCAACAACAGTAACTGAGCTTGCAGTAATTACGGTTGCTGCAAAAGCAGGTGATGAAGGTAAGCTGTTCGGTTCGATCGGTACTGCAGATATTGCGGTTGCTTTGGCTGAAAAAGGTATTGAAATTTCACGCCAAGATATTCGTTTATCTGAAAGTTCAATTCGCCAAGTTGGTGAATATGACGTTGAGCTACACTTGCACAGTGACGTTGAGGTGACTGTAAAAGTGGATGTCGTTGCAGCAAGCTAAGAGGCTGCTTTGATATAGATAGCGCTAAGCGTTACACACATACATTACGCTAAGAAACATTAGGCCCATGATTGGGCCTCTTGTGTAGTTAAGGCATGTTAATAATAATATAGTTTAAGCTAACGGAACAAACAGAGATAACGCCTGGATCAAAGAGCAAGAATCAAGACGAATAGAATATATTTAAAAGTGCCTGATATAATGCAATGATGAAAGCGAAACAAAAATTAAAAAAATACCCATCTAAATCTCAGTCTGCAGCGTTAGAAGTGGCTGACTTAAAGGTGCCACCTCATTCTATCGAGGCTGAGCAGTCTGTTTTAGGGGGGTTGTTATTGGATCAGGGAGCCTGGGATAAGGTTGTGAGTCTTGTGGCTGCTGGGGATTTTTACCGACCAGAGCACCGCTTTATTTTTGAAGAGATTCAGAGTTTAACTGATCTTAACCAGCCAATTGATGTGATTACGGTATCTGACGCCTTAGAATCTAAAGGTGAGTTAGAAAAAAATGGTGGTTTAGCTTACTTGGGAGAGTTGGCAAAAAATACACCAAGTACGGTAAATATTACGCATTATGCGCATATTGTTCACGAACGAGCAGTATTGCGAAAACTGATTGAAGTGGCCAATGGCATTGCAGATAGTGCTTTTTTGCCCGAAGGGCGCAGTAGTGATGAATTGCTGGATGAGGCGGAGAGTAAAGTCTTTGCAATTGCCGAATCAGGGGCTAAAGAGCAGACCGGCCCTGAGTCGATTCGTAGTATTTTTCCAAATGTCCTAGATCGTATTGATGAGTTATTTCATTCAGGGAATGCGATTACTGGTGTTTCTTCTGGTTTTGATGATTTAGATAAAATGACTTTAGGGCTGCAAGCGTCGGATTTGGTGATCGTTGCTGGACGACCGTCGATGGGTAAGACGACGTTTGCGATGAATATTGCCGAATATGCCGCGCTTCACCATGATAAGCCCGTGTTGGTTTTTAGTATGGAAATGCCGTCTGAATCATTAATTTTTCGTGTATTGTCTTCGCAAGGGCGTATTGATCAAAGTAAGTTGCGTTCGGGGCAGCTGGAAGATGAAGATTGGCCAAAATTAACCAATGCGATGACGATGCTTAATGAGCGTAATAATTTATTTATTGATGATCAAGGGAGCTTAAGTCCTGCAGAATTGCGTGCACGTGCGCGTCGCCTAGCACGTGAGCAAGGAGGCTTGAGCATGATTATTATTGATTATTTACAGTTGATGCAAGTGCCTGGTGAGGATAATCGAACGGCGGAAATCTCGGTGATTTCACGCTCATTAAAAGCATTAGCAAAAGAATTAAATGTACCGGTGATTGCGCTTTCCCAGCTTAATCGAAGTTTGGAGCAGCGTGCAGATAAACGTCCTGTGATGAGTGACCTGCGTGAGTCAGGCGCGATAGAGCAAGATGCCGACTTGATTATGTTTGTATACCGTGATGAAGTGTATAATCCAGAGAGTCAAGATAAAGGGATTGCTGAGATTATTATCGGTAAACAAAGGAATGGACCGATTGGCACTGTGCGTTTAACCTTTCAAGGTCGTTATACGCGCTTTGATAATTATTCGCCCTTAAATGAAGAAGGCTTTGAAGCGTATCAATAATGAATAAGAACGCTTAAGGAGAGAGGAAGCCTATGGGGCGAGCAACACGTGTGTTATTAAGTCGGTCTGCATTATTGCATAACTTAAAGAAAGTCCGTGAAAAAGCGCCGGATAGTAAAATTTTAGCCATGGTTAAAGCCTATGGTTATGGGCATAGTTTTGAAGTTGCAAAATATTTAGATAAAAAAGTCGATGGTTTTGGTGTTGCTGCGATTGAAGAGGCGATACGGCTGCGAGAGCAAGGCATTTGCTCACCGATTGTGTTGATGGAAGGTGTGTTTAGTCCTGAAGAGCTCAGGCTGGTTGAAAACTATAATTTTAGCATCGTTATTCACTGTCAAGAGCAAGTCGATTGGTTGCGCCATCATGCTCTAGTTGCAAAGCCAGTTGATGTTTGGTTAAAGCTTGATACCGGAATGGGGCGACTGGGTTTTGATTGTACATCAGGAAAGTGCTTGGACTATTTAAGTGCTATTTATTTAAGTTTAAAGAAAAGTAATAAGGTAGGGCAGCTGGGGCTAATGAGTCACTTTGCTTGTGCTGATGAACCTTACCATCAATTAAATAGCAGGCAAATTTCGGCTTTTCAGCAAGTAAGAAAAAAATTTCCTGGTCCATATTCTTGTGTGAATTCTGCTGCAATTTTTAATTTTAGTTATGAACGGTATGATTGGGTGCGTCCGGGGATTATGTTGTATGGTATTTCACCATTTGCTGATAAAAACGGGGTGGATTTTGAGTTACAACCGGTGATGCATGTGGTTTCTCGGTTAATCAGCGTAAAGCAGTTGCGTCAAGGCGAGAGTGTTGGTTATGGGGCAACTTGGCAGTGTCCTGAAGATATGCAAGTCGGTATTCTTTCTTTAGGTTATGGGGATGGTTATCCAAGGCTTGCTCCAAGTGGCACGCCATTTTTGGTTCGAGGTCAGCGCTGTGCGTTGATTGGGCGCGTTTCTATGGATATGGTTGCGATTGACTTAAGAAGGTGTCCAGATGCAGGTGTTGGAGAAGCTGTGACGGTATGGGGGCAGGATTTACCTGTTGAAGAGATAGCGCGTCATGTCGGAACGATTGCTTATGAGTTAATTTGTAATATGCCACTGCGTGCACCTTATATATGGCAAGAATAGGTTAGTTTATTTTAGAGTTAAGATTTAAGCGAACTGAAAAGTGCTTTCTTTTGATAAATAGCGCGTGATAATTTTTTGAATTAGCTCAACGTATTTAGTTCCTTTAATAGAATAAGCAGTTAAGCCTTCTGCGAGCTTAAAGGCGGATATATCTTGATGGTTCGCACGCATGTCTGCACGTAAATCACGCAGTGCTTGATAGGCGTTATGTGTATTTAGTGTATGTATGTAGGCACGAACTGATGCGGTCATTGATGAATAGTTGGCAACTTCCCAATGGTTGTTAGCTGGGCGTGCTTTGGGAATAATGCCACATCCTGGATAATGGCAGCGCATGCCGAAAAAATTATTGCCTTCTATAGCAAAGCGTGAGCGTCCCCAATTTGATTCGTTAATCGCTTGTGCGCTAATGAGAGCGTTTGGAATAATATCAACACGTTTTAATAACGCGCTGAAGTCGTGTGGGTGTTTAAAGTGTAGGTTGTTAAGCTTGTATTGTTTAGCTAGCGCTTGAAGTTGAGTGATTTCCTGCTTTGATAAGCTTTTTTTCTGTATTAAGCTAAGAATATGTTGGCGTTTTTGTAGAATCATTTGATTAATTGTGTTTTCGCTTTGGGTGATTTTTATTATAAATTCTTGCTTGATTGATTGTATGTTTTGTGAATAGGCTGTATTTATCTGTGTTTTGGATATTGGTGCTGACAATAAGGGTTGTTGAGCAAGATAGGCAGTGGTAATAACAGCAAGGCTTAGCATGATATAATCGATCCTTGTGGGTAGGGTTGGTATTTTACCATGACTGTGGATTTTACCTTGATGATAATTTTAATTTAACTATATAAAAAATAGCTTAGAAGGCCAAGCATAGTATGAGCAAGCAAAAAAACCAATATGTTTGTAGTGATTGTGGCGGTATTGCAAAAAAATGGTTAGGTCAGTGTCCACATTGCCAGCAATGGAATAGCTTAAGTGAAGTAAAAGAAGTGCTACCAAATCGGCCAGGACGTAGTCAGCGTTTTGCAGGCTTTGCTGGTATTGATGCACCTAAAGTGAAGCGTTTAAGTGAAATCACACCGGAACAAATCAGTCGCCAGCCTGTTGGAATTTGTGAATTTGATCGGGTGCTTGGTGGAGGGTTAGTCCATGGGGCGGTCATTTTATTAGGGGGTGATCCTGGAATCGGTAAATCAACGCTATTATTACAGACTTCTGTAAATTGTACACAGTTTGGTAAGGTGCTTTATGTCACGGGTGAAGAATCGCTTGAGCAAGTGACTTTAAGGTCAAAACGTTTGGGATTGTCTCAGGACGTTGATTTGAGATTGTTAGCAGAAACTCAAGTTGAACGTATTTTAAAGGCGGCGGAAATAGAGCAGCCAAAAGTGCTTATTGTCGATTCGATTCAAACAATTTTCACTGAAAGTCTACAGTCGGCTCCTGGAGGTGTGGCACAAGTTAGAGAAAGTGCGGCAATATTGACGCAATTTGCAAAACGTACTGGGACGTGTTTATTTTTAGTGGGTCATGTGACTAAAGAAGGGGTGCTTGCCGGTCCTCGGGTATTAGAGCATATGGTTGATACTGTGCTTTATTTTGAAGGTGAGCAAGACAGTCGCTTTCGCTTATTACGGGCGGTTAAAAATCGTTTTGGTGCGGCGAATGAATTGGGTATTTTTGCCATGACAGAAACTGGGCTTAAGACAGTCAGTAACCCTTCAGCAATTTTTTTATCACGCTATGAAGACTTGCAGCCAGGGAGTGTGGTGATGGTTGCTTGGGAA
Organism: Piscirickettsia salmonis LF-89 = ATCC VR-1361; assembly: GCF_000297215.2. GTDB lineage: Bacteria > Pseudomonadota > Gammaproteobacteria > Piscirickettsiales > Piscirickettsiaceae > Piscirickettsia > Piscirickettsia salmonis. The sequence continues at coordinate 14,326 of NZ_AMFF02000118.1, forward strand.
GGAACACGTCCGTTATTAGTTGAAGTACAGGCTTTAGTTGATGAATCCCATTCGCCAAATCCAAGGCGAATTGCAGTTGGCTTAGATCAGCAGCGTTTAGCTATGCTACTAGCCGTATTAAATCGCCATGGTGGTATTGCCAGTTATGACCAGGATGTATTTATTAATGTGGTTGGAGGGATGAAAATTACTGAAACTGCAGCGGATTTAGCCTTATTGCTTGCCTGTGTTTCTAGTTTGCGGGGAAAAGCGTTGTCACAGGAGCTGATTATTTTTGGTGAAATTGGCTTATCTGGGGAAATTCGCCCAGTGCAACGAGGACTAGAGCGAATTAAAGAAGCCGTCAAACATGGTTTTACACAAGCAATTGTACCTCTTGCAAACTGTCCTAAACAAAAAATCAACGGTATTGAAATTGTCGGTGTTAAGCATTTGGAAGATGCTCTGGCTACACTATAATTAATGATAGAATTAATTATAGTTTAATTAATATTTGCCTTGGATCTTGGATCTTAGATTTTGGGTTTTAGGTTTTTATATTTGCTATTAGTGAGGGAAGTAATGAACAGAGGATGTTTGCAAGGTAGTAGTTTAATTATTATTAGCATATTTTTAGTTGGCTGTGCCCAGAACTTTAGCCGTCAAGAAGTCGGAGCTGCGACTGGGGCTGTTGTTGGCGGTGTTGCTGGCCAGCTGTTTGGTAAAGGCAGTGGTCGAGTTGCAATGGCCATTGGTGGTGCTGTTTTGGGTGGATTAATTGGTTCTAAAATCGGTCAATCGATGGATCAGCAGGATAAAATAAAGCTAAACCAGAGTTTAGAAAAGGTAAAAACAGGGCAAGTGACACGTTGGCGTAATCCAGATACAGGCAATAGTTATAGTGTTGAGGCAGTGCGTACTTACCAGCGTTACAATAAGCAAGAGCGTCGCCAGCAATATTGTCGGGAATTTCAGCAAAAGGCGATGATTGCAGGGCAGAAGCAAGAGATTTACGGCACTGCATGCCGGCAAGCGGATGGTCGTTGGCAAGTCGTTTCAACAGAAAAATAATAATTAGATTATGGCTACATTATAAAAGTAGCAGTGAATTTATTTTAATTGTATTTACTGTTAATTGATATTTAAAAGACGGTAATAATAAAAAAATATTGAGTTTTATGGTGAATATGTTATTTATTTTAGATGCTAAAATGGAATCGATTCTTGAAATAAGAGGAGTGTAACTTTAAAGGTAAAGCGTGATTGCTGATTTATTAATTGGGCTGTTTTTTGGCAGCTAGCAGCTTAAACTGAGTTAATTTTCTAACTGCAGATTATTATTAAATAATTGTATGAATTTTGTTGCATTTGTATGGAAAATGACTTATAAATCTTAGGACAAGTAAATAATGAAAGGGTATTGTGATGCCAAGAAAAAAAGCAGCCGCAACAAAACCAGCAGCACCTGCTGCTAGCCGTAAGGCAAAGTTCTCTGCAATTACAGAACGTATGACTAAAATCCAAGTCGTTAACAGCATTGCTGAGGAGACGGGGTTGCCGAAAAAAGATGTGTTGCAAGTTTTCGAAAGCTTACGCATTTTGATTTCTCGCCATATGAAAAAGCGTGGTTCTGGTGAGTTTACTATTCCAGAAGTGGGTGTAAAAATCCGTCGTTCTAAGAAGGCTGCAACAAAAGCACGTACGATTATCAGTCCATTTAATGGTGAGGAAATTCACGTTCCAGCGAAGCCTGCCCGCACGACTGTGAAGGTTACAGCGCTTAAAGCATTAAAAGAGACTGTACTTTAAGCAATTAAAGTCACTGCTTTTTATATGATGAGCACTCATGGGTGCTCTTTTTTATTTGTATATATTAATTAAAACTCAGAAACTAATTTAAATGAATGGAGCTGGCTCTTTTTGCTTGAGAGCTGGGAAATAGGAATATGGTTTTAATGTTTAGCTAAAATAAAGATAATTGGATAAATTTGTGTAAACGATAATCTCAGGACAAGAGATAAGGATGGTGCGAGAGGAGAGACTCGAACTCTCACGGGTCGCCCCACTGGAACCTAAATCCAGCGCGTCTACCAATTCCGCCACACTCGCACTTGGCTATACTGCTAGGCTTACGCCCTGCAACGAGGACCTATTATGCGGATTTTGAAATAGAAGTCAACAACTTTATAATGTATTTGGAAATTTTTTTAGTTTTTTAGTGAGTTGATAAAAACAATGAATCAAACTACCTGTATAGCGATTGCGAGCTTGTTGCAAGAATTAGAAAAAACTTTGCGTGAGCAACGCCTTTGGGAGGCAGAGGCGCCTTGCAAGAGCGCATTGTTAAGCCAAGAGCCCTTTTGTGTGGATACACTGCATTTTAGTCAATGGGTGCAGTGGATTTTTTTACCGCGAATGAAGGTGATTATAGCAGCAGGCGGGGATTTGCCTTTAGCACCTGGTATTGCACCGATGGCAGAAGCAGGTCTGCAAGCTCAAGGGGTGAGGGGGCAAGAGGTTATACGAATTTTCAAGCAATTTGATCAGCTGTTGGCTTAATTGCGCTTCACATTTTTGTGATCTTTACTGTGTCTTTATAGTTATCAGTTCTAAAAAAGTTAGGGCAGCTTATTGAGTGATGAGTAAGGTTTAAATCACTAGCTCAACAGTTTCTTGCCATGAGCTTGGATGATGGACCTCAAATGCGGGCAAGGAGGCCAGGAGCTTTTTACCATAAGTTTTGTAAATAATACGGTCATCGAAAAGCACCAATTTACCCTGGTCTGATTCAGTACGAATCAGCCTGCCTGTCCATTGAATTAACCTTAAGTGAGCTTCAGGTAAAGTATGTTCGATAAATACATTTTTGTTTTGTAGCTTTAGAGCATGCTCACGTGTTTGTGCTTGTGGGGTGTTTGGCATCGCAAATGGAATTTTTTGAATAATGAGTGTTTTGCAGTAATGGCCAGGCAAATCTAGGCCTTCGGCGAGTGATTGCAAACCAAAGAGCGCATGGGGTTTTCCTTGGTCAATAGGGTGCTTAAATTTTTTAATCAGCTGCTGTTTAGGTAGATCACCTTGGCAGGTCACTTTATTTTGTAAGCCCTTAGGTAGCATGGCAAAGGTGTTTTCTAGGCTCTTTTGACTGGTAAATAGCACGAGGCAGCCTTGACTAAACTCTTGTAATAGTGCTTTTAAAAATGTTTGGAATTCTTGTAAGTGCTGGTCATTGGTATGTGTTGGTGCTGACTTTAGTTTGGGAATAATCAGTTGGGATTGCGCATAGGCAAAGGGTGAAGGGCAGCTGATTGATTTGACGGTATGGCTATTTTGTAAATGTAGGCCGATTTTGCGGGCAAAGTGCTGAAATTGACCTGATATTTTAAGTGTGGCGGAACATAGGGTAATGGCTTCAGGTGCCCGTTGCCAAAATAGCTCAGCAAGTTTGTGACTGGTGTCAATCAAGCTTAGGTGAAACCGGTAATCGTCTTGTTCTTTGTTTTGTTTTAAGGTGATCCATCGCGCTTGTCGGGCACCTTGGTTATCTTCTTTGTTTGGGAAGTGTTGCCATGTTGTTAACATGGTTTCTAGCATATTAATAATAAATTCTAAGCGACTTTGATATTGCTGTTTCTTTTCTAAAGAATCAATATGTGTATTTTCAAAGTATTCGGCAAATAATGAAACTTGTGTGAGACAGGTTCGTGTTAAGTTGGCTAGGTGATTGAACTCTTCGGCTAGGCTCTTTGGGAAATCATCCAAGAAAACCCATTCTTTTCCTGTCGCACGGTCTTTAAAGTTAAGCTGTAGAATTTTTTTCAATGAAGTTAATCGATCGATAATTTGCTCGCTAAAGTCAAAGGCACTGAAGAAACTTTTTGGAGGGTCATCAAAAAGAGGTTTGCACTTTAATAGTAGTTGCTTTGTTTCCTGGATATATTCTTTGCTTGAGTGAAGAGACAGTTCTTGGGCTAAGCTATTAATCGATTGTTCAGGAAGATGATGGGCCTCATCGATGATATAAGTTGACTTTTCGGGTTCAGGAAGAATTTTACCAAGGCCGAGCCAAATGTCCGCCAATAAGGTCGCATGGTTAGTAATAATAATATCAGCGGATTTTTGGCGTTCACGCGCACTGAAAAAAGCACATTCTTTAAAAAAATGACAACGATGATTTAAACAGCCTGCTCGATCGGTGGATATTTTTTGCCATAAGTCATCATCAATTTTAACGTTTAAGCTGTCTCTGTCGCCAGACCAATTTTCTTTTTCTAAGGCATTATGCAAAGGTGTTAAGCGCTCTAACATCAGTAAATCATCCAGAGCATAAAATTTATGATGGCAAATATAGCGTCGGCGCCCTTTGGCAATTTCTATATTTAAAGAGAGACCGAGTAATTTTTCAACCTGGGGAATATCTTTATTGGCTAATTGTTCCATTAACTGAATGGTTGCTGTTGCAATAATTAATGTGTGCTTTTTTGCTTGTGCTTGTGACAGCACACCTAATAGATAGCCAAAACTTTTACCAATGCCGGTGCCACCTTCACAGAGTAAAATATAGCGGTGATGGATGCTGGCAGCAACCGCTTGAATCATACGTTGTTGGCTTGGGCGGCAAGAGAATCCAGCATCTTGCAAGCGCTGAGTGATATCGGTGATTTGCATAATGAATTATTGTGTAGTTATCTTAAGGGTTATTTGTAAGCAGTGATTTGGGCACTTCGTCGATAAATTCTTGCGCTGTTTTAAGTAGCCATTGGCGTAGCGGTGCGACTTTATTGCGTGTTAAATAATTATTAGGATAGGTTAGATACAGATCATGAATGCCTGGAACTGTTTCTTGTGTGGGAATGATTAAATGGCCTAATTTAAGTAAGTTTGCAACCAGTGGCAGGTGGGTGACTAAAATGCCGAGGCCGTTGAGAGCGGCTTGAATGCCTTGAATTGTATGCTCAAAGATTAAGCGCTCTTCGATTTGAGGTACTGAACATTGGTAGTGTTGGCACCAGTTTTCTAGGTCATTGGTGCGTACGGTGTGGCGAATGTTAATAAAGGGATATTGATCAATCAGTAAGTTTGCATTTAATTTAATTGCTTGTGGATCTTGAAAGAGTGCTGGGCTGCATACCGGAACTAAGCGGTCTTGTAAGAGAAAGTCACTGCAATAGTCTTTTTGATGATCTTGTGAGTTGTACTGGATGGCCGCATCGATGTCATTAAATTGCAATGAGTTGGGCCGTAATGGCGTTGCTAAGCGTAGCTCAAAGCCGGATGATGAGGCTTGAAAGTCTGCTAAGCGCGGGATTAGCCAGTATGTTGCCATGCTTGATGAGAGGTTTAAATGAATAACAGTGGCGTGTTGATCTTGGGTCAGTTCAACCGTGGCATCATTAATAATGCGCAAGGATTTATGAATATGTTCAGCATAGCGCTGGCCTTCTTCAGTAAGAGCAAGACGATTACCGGGTTTTCGTAAAAATAAGGTTTTAGCAAGATAGCCTTCAAGACGTTTGATATGTTGGCTGACGGCTGAATGGGTCATATTAAGCTCTTCACCCGTGCGTGAAAAATTAAGTAGCTCAGCCGCAACATCAAAAACTTTTAGTGCGTTTAATGGGGGCAGGTGTTTTTTAATTGGCATAAGATATATTGACTGTATAATGAGTATTTGGTGTAAGAAATACTAACAATCTAACATAGCTATCCAATATAGTCACGAATTAAGCATGCGACTACATTCTTAGATGATTTTAAAACTTTTCTTTGTCTTAGGCTACGTAGCTTATACTTTAAGCACGTTATAGTTAGTGGTCGTGAGAAGGTAGTGTTTCTGTTGCCCTTGCCGCTTTTTCAACTTGGCTTTGATTATGAAATATCATCGATGGAGGTGCGACTCTGTCACGATAGACATGTTTAAAAAAATTTTTATTTGCCATGTCCTTTTGGTTTGGAAGGAGTGTGCTTTGGCTACCAACATAGCCAAATTCACCACCATGCAAAGCATACTCACGTATATCTCTCATGCGTACTTTGTTACCATTTGGACAGATTTTTTCTTTAAAATAAAGCTGTTCAGGGTGGTTCAACAATTCAATCAACTGATTACGCATTAATGGTGTAAAAGACAGGTTGCCAACGCAAACTGAGACTTCAAAGCAAAATTTCTTTAGTGTCTTACAGTCATTAAAAGGATTCTCTTTTCCAGAAGTATTATAAGTTTTCTCCTGTAGCGTTTGTAAAAATTGTTGTAGCCTCAGCAATTCTTGTAGCTTTGCAGAGGCACTTGCTATATCCTGAGGCTGATTGTAAGGCTCAAAATATGCGACCGCTTCAGTGCTACAGTCTTGTCTTTGTCCTAACAACATCCGAAAATCAGACTTTATTTTTTCTGCTGTATCTGGTGTAAGTAATTTGTTTTCAGGTGGTCTTCCTATATTTACTCTTAGATACTCTATATCTTTGGCTAATAATAAAAGAGGGCCATAAAAGGGTGCTCCTAAACTGTTACGGTGATCTCTAAGGGCTTTGAAATTTCTTTCAAATGAGAACATGCGGTCGAGTTCTGACTTGTCTTTTAATAATGAAACCTCGAGGAGTGAGTGAGCTAGGCCTTTCTCACCAAAAATTTTACATATCTCTGAATTATTTAATGCACTGATAATACTGAAACTAACTTCAAAATTTTTATCTTTAAAGGCTTGCTTTGCCAGTACCAACCAAAAAGAATAGACACTCACAGATTCTTCGCTATTTGTTACATTTAATATAGTGCAACAAACTTTTTGACCTATGGTATTAGAAAAATTTGCAGAATCACGCTGAAAGTTGGTTATATATTGTTTGTTGTTTAAGCTGTCTTCATTAAAGTCAGAAAAAAATGCTTTGCTAAAACTATCTAGGTTATCACTTTCTTTTTGTAATGCGGTCCAAATATCTTCTTTTTCTAATAACTCTAAAATTTCATTTTGCATACGCCTTACCTTTCTTAGTGTAGATCACTATGCTTGCATAATTTATTTGTATATCAATTACATAAAATCTGCAATCCTAAAAATTATAAAAAATTTAAATAAATATTTTTGGGGTTTGTAACCTCTTAGAAAATTTTAAAATGAATAGATTTTAGTTGTTGTTTTGTTCTATTAATTTTAGTGCTGACATTTTTAAGATGAAATAGCTACTCATTATCATGATTTATGAAAAATGCCAGCAATACCTTGATATATTTGATTACTTACCGTTAGGGATAGTGACATGTTGTTTAGGTGTGCTCGCATCTTTCATTAAGCCAAAATGACTTTCCCAATTGCTGCCTTTGCAGCTGGGCCGGTCATACATCATAAAAAGTGTGGTTGGGTAGTGGCTGTTTTTAGCCCAGGTTGCAACACTATTGATATAGGTTGACTCATTGACTTGACTGGCAACAGCGCCACTGGGTGGATTGCCACCCGCAGAGGCCCAGCCAGTTTCGGCGATAAGTACACTAATATTAGGGAATTTGTTCTGCATGGCTGGAACCCAGCCGGTGTTAGATGTGCCTCCCATATACATGTCATTTAGTAATTTATTGGCATCCAGACGGTAAGCATCAGTATTGTTGTTGGCAAAGAATGGGTATAAATCCACATAAAAAATCGGATGAGTTTGTTGGTTGATAGCTGGGAGTATATGATTGTTTAGCCGTGGATCAAAGGCGCCTCCCCAATAGGTGTCATCGGCAACGTTAATTGTTACCGGAAGGTTATAACCTTGTTTTTTAAGCGCACTATAAAGATTATTAATGGCGCTTTGCATGTCTGGGCCACCGGTGGGGTTGGCAAATAGTGGCTGGTTTAAAGGCTCATTACCAAGAATAATCACTTTAACTGTGGCACTTGAGAGGTAGTTTGATATTTTTTGTAAATAATCACTGATATTAGTTGCATGGTTTTGGTTTGAGGTTGCAAATGATTTAGCAAGGCTGTTTGTCGTCCCAAGCAGTACTTGCATGCTGTGTTTTTTAGCAAAGTCCAGGGAGGTTTGGTCAAATTTGTACAGCCTGAATACATTAAAATATTGATGCAGTTTTTTTAATTCTTTTTCATTGCCGCTATGACATGGCCCGTAGGCAACGCTTAAATTGGAGTTAGTTGGATTATATATTGCTGCATAAGAGGCTGCTGTTGTGAGTGATAATGTGATGACTAAATGGGACATGATTTTTTTGAAATGATGATTTTTTTTCATAAGTATCTCCTTATTTCTTACTTTTAGCTGAAATCAAACTTATCTCCTTATGTGTTAGTATACCTGAAATGATTATAGGTTGATGATAGGCCAGGTCAGATTGAATAATTTTTGGCTTATTTGACTTGTTTAGCTGAGTAGTGAGGTAGAATGGTTGAGGTAAAATATAGCATTGGGCGCTTGAGTTTATGGTGGCATCAGCGCCAAAATCAGTTGATTCAAGCGATTAAAACACTCCTAATTATTATTATAACCTGGTTGCTTTTGAGTAAAGTAGATGCTTATGCACAATTGGCTGGGGCAATTATTGGTGGTTTTTTATCGTTATTACGCTTTGGTCGTAGTTATCAGGAGCAGTTTTTTACTGTGCTTTATTCTGCTATTGCGATGGCTGTTGTTGCACCCCTTGCACTGACACTGTATAGCACTCCATGGTTAAGTGGCACTGTATTTGTTGTGTTGGTGTTTATTGCATTTTTTTTAAGGCGCTTTGGTGGGCGGTTTTTTCTTCCTCCTCTTTTTGTTATTTTATTGTACCTAGTGATTGAGATGATGCCAAAACCGCCACTATTAGCACTGTGGCTGGCTTCTGCTGTTGCTGCAGTGGTGGCACTGATTTTAATTTTTTTTATTTTTCCAATTGATGATAGAAAGCAAATTCAAAGTAATATGAAAATTTTGTTTGATGTTGCAAGCAAGATATCCGGCTCATTTTTAATGAGTGTAAAAAACAAATCAGAAAATCGATTGTTTTTTGAGTTACAGCGCAATTATACCAAGGTCGTTTTAAGTTTACATAGTGATAATCTACGTGTGCTTAATGAGTTTTTACTATTAGAAAGGGATGATAAGTTAGAAAATTTTTGTAATTATCATTACCGTCTTGCTAAAACATTTGCCATGCTTTTTGAAAGCTGTGGACAGCTTTTAAAGTATCATCAGGTCTCTGATGAGACGTTTAGTTATATTGCTAAAGTTATGGAGTGTTTTATTGTAGTATTAAGATCATCTAAAGTTCAACAGATGAATTTATGTATAACAAGCTTAAGTGTATTAAAGCAGCAATATGATAAATTTAGGCAGTATCCATTTGAGATTGATTTAACACTTCCTGACTCTGTGCATATTTTTAATTTTTCATTAGGTATGGAACGTGCGATTGAGACGCTCTCACTATGGGAGAAAGAATGTGAATAGCGCAACACGCCAAGCAATACAAGCCTCATCGGCGGTAGTGATAACACTACTTTTAGCCTATATTTTTCCATTGGATCGTGCGCTTTGGGCAACATTAACGGTTATCATGCTAATCTCAAGTAGTTTTGGCGAAAGTGTAAAAAAAGCCAGTGAGCGCATGGGGATGACCTTGGTAGGTGGTATAGTTGCAACGGCATTGTACTATTTACTATTAAAACATCACCCGACAATATTGATTATTTTTTTATTATTAAGTGTGGGATTTTTTGTTTATTTTTTAGCAATTTCTTATGCTTGGGCGAGTTTTTTTATTACCGCAATCGTGGTGTTTTTGTTTGCTTTATTAAGTTACTGGGATATTCATTGGTTTATTGTACGCTCTTATGAAACGCTGATTGGTGCGATTGTCGCGGTTATTGTTTCAGGGTTGATTTTTCCTATAAAAAGCCAGAAAAACGTTGCTGATCATTATCTATGTGTATTAGAAAAGGCTGAAGAGTTTATTGATAATGTATTTTCATGTTTGGTTATGCCATGTGAAGAGCGTCAAATATCATTAATGCAGTGGCATGAAACTTTATATTCAAGCTGGCAGCAGTTAAAGAGTCGACAAAATTTTGTTAAATTTGAATTGGCTTTTTCTCGGGAAAAACGAGAGGAGGTGCAAGCCTACCAAGCTGGTTTTGATGTATTATTTCATTATTTAACTAATATTTTAGAGCTATTAAAAAAAGAGCCGAGCCCTTTGTGTGTTCAGTTTGAAAGTGAGCTTTATCAAGTAAAATTAATTATTAGGGAAAATACCACGTTATTACATCAATTTTTGCAAGGTAAAAAACTAGATTCAGAGGGTCAGTCTTTAGATGATTTACGCTATCAGATACGCTGTAAAGTCGCTAAATTGAGTCAAGAAGGTATTATTCGTGATTATCGCGAGATTGAGAGGTTTTATAGCCTGATTTACTATTCACGTAAAGTTAATCAATTATTATTAGATTTAATTAAAATTGAAAAATAGAAAGTAGCTTGTTCTATATAGAAGCAGCCCTTTGATAAGTTTTTAAAGAGCTGCTGTTTATTCTCTTGTTCATGTTCTGGGTTCGACAATAGTATGTTGTGAAGCTTGATGATTTTTTTCGATTGTACTTAATTTAAAAAATACAAGATGCTCATCTTTACTCTTTAATTTTTTAAATTCATCATTTTGTGTTCCTAGTGTAGCTCGTAAGTCTTTTTGTTTTGTTTTTTTGTTTACTTCAACTCCCAAATACTTTGCAAGACCTGAATTTTCTTTTAAACCATCAAGCAGTTGTCCTGCTGTGGTAGAGTTGTCTCTCCAAGAAACCCAATTGCCAGTATTAGTTGTAAATGCAGCTATGAGTTTAGGGAAGAGCTCTTTATCAAATGCTTCTCCTCGCTCTAACCTGTCTGAGATTACACTATAAAGGTTAGATTTAAGGTGCCTAGCGTCTCCCTCGCGTAATCTGGGCATTAAGTCAATTATGGCCCGCTGTTTTTCAAGATCTTTTCGGCTTGGCAGGGATGCTTTGGCTTGCCTTACTTCTTCTTGAGTTGAAGCGAGTTGTCGTACTAAAGTTGTATTCGTGTCAGTTAATTGATCATTATCTGCTGTTAGCTCTGCCACTTGAGTTTGCAATGTTGCCTTTTCATCGTGTGAGGTTGTTAATTGACCGCTCAGTGCTTGATTCTTTTTGGTTAGGTCGGCAACTTTTTCTGCTTGAGTCCTTTGGACTGCTTCTAATGCTTGTCGCTCTTTATCCCAGTTCTCCCTAGCGTGATCATGTGTGTTTGCTGCTTCTTGTGATCTGGCCTGAGCTTGTGCTAGTTCATCTTTCAAACCTGTATTAGCTGCTGTTAGTGTTTGCCTAAGCTCACTCAACTGCGTTTGGCTTTGTTGTAAATCTTCTCTAGATGACTCTAGTTGCCCTGTTAAATCGACTACTTTAGCTGTTAAGCTTGCTTTTTCTGTTTCGAGTCCTTGAGATTTACTTTGTTCTATTGCTAATCCGTCTCTAGCGTCAGTTAATGCTGCGGCTTGAGATGAATTGCTTTGCCTTAACTCTGTTACTTCGGCTCGCAAAGCGCTATTTTCTCCGCGTAGGCGAGAAGACTCAGCTTCTAGTGGCTCTAACCTTTGTTGTAAGCGAGCAGACTTTTCTCTTTCTTGTTCTGTTTCGCTTTTAGATAGTGTTAATTGATGCTCAAACTCTACTGCTTGGGCCGCTTTTTCTGTCTCTAGTCTTGTGGATTTTTTATGTGCTTTAGCTGCTGTTGCTTGAGCTTGCTGTAGTTGCTCTTGAGTGGTGGTTAGTTCTGTTTTTAAACTTTGATTAGCTTGTGTTACTGTTGCTTGAGCTTGGGTTAGTTGAGCGTTAATTTCTGCTAGTTCTGTCGCTTGTTGCTGCTGTGCACCTTCTTGTATTGCTTGCTTTGCTTGTAAAGCTCTATGAGCTGTTTGTAACTGTTTTAATCTTTCATGAGCTTGCTCTAAGTCAGAGATTACTTGAGATAATTGCTGTTCAAGTCTTTTGTCTGCTCCTATTACAAGGAAATCTAGTGCTTCACCTTCTTTTTTTATGGCTTTTCTTAAAGATTGAAGGAGAGGCTGGGCAACCGTTTTATAAAAATTTTCTCCATGTTTGCCGTGCTCAAAGTCGATTACTGCCAGAGCTAAGTCGGCTAAATTTTTAAATTTAGATAAATTTAATGGGGCCAGAGCTCTAGACTCAGTAGATTTAGCATGCGTGTGCTCACGCCGATGGTGATCTCTTTCTTCTCTCTCGTGATCCTGATCACTTGCTTCATCTTCGCCATCATCGCTCTCATAACCTGCATAGCTTATATCAGTTTTCAGTTTTTCAAAATCTTTCATTTGTTGAAGGATAGACCGAGCTTCTACTTCTTCTCCATCTTTGTCATGTAAGAAAGTTGCTGAAAAGTATTTATTTTTTTCTTTACCGAGGACACTAGCAAACTGGAACCCCAGGAAAGAGTCAGGGTTTTCATTAGCGTATGTAGCAACATTAGCTGCTAGTTGTACTACAATAGCTTTTTGAGTATGGGGTAAACTTTCAAAAGTCATCTGTGGCATGTGATGATCCTCCAGGGAAAGGTAATGTACTATCATCATTCCACTAAAAAAATAAACAATAAATACATAAAAACATCGATGTTTTTAAGATCTTTGTTTGTATAGTGTTAGCATAGTGTTGAGTTTGTTACTTTTATTCATTATTTTTTATTTTTAGGTTTATTTGGTTTTTATTTGTTTATCTATGGTTATATATATGAATTATTGCTTGTTTTTTATAAAAAGTTCTATTTTTTATCGGTGTAAATCATGTTGCTGTAAATGTGGTATTTTTAGTGTTAATATTATTTAAATGTTATTTTGTTACGTTTTATTCTTTAATTTAATGATGTGTTTTAAATTAAATATGAAAATTTATTTACTTTTTTATCGTAATGCGTTGAGATAAAGAAGAAAGTAATATCTATTAAAAAGCATGATGATTTGGGTGCTATTACTTTCTATATTTTACTGGAGTATGGCAGTATATCAATTATGTATAATTAATATATTAAGCCATTGATCTAGGTAGTTTTATTATAAATACGTCTTATATTTTTACTATTAATTTATTTTATCTAAAATAGATTGTTTGCAAATAATGGTTTATATTTATTTGTTTGTTTATGAATGTGATTTGGTAATTAATTTTAGAATAGGTGCAGGTACAGGGTTGTTGATTTTATATATATTGTTAAATAAATTTTACTTGTCTTGGAGGTGGTGGTGAGTTGGTTGTATTTATTAGGGGCGGTCGTCTTTGAAGTCTTAGGGACGACCTGTATGAAACTCTCTTATGGCTTTAGTCGTTTGTGGCCTGTTATGGGGGTATTTGCGTTTTACTCTGTATGTTTTGTTTTGATGAGTTTGGCGATGAAGCGTTTGGATATGGGGGTTGTCTATGCGGTTTGGTGTGGCTTAGGGCTCGTGTTTATCTGTGCATTGGATTACTACATGTTTTCTGCTCGCTTGGGATTATCACAGTGGCTTGCAATTGGCTTGATTATGAGTGGTATTATGATACTAAAGTGGAGCTAAATCGCCTTAATTCTTGCTATGTCAGCCTTTAATTTTCGGTTTATGTTAATATTTAATGTACTTTATCGTGCTAGCTGCTGTCATGATATGTGATGACTTCGTGCTATTTGGTTGATTAAATGTATGTAATGGAGGGTGTGGATGTCCTATAATTTTAAAGGTTATTTAGAAGAGCTTAGCAAACGTTGTTATCAAGTGATCGCTGACCCTGGTGCTGATGCTGACCTTGTTGATGAAAATAAGGCGTTATTGATAAAAATTACCGATACTGAAGAAGTTTATGATGGTTTTTTGAGTCTGAATGAGGCTAATGTAACTAAGACATTGACTATTAATGAGGACCCGAATGAGGCGTTATATTCAACTTTCGCGGTTTGGTTACTGACTGAGAAAAAAAAGCGCGGCCATCTTGATTTAGCAGAGGACCATGAAAATATTGCTAGTTTGCTCGCAGGGATTCAGCCGATTGAGCTCAAGCAAACGCACTTTCTCGACAATGCTTTTGAGATGGTCTATATGTTTGAGCGCGAGTTATTACAGCTTGAAAATTAAGGGCTGAGTATGAAAGGGAAATGGAAATGGAATTTGAAAAAAGGCAAACGGATCTGTCGCTTATGCTATGTTTTGCGTTGGTTGATTGTTGGGCTAGTCGTTGTGGTAGGTGTTTTTACCTACCAATATTTTCCAGTGGGTTTTAAACTTTAAATACTAAAATTAAAGTGTGCCGCTGCCGTTTAAATAAATGAGTGGGATAAGAAGCAGCCAGATTCCCCACGCCGTGACGAGAAAAGCGTGTGCGGCAGGACGCTTTAACACCCAGAAGATGCAGGTGATGAACCCACCAAAGAAGAAGATTGTGATTAATAAGGCCAGTGTACCACTTAGCGTTTTTGCAATCATTCCTTGTGAGAAAATTTGATTGAGCAAGTTGTGTATCCACTGGTAAATCTCTAGCAAAACATTTAAAACATAATGCAAATAACTACCAAAAATAACCACTAGAATAGAGCAAACAATAATTATAATAATTTGTTTTAACATGGTTTTGTACTACTTTAGCTAAATTGAGTTTAATTATTCACAAGTATATGTGAAAGAGTTAACAAACTCAAAATCTTTAATAATTTAAAGTCAAGAGTGAAAAATCCCGTATAAATTACTTTATTAATAAACTTGCTTTATATTAATTATATTTTCTCATTATCATTGATTTGTAATACTTGTTGATGAATAGTTAATTCATTGTCTAATTGTTGATGACTCAGTGAGCAAAAAGCAATATGTTGGTTCTTTTCCAAAGGGACGCTGTTGATGATGATGCCGGCTTTTTTTTGATTATTACCGTAAATGATATCACCGGGAGCGGCTGGATTGCCTTGCCAGTGCACAACAAAGCCTGAGCGTTTGGGGGTGCCGCGGTAATGCATGCGGGCGATGATTTCTTGGCCGGAGTAGCAACCTTTATTAAAATCAATCATGGTGGTTTTATTAAGTCCGAGATCATGTGGCAGACACTGGCCTGATAGTATCGGGGTGATTTCGGGAAGATGATTATTGATATTACCTTGATACCAGTTAAGTGCAGGGGCGGTCTGTAATTGATTATGATTAAGCCAGGAGGCTAGGTCAGTTTCATCGCCGTACAGCTCATAACGATGTGCGCCAGGAGCTTGAATCAGACTGATATTGAGCTCGGTATTGTGCTGATTGGCCTCTGGGTTGGTTTGATCAATGAGTGGAGAATTAAAGTGTGTGTTGATGTAGTCGCTTGCACCTTGACCAATGAGGGCAAGGACTTTAATTTCTGTGTTAATTATCAGCTTGGCACGGTAAAAAATAGCAAATTTATCAAGATGAGCCTTGAGTAATTCAGCGGTGCCCTGTTGCATGCTTAAGTGATAATTGCCTTGATGATAAAAAATACGGAATGTTGCAATGATACGGCCTTGTGGATTGCAGCAAGCGCCAAGTAAGCTTTGTGTCGTTGAAAGTTGATTGATATTACAGGTGAATTGGCCTTGCATTAACTCTTGTGCTTTTTGCAGGTCTGCTTTTATGGTGAGAATTTCTGTTTGAGTGAGTGCGGTAAGATAGCATTGATGGTCAAGCTCAAGTGTGCGTGCATAAGGTAAGTTAATATTAGGGTCATTGTTAATTTGTTGTTGCCATGATAGCGATGTAGACATGTCATTTTCTCCTGGACAAGATCGTGATATGGTGTGCATGATACTGCTTAAACGATTATTTGTCAGTAAGTGGGAGAGTTATGTTACTTGATAGTGATAGTAAGCGATTACGCTGGGCATGTCGCCGGGGCATGTTAGAGTTGGATCTGGTGCTGCAGCCCTATGTTGAAAAAGCCTATGATGGATCATCAGATCGTCATAAGGAGCTATTTTGTAAGTTGCTTGCAGAGGCTGACCAGGATTTATTTATTTGGTTTACGCAGCGTGAAACACCAAAAGACTCTGAGCTTGCTGACATTGTGAAGGTTGTGCTTGAGTACACCCAGCTTTAATGGCGTGATCTTTGCCTCAAAAGCATGGTTTATCCTACTGTGGGGGATGTGTCTGATTGCATTGCTCACCGTGTGGCTAAGTGCTATGTCTGTGTTAATGGCGAGCTTTATAAGCTTCATGTGTGTGGGTTATGGCGTATTGTTAAGTTATCGCTATTGGCGTGATCGTGTGGTTTGGCTGTCTTGGCAAGGTGGCGATAATAATAGCGCGAGTTGTCACCCGCACAGTCATGGCGCAGCATGGCAGTTTCGTGAGCAGGGTGGCCGACGAGGCCAAGGTGGCTTGGTATTGCATGCGAGTTTTGTGTCTAAGCTGTGCTTGATATTGGCTTTGCGCTGTGCCGATCGGCGTCGTCTTTACTTTATTCCCGTATTTTATGACGCCGTACCCAGGCCGGTTTATCGACGCCTTAAAGTTTTGTTACGTGCTTACTCTTAATTAATGACTAATGCGGCGGAATCAACACGGTTGCTTTAGGGTTTTCTTCTTGCTGTGGGTAATCTAAGGTGTAGTGTAGCCCGCGACTTTCATGGCGGTTGAGAGCAGATTCGATAATCAGTTCAGCCACCAGGGTTAAATTGCGCAGCTCAAGCAGATCATTGCTGACTTTAAAGTGGCTGTAATAGTCATTGATTTCATGTTGTAGCAAGGCGATGCGACGCTGAGCACGCGCGAGGCGCTTATTTGAGCGCACGATGCCAACGTAATCCCACATAAAGCGACGAACCTCATCCCAATTGTGCATGATCATCACTTGCTCATCAGAATCAATGACTTGGCTCTCATCCCAGGGCGCAGGTGTTGCGGGTGTTGGCATCGTGGCTAAATGAGCCAGAATATGCTGGCTGGCTGCGGCTGCATAGACAAAGCACTCGAGTAAGGAGTTGCTGGCGAGACGGTTGGCGCCATGCAGACCGGTATAAGAGACTTCACCGCAAGCGTAGAGTCCTGGGATATCTGTTTGTGCATGATGGTCAATCATCACTCCGCCACAGGTGTAATGAGCCGCAGGGACGACAGGAATCGGTTCTTTGGTAATATTGATGCCTAGATCGAGGCAGCGCGCATAGATAGTCGGAAAGTGGTTAATAATAAACTCTTGATCTTTATGTGAAATATCCAAGTAAACACAGGGGATGCCAAGACGCTTCATCTCATGGTCAATTGCACGGGCGACAATATCCCGTGGGGCAAGTTCAGCACGTTCATCAAATTTAGGCATAAAGCGGTTGCCATCGGGGAGCAATAAGTGAGCACCTTCACCGCGTAGGGCTTCTGAAATTAAAAATGATCGCGTTTTTGGATGATAGAGGCAGGTGGGGTGGAATTGGTTGAATTCGAGATTGGCGACTTTACAACCGGCACGCCAGGCCATCGCAATGCCATCGCCGCTGGAAACATCGGGGTTACTGGAGTAAAGATAGACTTTATTAGCTCCTCCTGTGGCAAGGACAGTGCATTTGGCACTAAAAGCATCAACACTGTGTGTTGCCGCGTTATAGGCATAAAAGCCGCTGCAGCGGCCTGACTCTGGGCTTTTAATTAAGTCAATTGCAGTATGATATTCAAAAATAGTGATATTGGGGTGAGTGCGCACACGGTCGGCCAGGGTGGTCTCTAGGGCATGTCCGGTGGCATCAGCAGCGTGTATGACACGGCGATGACTATGACCGCCTTCTAGGGTGAGGTGATACTCATTGTCATCACCACGGGTAAATTGAACACCATGCTCGATCAGCCAATGAATGCACTCACGGGCGTTTTCAATGGTAAAGCGCACCGCCTCTTCATTACAGAGCCCTGCGCCTGCGCTTAGCGTGTCTTGAATATGGGCAGATAGACTATCACCTTCATCAAGAACAGCAGCGACGCCCCCTTGGGCATAGAGTGTCGAGCTTTCTGTGAGTGAGCTTTTGGTCAATAGCGCGACCCTGGCATGTCCAGCCAGGCGCAGGGCAAGGCTGATACCTGCTGCGCCACTGCCAATAATGGTGATGTCATGGTTAAAGTGTTGCTTCATGTTTATCGACTACAATATAGGTAACGGGTACTAACACATGGCATTGTCGCTTAATGCCATGGAATGGTCAAATGAGCGCGAAGAGGCGCGAGAGTTAAGTGGGATGGTCCGTGTGCACCCAAAGTGTGTTTTGGGGGTGCGATATGCGAGTAGATGTAGCAAAGCAGCTGCCTGACCAGGACTTGATTTTAGCGGTGAAAGGTGGACAAGATTGGGCCTTTGGTTTACTTGTCAGGCGTTATGAGCAACGTATTGGCAAGCTGATCGGTCGTTATATTTCAGATCCGCATGAGGTGCTAGATATCTCCCAGGAGGCTTTTTTAAAAGCTTATCGTGCTTTGGGTGAGTTTCGGGGAGAAAGTGCATTTTATACCTGGCTTTATCGCATTGCGGTCAATACAGCGAAAAATTATTTGGTCGCCCAAAGTCGACGGCCTCCGGCACAAGATATTGATTCTTATGATGCGGAGCAATATGGGCGTTTGCGTGAGTTTGGTACACCTGAACATCTAGCTATGCGTGATGAGATTGAAGCACGTATTGTCTATGCGGTTGAAATATTACCCGAAGAGTTACGTCAGGCGATTTTGTTGCGAGAGATCGAAGGCTATAGCTATGAGGACATTGCAAAAATTATGAGTTGCCCCGTTGGCACGGTGCGTTCGCGCATATTTCGAGCGCGTGAAGCCATTGATCAGCAGATTAAGCCCTTACTGCTCCAGTAAAACTATATAGTAAACAAAGCTTAAAATCGGAGCCTAAAGCTAGGATGAGACTCTAGAGGTCGGGGGCTCTAACACATTACTACTAGTGTCTAAGTCTGTAGTGCGTATAATGCGATAGCAGCGGTTATATCTATAACCTCTATAACCAGTGATTAAGCTAGTAGTAATTAAGGTTATAAAATAAAAGTAGAAAATAAGGCCGATAAAGTCACATAACTTTTGCCTCTTGGCAGCGGATTCAGTAAAATGGGGAACAATTTTGTCCTTTAACTGATGTCGATAAAGATAAGAAGTAGATTGTGACCGCATTAAAACAAATTCGAAATTTTTCAATTATTGCTCATATTGACCATGGTAAGTCGACCTTATCTGATCGTTTTATTCAGACGTGTGGTGGCTTATCTGAGCGGGAAATGGCAGCGCAGGTACTTGACTCTATGGATATAGAGCGAGAGCGTGGCATTACTATTAAAGCACAGAGTGTGACTTTATATTACAACGCTAAAGACGGCGAACGCTACCAGTTAAATTTTATTGATACACCGGGCCATGTTGATTTTTCCTATGAGGTATCGCGCTCACTTGCCGCTTGTGAAGGGGCTTTATTGGTTGTTGATGCGGCTCAGGGGGTGGAAGCACAAACGGTCGCTAATTGTTATACGGCGATTGATCAGGACTTGGAAGTGATTCCTGTGTTGAATAAAATTGATTTACCTCAAGCAGATCCTGACCGTGTTGCGCAAGAGATTGAAGATATTGTTGGGATTGATGCGACTGATGCGGTGGCCTGTAGTGCGAAAAGTGGCATTGGTATCGCGGATGTTCTAGAGCGTTTAGTAAAAGAAATTCCACCGCCTGAAGGTGATCGAGAGGGCCCATTACAAGCGTTGATTATTGACTCTTGGTTTGACAGTTATTTGGGCGTAGTGTCGTTGGTGCGTGTTAAAGAAGGCACATTAAAAGTTGGCGAGAAAACAACAGTGATGTCAACAGGGCGCTCGTATGTAGTCAATGATGTTGGAGTTTTTACACCGAAGTTAACCAGCACAAAGATTCTCGAAGCCGGTGAAGTCGGCTATGTTGTTGCTGGTATTAAAGAGATTCATGGTGCACCGGTCGGTGATACCTTAACGCATAGTCATGCACCTGCTAAAGAGGTCCTGCCTGGGTTTAAAAAGGTTAAGCCTCAGGTCTATGCCGGTTTATTTCCAGTGAGTTCGGATGACTATGAAGCCTTTCGTGAGGCGCTAGAAAAACTCAGTATTAATGATGCGGCGTTGTTTTATGAGCCTGAAAGCTCAGATGCCTTAGGCTTTGGCTTTCGTTGTGGCTTTTTGGGTATGTTGCATATGGAGATTATTCAAGAGCGCCTAGAGCGTGAATATGACCTGGATTTGATTACCACCGCACCGACAGTCGTATTTGAATTAGTAGATAAGAAAGGCACGGTGTCTTATGTGGATAATCCCTCGAAACTTCCTGAGCCAAATTTAGTGGCTGAGGTGCGTGAGCCGATTGTAGAAGCAAGTATTTTGTTGCCGCAAGAGCATGTCGGGGCGGTGATGACCCTATGTAATGAAAAACGCGGCGTGCAAACGCGCATGGAATATATTGGTAACCAGGTTTCGCTAGTGTATGAGCTACCGATGAATGAAGTGGTGTTAGATTTTTTTGATCGGTTAAAATCAGTCAGTCGTGGCTATGCATCGCTGGATTATCACTTTAAGCGCTTTCAGGTGGCAGATTTAATTAAACTGGATGTATTAATTAATGGCGATAAGGTCGATGCATTGGCTTTAATTGTTCATCGTAATAATGCCTTTTCCCGTGGCCGTGAGCTCACTGAGTGTATGAAAGGTTTGATTCCAAGGCAGATGTTTGATGTGGCGATTCAAGCGGCCATTGGCACGCATATTGTTGCTCGCCAGACGGTTAAAGCACTGCGAAAAAATGTCACGGCAAAATGTTATGGTGGTGATGTATCACGTAAACGCAAATTACTAGAGAAGCAAAAAGCAGGGAAAAAACGCATGAAACAAGTGGGCAGTGTTGAGATTCCACAAGAGGCATTTTTGGCTGTATTAAAGGTGGATAATAAATGATGACGTGGATTTTGTTAATTTTAACGGCACTTACCGGGGTGATGACCGCCATGCGCTATATTCAACCGGCACTGGCAGATAATAAACTGATTACTCAGGCTTATGGGGCTTTTCCGTTGGTCTTGTTTATTACCGTGATTTATGTGTTTCATGGAAGTTTGGCTAATAATTTTGATTGGATTTTAGTCAGCCTGACGCTGATTACCGGTGCACTTTATTTGCTGGATTTGCTGCTTTGGAAAAAAGCACGTGTTAAGCAAGAGATGGCGGAACCGAAAGTCGTTGAATATGCCCGTGGTTTTTTTCCGGTGTTTCTTGTGGTGCTGGTTATTCGCTCGTTTATTGTTTCACCTTCTGTGGTACCATCCGGTTCGTTATTGCCGACCTTAGATGTGGGTGATTATGTGTTGGCGAATAATTTTGCGTATGGTGTGCGCTTGCCGCTGTCGAACCTGAAAATTATTCCAGTCAGTGAGCCTAAACGTGGGGATATCGCTTTATTCCATTGGCCGGTCAATCCACAAGCTGTGTTTATTAAGCG
Organism: Piscirickettsia salmonis LF-89 = ATCC VR-1361; assembly: GCF_000297215.2. Taxonomy (GTDB): domain Bacteria; phylum Pseudomonadota; class Gammaproteobacteria; order Piscirickettsiales; family Piscirickettsiaceae; genus Piscirickettsia; species Piscirickettsia salmonis. Next base: position 35,767 of record NZ_AMFF02000118.1, read on the forward strand.
TGTCGTTGGTGTGCCGGGAGATGTAGTCAGTTATCATAGTAAGGTGTTGACGATTAATGGAAAAGTGGCAACACAAAAATTTTTAAGTCCAGCTCAGCGAGTGTATACCGGAGGCGGTCAGTGGATTAATGCAGAAAAATACTCTGAAGATTTACTGGGCGTTCAGCATAATATTTATGTCATTGCTGATCGACCGGCTGAGGACTTTACTAATTTAGTGATTCCTAAAGGGCATTACTTAATGATGGGTGATGATCGTGATGATAGTGATGATGGTCGTGGTTGGGGATTAGTACCAGAAAAAGATTTTATTGGCAAAGCTTGGCGTCGTTTTTTCAGTTGGGATAGTATCAATCATCGTGTGCGTTGGGATCGTATTGGTACATTGATCCATTAGGTACAGATACTGAGCGTTCTTGATATGATAGCTATGGAGTAGATGCGAAAACGTCTGATGTTAGTAGGTCATGCTCGCTCTTTTTTTTGGCATTGTTAGTTTATTTAATTTTAAAGGCTGAATCCTGCCGCCTGGTGAGTATTTTTCCATGGGAGATAATCGCTAAGCATCGTTGTTACTCGGGATTTGTATCGTGTGACAATATTATTGGTCAGGTTTTTGATTTGGATGAGTTGGGATAGCCAACACTCCCGTATCCGTTTGGAGTGTTTAGGCCGGCTGATTTCTTAGCTAGATATTTTAGTATTAAATGATTGAATAAGATAAAAAGTGAGTTATAGCGAATTTAAGCCGCAGTAAATAAATAAAAATAATGTGAGTCAAGATTAATTTAGTGAGAGATGAATGATTAGACCTGTTTCTGATTTATGTAAGGCGATTGGCCATGAGTTTCGCAATGAAGGGTTATTAACCAGTGCGTTGACTCATCGCAGTGTGCGCTCGAATAATAACGAGCGCTTAGAGTTTTTAGGGGATGCTATTTTAAGCTTTGTTATCGCTGATGCCTTATATGAACGCTTTCCTGAATCACAAGAAGGTGAGCTGAGCCGGTTTCGAGCGAATTTAGTTAAAGGTGAGACGTTGGCCGCAGTGGCGAATGAGTTTGAAATTGGGCAGTTTCTGCGTTTAGGTACTGGCGAGCTAAAAAGTGGCGGATATCGTCGGGAATCTATTCTAGCCGATGCAGTGGAAGCAATTATCGGTGCGATTTATTTAGATACTGGGATAGCAAACGCCCGAGCCGCTATTTTGCGTTGGTTTGAACCACGGATTGCTAGTGTACATAAACAAACCCATAGTAAAGATGCAAAAACGCGTTTACAAGAATACTTACAGGCAAACCATGATATTTTGCCAGAATATGAAGTTTTGCGTATTGATGGAAAGGCGCATGAACAGACTTTTTATGTAGAATGCCGGGTTAGTATTTTAAATATAAGTCAAAGAGGGTCTGGAACCAGTCGGCGTCGTGCTGAGCAAGAGGCCGCTGCGAAAATATTGCAGGAGTTAGGGCAATGATAGAAATGACAGAACAAACGACTTATTGTGGTACAGTGGCTTTAGTTGGTCGTCCGAATGTAGGTAAGTCAACCTTATTAAATCAGATGATTGGTCAAAAGTTATGTATTACCTCGCATAAGCCACAAACAACCCGCCATCAGATTATGGGGGTTAAAACAGAGGATAATTTACAGACGATCTATGTTGATACGCCAGGACTGCATAAAAATGAAAAAAAGGCGATTAATCGTTATATGAACCGGGCGGCACATAATGCCCTAACTGGCGTTGATGTGGCTGTATTCGTTGTTGATGTAAGACGCTGGACTGAAGAAGATGAGCTCGTTGTCACTAAGTTGCAGCAGCGTAATATCCCAGTGATTTTAGTGATTAATAAAGTTGATTTAATTAAAAATAAAGAAGAATTATTGCCTAAATTGCAGCAATTATCGACAGCAATGAGTTTTGCTGAGGTCATTCCCGTGTCTGCTTATAAAGGCGATAATTTAAAAGCGTTAGAAGAGGCTATCGATAAGCTGCTCCCCGAAGGGCCATTTTTATTTGATGAGGATCAGATTACGGATCGCTCTCAGCGCTTTTTAGCGGCTGAAATTGTTCGTGAAAAACTAATGCGCTCTTTAGGTGAAGAAGTGCCTTATGAAATTACTGTGGAAATTGACTTGTTTAATGTCCAAGATAATGGCTGCTTAGATATTAGTGCAGTGATTTTAGTTGAACGCCCAGCGCAAAAGAAAATTGTGATTGGTAAGAAAGGTGAGCGCTTAAAAGAAATTGGTAGCCAAGCACGAATTGATATGAAAAATCTCTTCGCAACCCCGGTGCATTTGCAGTTGTGGGTGAAGGTTAAATCGGGTTGGTCTGATGATGAGCGTGCCTTGCATAGTTTAGGTTATGATGAATGAGTCAAGCAATTAAATGACAATAGAGCTGTGCCAGAGTTTAGGCTATATCATTCAACAACGCCCCTATAAAAATACCAGTGTTTTGCTTGATATGTTAACGCGTGATCATGGTAAAATTTGTTGTGTTGCCTCCGGTGGTCGAGCAAATTTAACACGTTGGCAAGGGGTATTGCAGCCCTTTAGCCTATTACAATTAACTTGGCAAAAGCGTGTTGGGCTGGGTACGTTAAAAGAAGTGTCTTCGTGTGAGCGACAGTTACTGTGGCGCGGCTTACCATTTGTTATGGCAATGTATTTAAATGAATTAACCATTCACTTATTACCTCAAGGTCAAGGCGATGAGGCGTTCTTTTTTATCTATCGTCAATTACTGGGTGTGTTATCTCGTACTCACTCTGTTAAAGCGAAGGTTGAGCTGGAGCTAGAGTCTCAATTACGACGTTTTGAATATCAATTATTAAAAACGATTGGTTATGAGCTGGTACTGGAGCAGGATGTTAAAGGTCGTGCGGTTCTTGCTCAGCAAAATTACTGGCTACGGGTTGAGCATTTACCTGAGCATTGGCCGGTAAATCGACCTGCTTCTATTGGACTCGTCTGTCAAGGGGCGAGTTTGCTGGCATTAAAAGCAGGTAAATTTGATACAGAGCTCGAAAAAATGGATGCAAAGCGTATTATGCGTATGTATTTACAGTTTTATTTACGTAATCGGACCTTAAAATCTCGCGAGTTATTTAAACAATTTAAAGGAGTCTAACAGTGGTAAAACCTGTTTTATTAGGGGTGAATATTGATCATGTGGCAACATTACGCAATGCGCGGGGGAGTATTTATCCAGAGCCTGTGCAAGCCGCATTGATTGCAGAAGAAGCCGGGGCGGATGGAATTACAGTTCACTTGCGTGAAGATCGTCGTCATATTAAAGATCGTGATGTGACTTTATTAAAAGAAGTTTTACAGACAAAAATGAATTTAGAAATGGCGGTGACAGATGAGATGATTGCAATTGCCGAGTCTGTTCAGCCTGAGTGCGTGTGTCTAGTACCTGAACGTCGTGAAGAGGTGACAACAGAAGGAGGTTTAGATGTGCGAGGTAATCTACGTTCTGTTCAATTTGCTTGTGAGCGCCTTACTGCAGTACATAGTGAAGTGTCTTTATTTATTGATCCAGATCTCAATCAAATTGATGCGGCGATTGATTGTGGTGCTCCTGTGGTAGAATTGCATACCGGGGCGTATGCAGAAGCGCATGGTCAGAAGCAGCAGCACGAGCTGATGCGTTTACACGAGGCGGCTCAATATGCGCATAAAAAAGGCTTGATTGTGAATGCCGGTCATGGCCTGCATTATCATAATACGTTGGCAATTGCTGCAATTGCTGAGGTTAATGAGCTGAATATCGGCCATAGTATTATTGCACGTGCGGTATTTTCTGGGTTGGCTATCGCGGTTAAAGAAATGCGTGCGCTTTTAACTCAGGCACGTTTATGATTATTGGTATCGGTACTGATATTGTTGAAATTGGGCGCTTTGATGAGTTATTAGCCCGTCACGGTGATGCATTTGCAGAGCGTATTTTATCTAAACTTGAGTATGACTCTTTTTTAGATGTTGCGGACAAGCAGCGCTCACGCTATCTGGCAAAGCGCTTTGCGGCAAAAGAGGCTGCAGCAAAAGCTTTCGGTACGGGATTTACTAATGGATTAAGCTTAAAGCATATTGCCACAGTGCATGATGAGCGTGGTAAGCCGTGCTTAATGTTTGATAAAAAAGCATTAGAATTGATTTATGAGTTGGATATTAAAAATCATCATTTAACGCTCAGTGATGAAACACATTACGCCGTTGCTTTTGTTATTTTAGAAAGTTAGCCACGGTGATGTATCTCATTGATTGCCATGGTATAATTCGAAGCAAGTTAACAATAATTTAGAGATTTATCCATGCCTCATATCGAAGTCAATTGCCCTCAATGCAGTGAGAATAATGTCATTAAATTTGGCAGGAACGCTTCAGGCAATCAGCGTTATAAATGCAAAAATACAGGCTGTGATAAAGATACATTCCTACTGAACTATAAGCGGCCAGGTGATTTGCCAGAGACAAAGAAAAATTATTGACATGAGTATGAATGGCAGTGGAATTCGGGATATCGCTCGT
>NZ_AMFF02000119.1 GCF_000297215.2 Piscirickettsia salmonis LF-89 = ATCC VR-1361
TAAATTTTTCGCAACAGTGCTTTAGAAAGGGTACACTGTTCAGGCTTATATTCTGTTTTAGCAGAATATACCCAAAGAGGTTTCCAAAAATCGCGTCTAACTATTCTTGCTGCTTTAGTGTCATTAATAATATGGCCATAATTTTGAAGGCCTGATGGATAAAAGTTCTGAGACCCTACATAAAACATCTGTCTATCTACCATCATAAATTTATAGTGATCTGTTATTTTTGAACCATCTCCCCATACGGTATCATGATTATTGAATCTAATTTCTGAAATGTGCAACTTATTACATAACTTCTTATTAATTCTACTTTCAGTAAGATTTGGGTACATGGCTATCGTTTCATTTTTAATTTTATTCCATAACTCTTCAGGACTGGCTGAAGACAAATATCCTAATTCTAGTAAAGAACCATCATTGTAAGGTGAAGTTACAATATATACATTACCTTTATTCACAATGAGCTTAGCCAAAGCACTAATAAAATTAGTGTGTGCTTGATCAGTAGTATCATAAGGCCAAATATTAAAGTTTGCCTTAAGACTTTGCTGTGCTAAGTAAATGCTTTTCTTTGCCCTACTCAATAAATCATATAAAGCATAGTCTGAATTATTATTTTTTTCTGCTGAATCCTTCGTATATAAACCATACCCAGTGCGCCCAATTGAGAGTATCTCTACACTTCCAGAAGGGCTATCGTTAGCGTGTAAATGATGTTTTGGCAAATCAGACTTAACAATTCTGTATTGATTCTCTTTTCTTGCAGAATATTCAATAACATTTAAAAAACTATAAATGTTATTTTTAACAAAATCCCATAGTAAATTAGTAAAACCAAGTGCCTTATTCGCTACTGGTCCTTGTATTTCGATCATTAAGTCAAAGACTGGGTTTTTCATCAAGTAGTCTGTGCTATACATATTTAAGCCACCACTGATGATTTTTTTACCATCAATATTAATGATTTTTGAATGATTCCAAGATAAAGACATTTGAACATCAGGGTCACAAGTGCCTGAACAACTACGCATACCAGCAACATAGATATCTAAATTAGACTCTGGAATGTTTTTTATATCCCTAATTAAGTCATCTAAAAAGTACCAAGTTACATAATTATTAGCAAAAAACTTCCTTTGAATCTGTTCATTTGACGATTGCTTACTGGGGAAGGGCTGATATACTCCAGCCAGCATACGAACGGTGATCTTTTTCCCTGTCTTAGCTAGGACAGTTAAAGCATTACGAAGAGTGGACCTAAATTTTAAATCAGGCCAACTTTCCAATGTTGTAATATCAACAAAGCGCTCAGCATGAACAATTGCATTGTAGATACGATCTAATTTTTGATCAGCATAGCCATTGCACATTTTAATATGTTTTTTATTTCCACCATTATCAAATATAGCCAAATGAGAGCAAGAACTATTAGTCATACATTGAGATTGTGTATGGCAATGAGGTAGGCCAAAGTCAAGATCTAAACTCGGATTAAATTCAAATCCAGGATAGTCTGTTACTCTTTTTCCCCAAACCTCTTTGCCAGGAAATTGGATGAGGAAATCATCATTTAATAAATTATTTTCTGTAAGACTGTATGTAATTCCTTCTTGTTTTTTTTCTATATCTGTTTGATTAATAATATCATGGTAAATTTCTCTCAAAGGAGAAGCATGTGTTAGTTGTAAGCAAAAAATAAAGATCGAAGCAATAAGCAAGCTTTTAATTTTCATTAATATTCCTAAAATATAGTTAATACTTATTAAAATAATTAATTTTTTAATAAGGAACAGGATTCATGTTTTAAAACAGCTGTCAATGCGTAAGTCCTGAGGAAGTAATATAAACTTAAATTAATTATTTTAAAATATTAAAAAAATAATCAAATCAATATATTGTGGTTCAATGAAACTGGACACTTAGGTGGGAGATTAAATCTTATAGCACTGTTGCGAAAAATTTA
>NZ_AMFF02000120.1 GCF_000297215.2 Piscirickettsia salmonis LF-89 = ATCC VR-1361
ATTTTTCGCAACAGTGCCGACGAATCAAGCTTCGGGGAATCAGACCCTCAGAGATTGAGCGTGAATAAAAAATATTTTTAATTTGGTTTAATTTTTTTCTGAGAATGAGTGATACTATTAGTAAGTTTTTAAGATTGAGGGCTGTTTATGCCTGTTATAACGATAGCTTGTAGCAAGGGAGGTGTTGGTAAAAGCACAATTGCTACCTCTTTGGTTGTGTCATTAACGCAAGCGGGGTTTAAAGTCGCTCTTTTAGACTCAGATCCGCAATTTAGTGCAAGCTTGTGGGCTGATACTAGGTTAGATGATGAAAGTTTACCCCAGATAAAACATGTTCAGAAAATCGGAAAAATTAAGCATGAAGCTGTAGCTTTATCAAAGCAATATGATTATGTAGTTGTTGATACTGGCGGACATGATAGTACAGAGATGCGTCAATCTTTAGTTGTTGCTGATTTAGCAATTATACCTATGCGTCAATCTCAGTATGATCTCGATGTAATTGAAGGAATGACAGAGATAATTGATGACGCTCAGTCTATAGGTAATGACAAGCTTAAAACTGTTTATATTTTAAATATGGTAAACCCTAACAGTAAGAGCAAAAAAGCAGAGGAGCTTATAGAGGCTTTAAGTGACGATGAAAACATAGATTTGTATAGTGGTTGCCTTTATTCTCGGGATGCTTATGTAGAAAGCTCAAGCACAGGGCGAGGAATTACTGAGTTAAAAGACAGAAAAGGAAAAGCTGAGTTTGTTGCATTTACTGACTATATAATTAATTTATTTAAAGGCAAGAAAAATGGCCGTAGTAAGAAAACGAAACAAAAAGAAAAAGCCAAAGCTTAAGGGCGAGCAGGATTTTGTTGAGGCTACAGTTTTTAGTCGTGAACTGTGGGCAGCAACAAATGAGATTAAGATAGCAGATATTAAAATTGATCGAAATATTAAAGATGATAAAGCTATCAAAAGCCTTGCATCTAGCATGGAAGGTAAGAGACAAATCAATGCATGCATTGTTAGGGAGTCTAGTGACGGAGGTTATGAGTTAATTTCTGGAGAGTGTCGCTATGAAGCTGCAAAAATTAATCAAGAGCCTCTTTTAGTTAGAGTGGTTGAGTGCTCTGATGAAGAAGCCGCACAAATAATTATTGCAGAAAATGAGCAAAGAGTTGACTTGTGTGATTATGATAAAGCGTTAACTTATGTTGAATATATGAAAATGTTTAACATTAAGAGCATTAGAGATTTTTCAAAGCAGTTCAAAGTAAGCAAGACTCAGGTTGGTCGGTTACTTCAAGTTGATAGCATTCCTGACAGTGTTAGGGAAGTGTTGCCTATGGAGATACTGGGCGCTTCTCAAATTGAAGAATTAGCGAAAAGAACGAAGAACAGTAACCCCCAGAGTGATTGCTATGAGGAGGGTATTATTTCTTTGTCTCACAAGTTGTCCCGAGTCGGGACAAGAAGTGGTTCAGGTTTGCTGTCCCGAGTCGGGACAGAGGAAAGTAAAGGCGACTTTCTTGACTGGAAGACTTTTATTGCAAAAGTAGACCGTAAGGTTAATCCTCCAGAAAAGCCGCCTCAGAAGAAGATTGAACGCTATGTCTTCAGCTCTGAAAAAGCTAATCTGAGATACACAGATAGCGGTTTTATAGTTAAATCTGAAAAGCTCACACGAAAGCAAAAAGAACAAATACAAGAAGCGTTAGACGCGATTTTATAATGTAGGCCCAGAGGGGCACTGTTGCGAAAAATTTAGATTTGAGTAGGGTGTAGTAATCAACGGAAGTTAAGAGT
>NZ_AMFF02000121.1 GCF_000297215.2 Piscirickettsia salmonis LF-89 = ATCC VR-1361
ATTCGTTGAGCGCTATACTTGAAAAGATTCACGTTCTGATAGTCTAATGCTGTGTTCGCTACCGCCGATTCCTAAATCAAATCCGTATCCTCGAACTTGGTTTACGATAATGGTCTCTATATCGCTTAACAGTTGCTTTTTTTTATCAGTATCTTTCAATGCTTGCTGTTCTTCTAGTATTTCTATTTGGTTACATCTCGCCCGCCAGTATTTTAACTCTGCTTTAAAGTAGTAATTTTTCGGATTAGAAAAGTAATTTTGAAATGTTTGAGCTTCTTGGAGGTTATTTAGAGCGCAAATAAGCCCTCTTTCTGATTGAGACTTAGTGATTTGAGCGTAAACGTTTTTAAGCAGTGTGGTCTGCTCACCATTTGAGGGTGTTGTTTGATTATTTTCATGTTTATTAACATTATCTAGAAGTTTAAGAACTCTGTTGCGAACATAATTGAAATTTAGATTTTTTAAATCGACAGAGGCTTGTAAACAATTATATAATTCTGTATTAAGGTCGCTATGATTAGGGTCTGAAAAGTAGTCTTTAGAAGTCTCATTGCTCTCAAGTTTAGCTAAAGTAGCGAAGAGCTCTTCTGCTGATTGAACTTGATGGACTTGTGGAGTAATTATACCAAGCAAAGTAGAAAAAGCTTTATTTTTACTTTCATTTTCACTTTCATATCGAGAAATGTTATTAACATCGCTTAATAATCTGAGTGCCTGATCGCGCAGATCCTCTATATTATTTAGCTCACGTTTATCCATTTTTTCTTCTAATATTCGTGCTTGGCTACAAGCGACTAGGCAGTCTTTGAGCGCCGTACGAAAAGGAGTATGTGCCGGATCGAAAAAATAGTCTTTAAATAGGGTTTCATCACTATGAAGGTCGGTTAAAATAGCGGAGAGTTCTGCTGTTGAGTTAGCTTTATCAGTTTGTCGCCGAAGATCGTAAATAAAATTAGAGCGAGGAGCATCTAATAACTGAGATGAGTGAGCCTCAACACTCGCTGCGAGCCATG
>NZ_AMFF02000122.1 GCF_000297215.2 Piscirickettsia salmonis LF-89 = ATCC VR-1361
TGAATAACGCATAGTAACAGCTAGTAAAACTGCATCTAATGAAACTGATATACCGATTAAAACATTCCCTAAATCATGACCCGTACACGTTAGAGCAAGTATTAAATCCTGAGTTTAGAGAGTAGTTTATATACGCAAGAAGGCATATCAAGCAGCAGTGATCTGGAGCTAGGTTAAAATTCGCTGCTTGAGGCTGCCATATGGTGAGTATGGTCCTGTACGTTTAAAAATCAAAAGTAAGCTGTTTGACTTCAAACAAATCGGATTGGACTTGCTTTCGAGTATCAAGCTGATAATGGTAGTAGCCCTTTTCCCCCTTCCATGAACGTATATTATAGCCTTCCTTGCGGAGTTGACAGATAAAGGTAGGTAAACAATGGCCGAAACCCAACTTGTAAGCCTTGGGGCGTGTCAGTTCTTCGCCTGATTTGAGGAGTTCGAGGATTTTATGGGTTGTTGAGGGCATAGTAAAGCTCTTTAGTATTCAATTTGAATCTACTGTAAAGAGCTAGATTAGTCAAAGTAGAAAAAGTTACTGTGCTGTATAACCTCCATCCACAGAGTATAAAGAGCCAGTTACAAATGATGCTTCACCTGAATTTAGGAAATAAATGACATTTGATACTTCTTCTGGTAACCCTACTCGTTGGATAGGCTGAGAGGTTTTGAGGATATGATATAGATCATCATTAGTCATGTTTAATTTGTGCGAATTAGATTTCACCGCGTTATGGTATAAAGGTGTTTCAATGGTTCCAGGACAAACAGAATTAACCCTGATATTACTTGATGCGAAATCAATAGCCAATGATTTTGTTATTGTTGCTATTGCTCCTTTTGTTGCACCGTAAAGGACACTAGAGCCTTTACCTACAAATGATTGATCTGAACCCACTAAACAAATGGATCCACCATAGTTATTTTCAATTAAAGTAACAAAATTTTGGATGAAAAATAGGGTGCCTTTTACATTAATGTTAAAAATAATTTCATATTTTTCTTCTGTTAAATCTTTTAACGAGCCAAAGCTATGCACCCCAGCATTTGAAACTAAGTGATCGACTTTTTTTGTAAAGCTATCAACTTCTAATCTTGCTTTTTTGATTGAGCTTACACTTGATATATCACAGTTTATATGGAAGAAATTATTATGGGTTACTTCTGGTTTGTTAATATCTAAACCAAAAACTATATAACCTTCTTTTAGATATTTTGATACAGTTGATGATCCAATGCCTGTAGAAGAGCCTGTTATAGCAACATATTTAGACATGAAATTTTTCCCTCGACTTTTAAATTTATTAATCCTAGCTTGGGATTCTACTTAATAATTTTTAATTTATTTGTTGGGAAGATCAATGGTTCACTATAGCAGATAATTTCTTTATCGAAATCACTTTCAATAGGTAAACTGTATTGAGTAAACCTTTGATAGCAATCTCTATGAGTTAAGTAAGTTTGAGTTGCTATTTTTTTTATCATCATCAAAAAGTGATTGTAGCTGAAGTCAATTAATGTTTTAGAGAGTTCTAAGTTTTTCTTAGATCGGGCTGCAACCCCTATAACAAGAAAAAAAGTTTGATCATTATGTTTGACTTTAATTTTAATAAACTTTCCACCATAGAGGTTATATCGATTAGATTTTAAGTGAGTTAGTTCATGGTTGTATTTCGTATGCCCTTCTGACCAGTCCCACATATCTTCATTATGAACTAATTGAGGGTCAAAGCCTCTATCGTAGCGCGACATAGGATTAGCTTCGTAATCTTCTTCTATGTCTTTAACTCACCTTACGCACTG
>NZ_AMFF02000123.1 GCF_000297215.2 Piscirickettsia salmonis LF-89 = ATCC VR-1361
ACTGTTAATCCAGCGCTATAAGTATAGAATATGCCTATATATTAAAGCCTTTAGTTTTGTGTGAAATATTTCCAATAAAATAATTTAGCTTATACTTGATTTTTGTGCTTATTCTGCAAACATAGTGGACTTTGTAATAATTAGAGTAATTTAGTGAATTAATGAGACTTAAAAAAACAACACACAGGAAAAAATCAGGTAAAACGACAGGCTACTTGTATACATTCGATTTAATCTACCCAGAAAAAACTCTTTGTGTTGAATTTGAAGTGATGCACTCAAATATTTTAAAAGCCAAAGAAGCGGTTGAGGAGGCGTTTGATCAATGGGTGGGAGAGCAAGAGGATGGGGCTACGATTACAGCTATAAAACGATCAGGGGTTAATAAATCACAGCCCGTTTACCACTATGCAGGAGTTGTTAGATTTATTGGGTATGTGGCATTTGAGCTGATTGGAATTGTTGCAGGAAATAAAACACTCCATGAGCTAAAAGGAAGGCTAGTACTCGGAACAGTACTGTCAGGATAAGACCAAACATTTTCTATACCGCTCTTAGATGTTAAATAAACAGAAATAGCCTTATTTGTATCTTGACTTGGTACGGGTTGTTGCGATCCAAATGGGTAGAAGTCATTGGCTTGAACCTCTAATGAACCAAGATCAGAACAACCTGACTCGCTAGTAAACTTAATATTACCCTGAATTTTGCTATCTGAAGTGCAGATTGAAGCAACGTTACTTGGATATTTTTCACACAACTCTTTTTCTACAGTGAACTTTAATGTGCACTCCGGCATAGTTAAGGTATAATCTCCTAAGGTGCTATGACCGGATGGTGCATATGGAAAATATGGGGAGTCAGAATTAGATGCATATGCATTAATGGATAAAGCTGCTGCTAATATTACAAAAGAAACTTTTTTCATTTTTTTACCACAAAAATTGATTATAGGACAAATGGCAACCCCGTCCTGTGGTTTTGGCTCATGCTCATTTAGTTTTCTACATCCAGGATTCCCTGTAATTTTCTTAATTTTTGTTGGTTTTGGCTTTCTACCTTGCCCTTTTGCTCTAGACATCAAAAACCTCCAAGTTTTTAGTTCTAATTTCGCATGCGTAAAAATTCGACTAGGCGGGTGGTCAGGAAATAAAGGTCATAGACATTTTACACACCCCTCCCCTAGGGCGATTTTTTGCGGCCAAAACCACCATCTTCATTAACAGTTTTACGTGAATGACAGGACTTACACAGCGCTTGCCAGTTGTGCTGGTTCCACATCAAACCATGATCACCGTTATGCGGCTTGGTGTGGTCTACTTCAGTCGCTGGGATTAACTTGTCATCTTTTAAGCACTGCTTGCACAGCGGATGATCTTGTAAAAATATCTTACGCTCACGTTGCCACCGCCCCCCATAGCCACGCTGGGCAGTTGTTTTGCGTGGGGCATGGTATCGATTGCCGTGCTGTTCGTGATATTTGCAATAACGTGAATAGGTTGTGTTATGACATCCTGCATAACAGCAAATTTTCTTAGCACGCCTAGGCAATGTGTAATCTCACAAAAGTAATAGATATAAAAAAAGACCTAAACAGGTCTTAATGGAATTAAATGTCATTAACTAGACACGAAAATAACTAGCTTACCTAAAGGCTACAGTTTTTACCCGGGTAAAACAAGGATTTTTAATATAAGATTTATAATTAATTTACTTCATCAACATGACGGAACAGAAGTCGCTTCTGTTTCATGATTGAAGTCACTTTTTTCATAACTTGAAGCGGCATCATAAAAATTTAAGCTACACTCGCCTTGACTGCGCCTTATAAGATCACCAGCCTCTTTATAATAAGGAGAGCTTTTATCTAAATCATAAGAAGAAGAATTACCTGTCTCCTCTCTGATATGTTTAACCACAGCTAAACACTTTTCTCGATCACTCCCAGAACTAACTTGAATTCTTCTAATTCCATCAAGGCTTATCCCTGGAATATTTTCAAAAGAATAAGGCCATCGCCTATGCACCACATCTGAGCTAAGCAAACTTGCAACTGTTTTAGTCACATGAACCCTGTTACTTCCAAGGGTTTTAAAGCGTGGATTACCACGTACCATGGTCGCCACATCCAACGCCTTTATAAAAATATCTTTTAAATACTCATCAGGAATATCCATATATTTTTCTATAGCAACATCAATGCACTTAATTAACGCCTTATAGCTTTTACCTTTTCTATTGCTATGGCCAAAATGAGAGTACCAAAAGCTTGATTTTGATTCTAAACGCTGGATAAAAGATTTAAGGTCATTTAACTGTTTACGTCGATAAAGATGATCTTTTAGTTCAGCCTTAATTTCTCTTAGAGTATTGCCTTTAGCAAAAGAACCATGTTTACCTGCTAACTTTTGAGTTTCTTCTTGATAGGCTAAATTAAAGTCTCTTAAAGCTCTTCTCTCCTCAACAACCAAATGCTGTTTCGCAGATGTATTCCCTATACACTGAGAATGACCATTAGAATTTACAGCCCCATTATAAAAGTCTTCAACTCTATATGTTCTAGCATGGGCAAAATGTTTATCACAATCAGCTAACTTCGATGCCTTATAAACCCAAGGATCAACGATGATCGCATTTTTTAAGTCAGGATCTTCAGCCAGCTCCTTTAAACCCCCAGCCAATTTTTCACCTTCTCTGGATAAATGCAACTTTTCTGATTGGTGAATCAGACAAAATCGATGCCCTGGAATAGTCACCAATGAAATATAGATAGGTTCAGAAAAATCACCGATATGAATAAGGTTACCAAGATGAACTGCGACAACACTAAGGTCATCACAATAACCTACTTTTTCTGCTAAAGCTTGCCGAGCATAATCACCACTAAATGAGAAACCTTCTTTTAAAGACCTACGTTTATCTTGGCGTTTATGCTTGAAAGGTGAAAGTGCTAAATCGGTATATAATTCCTTGATATTTTCAGAGTATTTAATGCTTTTGCGGACTCCACTTACCAGTGCTGCACCAATCGCTAATAATTCATCTGAATCTAACACAGCATCACCTCTTTAAATAAAGCCTTCATAGATTGCATCTTTAGCATTTAGTCATTCTTGCAAAAAACAACTCATCTAAAACAAAGGTTAAATCAAGTTAATATGACAACTCTATTAGAAAAAATATTACTTTTATATCAATAAATAGCATTTTTATGTAAATAAAAATATAGATTACCTAATATTTTTATTTTTTTAATGAAATTATTACGATTAAATTCACGATAATGTCTCAACCATCAATGTTGAATGTAACTCGCCCTACTACGTCATATGGAATTTAACACCTAATGAAGAGCGAACTTCTTCTAGATCAACTGCTGAAGAACCTTTGTTAGGCTCTAGGCAAACAAGTTATCAGACAGGATCATTTCAACAGAAATCTCAACAAGATCCTAAAAATGTGGAAGGCACCATATGCAGTAGCGTATGTGCAGTATTGTAAGTAATTTTCTATATAAAAGAACGGATGGCGTAATTAGCTAGGCTGGCTTTTGCGCCAAAGTATTTAAACATCCCCGCACATAACTCACCCCTTTACCTAGATAACTGTCATAAGTGGGTGCTGATATGTGGTAAATGGCTTGCTTTTTAGCGGCTGAGCCGGTTATGCCGTAATGAATCACGAGTATACGTGCCATGGTTTGATCACTCTTGCAATTACTCTGTAAAAGATCGTTGACGATTCTATCGACTTCAAGTACATCACTATTGGCGATATAAGGATCATTACCGCTGTTATTGTTTTGTATGACGACACCACCGTACTTTTGTATCATGCCAAAAATAGAGTTATTTGAGCCATGTTCTGCGCCTCGTTGTATATACTCGCCCCAATCTGCCAACATACTTCTAACTTGCGTGATATTTAGCATCTTTTAGGCTCCTAGTTGCAATTAAAATAATGATCCGCACACACTTAAAATTCTTGAGATTCAGGAATTTCAAAAAAATGATCCTGGCGGCAATGTTTAGGAGGATGTTAAATTCTGGTCAGTATTGCTGTGGCCATTACCGAATATAATGTCTGCAGGCGGTTTTTTAGGTGAAAATAGGCGAATTCTCTAATTTCGGGCGGAGTTACCCTACTAGAAGCCTCTAAATCGGCTGGTTGCTAGCTCTTCATAGTAATTGTACTTTTCCCTAAGAGTAAGACCAAATTGGGTGCTTACCCTTCTTAACTGATTGCCGCACAAGATGCATTTAAGAGGGTTGTAGTTGAAATTACTTTTCATCAGTGAAGTAA
>NZ_AMFF02000124.1 GCF_000297215.2 Piscirickettsia salmonis LF-89 = ATCC VR-1361
GTCAGTGCGTAAGGTGAGTGATAGGTAACCTGTTTGCTTCTTTTAATTTTCTATCTTTAAAAGATTGGTGAAACTTGTTAGTAATCGGAAGCTTTTTTACTTAGGCAATAGATCGATTTTTCACTATTAACTTTATGTTGACATAAATATAAAAATTATTTCAGTTTTCCTGATTATAAAATGTACATTTTTATTTCAAAATATTAACAAAAAATTTAATTAAATAGGTTTTTAAATAAGCATCAATAAAAATTATGATTTTTTCCATCATAAATACTATCTAGTAAATTTTGGATTAAAGCGAGTGAGTATTAACTCTGCTATTAATGCACAAAACCTTAAATGCATCCTCAGTAGACCTTAATTATTTTAGTAAAATAATATTGGAGACTTTATCATGCCTAGAGCGAGACCTTCATTACTTTCTCTATTAGGCCAACGCAGGCCACAAACAACTCACGAGGCTGGAAGTTCAACCCCTAATAATTTTCATTATCTTTTAGATGGGCACAGAGAAAAATTTTTGGTACAAGAAGATGCTTATCGATCAATTTCTAAGCCAAAAAGTTTCGCTGGTGCAACGAATAATGCTAAGCATATTATCATTCAACTGGCCGATGATCCAAAAGATTTATTAAGTTCTGGCTTAATTGTATTAGGCCAGCATTTAACTATACCATCTTTTTTTAGGCAAAGACCTGATCAAGATGATACTAGACTGAGGCCCTTGCAAGGCCATATGCATTTTACTTTAAAATATAAAGAACACACGGATCGTCCTCAGGATCCTCCTCGTGAGATAAGAGCATATTACTGCTATGAACAAGGACAAACTCCTGGAATTGGATTGGTGGATAATAAAAGTGGTAAACCGCTGGATCCAGAAATAAAAAGACAACTAAAAGCACGCGCCATTAAATTGATGATGCCACTGATTACTGAAATGGATCAATATATAGGTGATTTTGAAGGTAGAAAATTTGCGTTAGAAAGTAGAATAACAGCGGCCAATGCTCGATTAGCAACTGCAACAGAAGCACTTGAAACGTGGCATTTTGCTCAAGAAGCTCGCGAACTATATCAAGAATGGTTACAGATTATGGATAGTGATGATTATAAGCATGTAAAGAATTTTAGAAGCAATGGTTTATTGCGTACAGATGTAGATGGCTTTACTGTGCAGTCGGCTGGTGGTCGTTTAACTAAAGATAGGTTTGATAAAATATGGCGCGTTACTGCTAAGGCAGCGATGAGTGGGCTTCGAGATATTATTAATCAACTGGAAACTGAGCAGGCTCAATCATCAGGGGAGCATAAATCTGCTGTTGGCGCAGCGCCAAAACACCATAAAAAGAGTAGAAAGGCCAGACGATCTAGAGGAAAAGAGAGAGAGAAGGCAGCTAAAAAGCCGGCGCCAAGACCAGAAGAGACCTTAGAGACTTATTTAGAAAAGGCAGGTAATTGGGTTGCCGCTTATCTGCAGCTACAAGGGGCATTAAATCGTGGAGATTTTCCTAGAGTTAACCAGCTTCTGCAAGGAAGAATGTTTAAAAATAAATGTATATTATTTTATCTTGATTCAGAATCTTTAGGAATATTATGCCGGCCAGAAAATATAGCTGTTTTTAAAAATATATTAACTTCTCAAAAAGATGCACTGATTTTAGACGAAGGCCATAATAAAGTAGCCCTTGCTAATCTTATTAAAAAATTAATTCAAACGGGAAATCTTGAGGGATTATTAGCACTTCATAAGTTGAGGGTGAATCTAGAAAAAACTCTTTGTGATGCAACAGGAAAAGGTTTGAGGCATCACCTTATAGATGTTGCTTATAAAGAAAATAAAGATAAGTTTTATGCATGGTTTTTTGCTAATTTACATGAACAGGGAGTTCGTTGCCTCGATAATGAACAGATTGTTAAAGTAGATTTTGGTGACCGAGTGTGTTGGTTGGATCCGTTAAAAAGAGCAGCTTGCATGGGCTTGCCCAGTTTGACGAGAGCTTTTATGAAAACAGGTGTTAAAGATAGCCTTATATCTGTGCGCTATGTGATTAAAAAAGATGAAGGAAAAGATGAAAAAGGTCGTTGTGATGTAACCGCATGTGATTTTGTTGTAGAAGATATGGTAAGTGAGGAGATAGAGGCAGAGAGATTCGTAGAACAATCTGAATTATTGCTTGCTTTATGCAATAGTCATGACTCAAAAGAAACGGATCATTCAGTTGCTACTGGAGCACAAATATTTTGGCAGCTTATGCAGCAGAGTGAGGGAGGCAATAAAGAGGAAAAGACGGCTTTACTTGTTGATTGCTTAGCTAAAGCCTTTATGCTGAGTAGAATATTTAAGAGTGCAGAAAAACATGGGGCTCTGGATAATACTCTTGTTGGTGCTGTGTACAATGCTATAGGTAATATCTCTCAAAAACTACAGAGAGTGAAGGCGCAGAGAAATCCAAGACTTGTTGTTGCTAGAAAATTAGAAGAAATAAGAGCTTGGATGGCATTGCTGAAATTCGCTATACATGATTCTGTATGCCTCTACTCACAGCGAGGACAAAAGGCAGGACTTATAGATTATGTAATGAGGGAGATTGATGGTTTTAAGCAACGCTATCAGCCTGATATGACATTGAGAACTGACTTAGATAAAGGTTCACAGGGTCAGGATCAGACTGTAGAGTTTAATCCAGTTCATATTGTGGAAATTATGGTGGGTAAGCTTTTAAAATTATTTCCAGTAAGTTCTGTAAGCGTGGATAAGATAGTTGAATGTATAAAGGCACAAGTACTGTTTGCATTTGAAGATGTAGAATTTGATGTATTAAAGCATGTAGAGAGGCATGTTTTAGATGGGTTTCATTTAATGCTAGCTGAACAGCCAGTAAATAATATCGCGTTGGCAAAGTCTAGTATACAGGGGCAGCTAACTGATGATGAAGCAAAAGCTGATGCTGCAATTAATGACCCTAAAATGCTTTTTCTCGAACATCAGCAAGCAGAATTTGAAGTAAGTGAGCCGCCGCTGCGAGCCATGGAGTGCTAGGCACGTAACGCTGTGTGACGCGGACAGCCGAGGGTTTATAGTCGTCGCGTTTTGCTCGGCGATTTTGCATCATTGGATGTGCAAAATACCTACCGAGGTAGCGACGCTTACGAAAGTGTACAAGCATATGGGTATGGTTAATTTGTCTTACTTTTAATATTAATTAAGAGTCGTTTAATTATTATTGATCTGAGCGGCTCTATTAGTAGGGTGAATAAACAGGAAGTTAGGTAAGTGTATGGCGGTATTTAATGCTTGTTATGAAAGTAATTTTTACTGTTAACTCTTTGTTGATATAAAAATGAAAATTATTGATATTTTTCCGATTTTAAAAAATAGAATTGTATTTCATAATGTTAATAGAATTAAAATCCTGATTTTATTTGTAAGTCTGTGGAGGAGGAAGTGATAAAGCGATAATTTTTATGATATCAATAGTATGTCTTTAAAGTATATGAAATTAAGAAAATAGTAATTTAAATTTACTAAATAAATATCAATAAAAGTTATGTTTTTCTATCATAGATCTTATATGGTCTAGAAATCTTTGATTTAAAACTAAGAAAATATTAACCCTGCTGCTAATGCACAAAGCTTTAAATACATTCGCAATAGACTTTAAATATTCTAATAAAATAACACTGGAGACTTTTTTATGCCTGGAGCTGGACACTCACTACTTTCTTTACTAGGCCAACGCAGGCCATATACAACCCATCAGGCCGGAAGTTCAACTCCCAATAAGTTTCATTATTTATTAGATGAGCACAGAGCGAAGCTTTTGGCGCAAGAGAGTGCTTATCGGTCAATTTCTAAGCCAAAAGGCTTTGCAGATCCAATGAATAATGCAAAGCGTATTATCATTAAATTGGCCTATGACCCAGAAAGTTTATTAGCACCTGGATTAATTGTATTAGATTGTCATTTAACTGTGCCATCTTTTTTTAGGAAAAGACCGGATCATGATAGTACTCAGCTTCAACCTTTGCAAGGCCATGCACATTGGACTTTAAAATATAAAGAGCACACGGATCGTCCTCAGGATCCTCCTAATGAGGCAAGGTTATATTATCGATATCAGCAGCAAGGACAACCCCCTGAAATTGGCTTGGTGGACTATAAAAATGGCAGGCCATTGAGTGCAGAAGTCGAAGGTCAGCTAAAAGAGCAAGCCATTGCATTTATGATGCCACTGATTACTGAAGTAGATCGGTTTCTGCAGGCTTTTGAGAAGAGAAAAGCTAATTTAGAAAGAGAAATAACAGAGGCAAATACTCAATTATCTACTGCAACAGGACTGTCTGAAAAATTATCCCTTGCTCTAAAACTTCGTGATTTATATAAGCAGTGGCTTCAGCTTATAGGCGAAGAAAATTATAAGCATGTAAAAAACCTTAGAAATAATGTGTTATCACGCACAGATGAAGATGGCTTTACCGTGCAGTCGGCTAGTGGTCGTCTAACTAAAGGTAAGCTTGATGAAATATGGCGAGTTGCTGCTAAGGCGGCGATGAGTGGGCTGAGAGATATTGCTGATCAATTGAAGTTTGAGCAGGCACAATCATCAGAAGGTCATGCGGCTGCTACAAGTGCAGCGCCAAAACAGCATGGAAAACATGGAAAAAAATCTAGAAGAGCAAAAAAAGCTAGCCGAAGAGGAAAAGGAAAGGCAGATCAAAGGCCAGAACGAAGACAAAAAGAAAATTTAGAAATTTATTTTAAAAGAAATGATCATTTTCTTGCAACTTTCTTGCAACTAGAAAAGGTGCTAATTCAAGGAGACCTTGCTCGATTTGACCAGTTACTACAAGAAGATGCATTTAACAATACATGCATATTATTTTCTTTGAGTTCAGAGGCTTTAAAAGAGTTATGCCGACCAGAAAAGATCGCTTTTTTAAAAAGTATAATAAGTACTCAAAAAGATGCACTGATATTAGGTGTAAAGGACCATAAAACGGTTCTTGTTGATATGTTTAAATCAGCAATAGAGTTTGCCAATGTTGAGTTGTTATTAGAACTTAATAAATTAAAATTAAATGCAGATGAGATTCTTTTTGAGGAAACAAGAAAGAGTTTGCTTCACCATCTTGTTGATTCTGCTGATCAATTCAATAATGAAGACGCCTGTGCCTGGCTTCTCTCTACTCTAGATAACCAAGGGTTTCGTTGTAGGCATACTCAAAAAACAGCGACCATAGACTTTCATGATAACCCGCTACAGCTAACGGGCTTACAATTAGCGGCATGGCAGGGGTTTACGGGATTAGCACGCTGTGCTGTAAAAATAGGCGCTAGAGATAACCTAGCTAGAGTGCATTATCGGCATGAGGGCGGTCAACAAGAGACTTATCGAATAACTGCTACTGATTTTGTAGTCGCTGCTTATTTGCAAGATGATGGGTCATCAAAAAGAGAGGAGTTATATGAGCTGCTGTTAGTTTTATGCAGTAGCCATAGCAAAAGAGAAGTGTCCCACATTCTCGCGAGTAATCGAGTGCTTTGGTTTGATGCTATAAAAGATAAAAGAGAAAATGAATTAGAAAAAACACTACACTTGATTAGTCTTTCGTCTACAGTCGCAAGTACTGATCTTTATAAGCAAAAATCGGAGGCTGAATTTGGTGAGCGTGCTTATGCTATCTACGATGGTGCAATTAAAACGTTTCGAAAGCAACGAAGCCATGCAGAAGCTCACCAAGATCAACATTCTATTGTTCTAGCTTGCATGGGCGAGGCGGTAGCGTGGTTAACCCTATTAAGAGTCACTATGGATTGCAATATATGCCATAATCCAACACCAGGTGCAACAGAAGCATTGACCCGTCAACTGTTGAGAGGTATCGGCTCTCTGAGAAAAGAATACCGTCCTGGTATGGAGTTTAAAACTGACTTAGACATTCTACCAGGAAGGGGGAAGTCTGGAGGTGGGATGCGTTTTGATCCAGATCATATTATGGAAATTGTGGTCGGTCTAATTTTACAGTTACAGCCAAAAAGTGATTTTAAGCAAGTCATAGCTTGGATGCAAAGGCAAGTATTAGTTGGATTAAAAGGTGAAGAGTTTGAAAAATTAAAAAATGTAAGGCGACATGTGCAAGCAGGGTTTGATACTATGCCAACTGAGAGACCAGTAAATACAGCATTGGCAAGAAGAGTAGCACAAAGTCAGTCAACTGAAGATGAAACAAAAGTTGATGATGCAACTGATGACCCTAGAATGCTTTTTCTTCAGCATCAGCAAGAAGCGAATGATACAGGGATTCGTAGTGTACAAGAGTATGAGTGTGGTTAATTTGTCTTATTTGTAAAACTCCAGATATGAT
>NZ_AMFF02000125.1 GCF_000297215.2 Piscirickettsia salmonis LF-89 = ATCC VR-1361
CACTCCATGGCTCGCAGCGGTCGTAATATCGGCTGCCAAGGCTATCAGGACTTTAAGCTTAAGCTTGCTCAAAGTCTCGTTAGCCAACCTAAAACACCTATAACTTTAACCGAAATCACCGCCCACGATACCAGCACCTCCTTAAAAGAGAAAATATTTCAAGGCGCTGCAATCGCTTTACAAAACGCCCAACATGATATTGACGCCAGTATACTCGATGAAGCCATTGCAACTATTTTAGCGGCACGGCGTGTCGGCATTTTTGGTTTTGGTGCTTCAGGTGTTGTTGCCCAGGATGCGCTACACAAAATATTTCGTCTATCGATTCCAGCCATTGCCTGCATGGATTCGCATATGCAAAGCATGACCGCATTAATGCTCAGTCAAGGTGATGTTATGCTGGCTATCTCACGCAGTGGCCGCACCAAAGAGATCATTGAAAGTGTCAACCTTGCCAAAAATGCAGGCGCTACCGTCATCGGCATCACCAGTCATGGCACACCTTTAGCCAACGTTGCCACCTTAGGGCTCACAACAGCCGCGACTAACGATACTGAGCTTTATACGCCAATGACGTCACGCCTTATTCATCTAAGCATTATTGATGCTTTGGCCATTGGTATTGCAATTAAGCGCAAGCATACAATCTCAGAACACCTATCCCGTGTTAAAGAAGCCAGTGCAATCAAAAAGTTTCAACAAGAATAATATTCACCAAGAAAACTAAGGGCATTAAACACCTTAATTCCACTGATGACACCGTTAACGAATAAAGCAGGCCCCACATTCACCGCGCTTCTCAAAGTAACGCTGATGATATTCTTCAGCAAGATAAAACGGACCTGCAGGCATAATGTCAGTGACAATGACCTCATTAAAGTTAACCGCTTGCTGAGCTTTACTTTGTTCAGCACACTTGTGCTGCGCTGATGAATAATAAAAAATCACCGAACGATATTGACTCCCCTCATCCGGACCTTGACGATTTAAAGTCGTCGGGTTATGACACTGCCAAAAATGATTTAATAAATCTAGATAACTAATAATGGCTGAATCATAATCAACTTCTATCGCCTCTGCATGTCCAGTCTGACCGCTACATACTGCATCATAACTCGGGTTTGCTAGATGGCCCCCACTATAACCCACTCGTGTATCAATCACGCCAACGAGCTTACGAAAAGAAGCCTCCACTCCCCAAAAGCAACCGGCGGCAAAACATGCTTTTTCCATAATAACTCCCTACATTGATGTTAAAATTTTGGCTACTCTATATTCTACTACTTCTACTACTTCTACTACTTCTACTACTTCTACTACTTCTACACTTTAATTACTCTTATTACTTCACTACTCTATAATATAGAGTGGCTAGGAGATGGCTGTATTGATAGATAGACAGAGTAGAATAGATACAGAATAGAGCGTGATACGATAAATTAAAGAATAAAGAGCAGCTTTTCTAAAGCTGCTCTTAAACCAGGTTAACAGGTTACATTTAAATTGCAGCAGTAACTACAGCTAGAAATCAAGCTGCAAATTTGCATCATGCGCATGTAAAAATGCTTTAATACGTGCCTTTGTTTGATCAAGCACCTCTTGACTGTCCGCTTCAAAGCGCAATACAAAGCACGGTGTTGTATTCGATGGGCGAATTAAAGCCCAGCTGTCAGAAAATTCAATCCGTAAGCCATCGATACTGATAATCTTCGCATCAGGAAAATCAACTGCGTTGACCAATTTTTCCATCAGCTCAAACTTATGGTCCTCACTGACTGCCACATTAATTTCCGGGGTATTAATGCTATTAGGCAAGTCTTTAAAAACCTCTGCAACTGCACGTGTATCCCGTGCCAAAATTTCTAATAACCGCGCTGCAGTATATAAAGCATCATCAAAACCATACCAACGATCATTAAAGAAAATATGCCCACTCATCTCCCCCGCTAATGGTGCACCCGTTTCTTTTACTTTGGCTTTCACTAAAGAGTGGCCCGTCTGACACATGATCGCAACGCCGCCATGGCGCTCGATTTCTTTGGCCACATTACGCGAGCATTTAACATCATATAAAATCACCTCGCCCGGGCGCTCTGCCAATACGCCTTTGGCATAGAGCATCATCTGCCGATCCGGCCAAATAATCTCACCTTGTGGAGAAACTACACCTAAACGATCGCCATCACCATCAAACGCTAAACCAACATCTGCACCGACGTCTTTAACTTTTGTAATTAAATCCTGCAAATTTTCCGGCTTACTCGGATCTGGGTGATGATTGGGAAATGTACCATCAATCTCGCAATATAACATCTTCACATCGCAACCTAAACGACGCAACAACTCTGGCCCTAGCTCGCCGGCCACACCATTGCCTGCATCGACCACTACCTTTAATGGTCGGTTCAGCTGCACATCGCCAGTGATACGATTTAAGTAAGTCTCGCGTAAATCTTTTTCTAATAACTGACCCGCGCCTTCGACAAGTTCACCCGATACGATACGTTGATAGAGGGTCTGCACCCAATCCCCTGCTACCGATTGACCGGCGATCACCATTTTAAAGCCATTGTAATTAGAAGGGTTATGACTACCTGTCACCATCACCCCAGAGCGACACTCAGTTGCGGCGGCAAAATACAGCACCGGCGTTGGAATCTGACCAATATTCACCACATTCACACCACTGGCAAGTAAACCCGTAATCAACCCTTCGACCAACTCACACCCTGATAAGCGCCCATCACGCCCCACAGCAACCGTGCTCTCACCATGCGCGAGTGCCTCACTACCCACAGCACGTCCGAGCCAATAACTAAATTCAGCCGTTAATTGATCGCCCACCGTGCCACGAATATCATAGGCGCGGAATATACTTTTAAGTGCTTGAATATTTTTCATCGATAACATGCCTTTTCAATAATGCGCCTAATGACTACCCGTATGGCCAAAGCCTCCTTCGCCCCGTACAGATGCGGCAAAGTCATCGACCAGTTCAAAATCTGCTTGTACCACAGGAACAATAATCATCTGTGCAATACGCTCCCCCGGCTCGACGGTATAGTGATCCGAACCCCGATTCCAACAAGAGACTTTTAATTCACCTTGATAGTCCGAATCAATCAACCCCACTAGGTTTCCAAGAACAATGCCATGCTTATGGCCTAAGCCTGAACGCGGTAATAACATCGCCGCTAAATTAGGATCTTCTAAATAGATGGCTAGGCCCGTCGGAATTAAACTGACTTGACCTGGGGCAAGCTGCACAGGTTCATCAAGACATGCGCGTAAATCTAGCCCCGCAGAACCAACGGTACCATAGGCCGGTAACGCAATGTCTTCACCTATTTTTTTAGATAAAATCTTAATTTTTACTTTTTGCTTCATAATGATCCTTAATATTGTCTAAAAGCTGGTCAGCGACGCTGAATTTACTCGCTTTTTCAATCACACGCTCCCCCTCTGGCCAAAGGACACGTAAGCTATTTTCATCGCTGTTAAAGCCGATATCCTGACGACTGACATCATTCATCGCAATCATATCCAGCTCTTTTTCAACTAGTTTTTTATTGGCATATTCTTCTTGATTATGAGTTTCTGCGGCAAAGCCCACAGTAAATGGCCGTTCAAGATGCTTGGATGCTTCAGCAATAATATCCGGATTTTTCACCAGGTACAGCTGCATCGAGGTAGCCGCCCCTTTTTTAATCTTCTGTGTCTCAACATGCTCTGGACGAAAATCAGCGACGGCGGCTGCGCCAATCATAATATCAGTCTCTGATACGTGGGCCATCACCGCATCACGCATCTGCAAGGCGCTTTCTACCGCCAAGACCGTCACCCCTGCAGGCGCAGTTAAACGTACCGGACCACTGACTAAGATCACTCGCGCGCCACGGTCCCTCGCTCGCTCAGCCAAAGCATAGCCCATCTTGCCCGAGCTATAATTGGATAGATAACGCACCGGATCAATATTTTCCCGCGTCGGTCCAGCGGTAATCAACACCGTTTTACCGGCAAAATCTGCTTTTTTTGATTTTAAAGTAAAGTGCTGATCAAGTGCCTGGCAAAGCGCTAGCGGCTCAAGCATGCGACCTGGTCCAATCTCACCACAGGCTTGCTCACCCTCAGCCGGTCCCCAGATTTGCACACTCCGGCGCTGTAACGTCCTAATATTTTCAATGGTTGCTGGTGCTTGCCACATCTGCTGGTTCATCGCCGGCGCAATCGCAATCGGCACACGGCTCGCTAAACACAAGGTCGAGAGTAAATCATCCGCCATCCCTGCTGCTAATTTTGCAATACTATTTGCACTTGCTGGAGCGATAAGTATCACGTCCGCCCAGCGTGCAAGCTCAATATGGCCCATACCCGCTTCAGCTTCAGGGTCAAGTAAAGAATCACGCACCGGCCGACCTGACAATGCCTGCAAGGTCAGTGGCGTAATAAAGGCGTGCGCCCCTGCGGTTATGACCACCTGTACCTGTGCGCCCTGCTCCACCAAACGACGCACCAGCTCAGCAGATTTATACGCTGCAATCCCGCCACTGACGCCAAGGACAACCTTTTTATTCTCTAACATTGCTGACCACAACTTACCTTCAAATTTAATCACAGCAAGATTCTACTAGAAATAAAGCCAGTAAAATAGCCTTACTGCTCACAATGGCACTGATTATCAATGATTCTATTTGCATTTATGGGTCGGTTCTGGTATAAATTGGCCCCTGAAAAGAATTTCTAGGCTCAAGTTTTGAGGTTATAGGTAACGAGATGTCCAGAATTTGTCAAATTACTGGTAAAGGCCCGATGACAGGAAACAATGTTTCTCACGCGAATAATAAAACGCGTCGTCGTTTCTTACCAAATCTACACACACACCGCTTTTGGGTGGAAAGTGAACAACGTTTTGTTCGTTTACGCGTCAGCTCTAAAGGTATGCGTATCATCGATAAAAAAGGCATTGATTCAGTACTCGCTGAAGTCCGTGCACGCGGTGAGAAAGTTTAAGGAGCTACTAACCATGCGTGATAAAATCAAATTAGTATCAAGTGCCGGCACCGGTCACTTTTATACAACAGATAAAAACAAACGTACGACAACAGAAAAGCTTGAATTTAAAAAGTATGATCCTGTTGTGCGTAAACACGTTCTGTATAAAGAAGCCAAAATTAAATAATCAGCACCTCGCCTGAGAAATTTAGCTTTAACAAAGACTCCATTTTGGGGTCTTTGTGCATTTATAGGCCTAACTTTTAAATGACTTATCCCCCTTTTAAAGCACATCGGTCACTTAAAAACTCCCACCTACAAACCATACTTGCCAATGTATACCGGCCTCGTGCCCAGTTACAACTCACCTATGAAACGATTGATATAGCTCATGATCAACTTGAGCTAGTCTGGCTTAAGCAACACCTCAGCGGCAAAAGCAGCCCACAGCCCACACTGCTTCTCATTCATGGCCTTGAGGGCTCAGTACACTCTGCTTATATTCAAGCCATGATGAATCAAGCCAAACACCACCACGATCACTTTAATGTAGTCACACTACATTTTCGTGGCTGTGATGGCCGTGTTAATCAACGTGCAGAAGGCTATCATGCTGGGCGCAGTGATGATATAGCCTTTGCAATTCATCATTTAAAGCAACGCGGTATCGGCCCCATATATGCAGCAGGCTTCTCCCTTGGTGCCAATGCCCTATTAAAATACCTCGGTGAAAACCCAACCAATCCACTACAAGGGGCAGCAGCTGTCTCCACCCCCTTTGACTTAGCCATGGCCTGTCAACAGCTCGAACACCCGAGCAATAGATTATATCAATCTCGTTTTCTTCACGGCCTAAAACGGACCATACAAAAAAAACTCGATCATGGCATAGCCCTGACTATTTCAAACGAGCGCCTACAGCAGCTGACGAGCATTCGTCAAATTGATGAAGAAGTTACCGCACCAATACATGGCTTTCACTCAGCAGCACATTACTATCAATCCTGTAGCAGTCAGCAGTTTATTTCAGCCATTCAAACACCAACACTGATTATTCACGCCAAAGATGACCCAATGATTCCGCTATCTTGCATCCCCAAACAATTTCCAACCGCTTGTCAGACAGAAATTTATGATCATGGCGGCCATGTCGGCTTTCTTAGCGGCCGTTATCTACCACAACGTTGGTTAGAAAAACGCTTACTGCACTGGTTTTGGCAATTAACTTAAATTTCATTAATTAAAATAAGAAGCTCTGTAAGCAAAAGCATTAAAGCACACTACACTTAATAGTGTGAGTATACAGATAACCATTCCTTCTCGTTTCCTGCCTTACCGCCGATGACGAATTTCAGGATATTTACAGCCTTAGCACGGCTTTCTCTTCCCATGATGCTAAGCCGCTTCCTCAATGTTGGGACAAATTGGTTTGGCCTATTAATGATCGTACGCTTAGGTGAGGACGCCCTAGCAACGACTACATTGATTACCGCCGTATTTACGCCCGTTCAAATCGGCTGTTGGTCGATCTTTGTCGCTGTTAGCGTAATCAGCGCTCGCAGCATCGTTAAAAAACAATATGCCTATTGTGCAGCACTATTGCGCCAAGCAACGCTACTTGCCCCTGTTATTGCTCTACCTATGGTCATTTTGTTGTATTATGTCGCACCTTTATTAAGCCTCGCAGGCCAACCGGCGCACTTGATTCCTCCCTGCAGTGATTACCTAAAAATAATTGCCTTAAGTCTTATTCCGAGCCTGTTTTGTATCAATGCCCAGCAATTTCTCTATGGCATCGGCAAACCACGCCTAGCCTTACTATTTAGCACCTTAACCAGCATCACAATCCTTACGCTTACTTATTTATTTATTCATGGCAGCTATGGATTCCCTAACCTTGGCATTAACGCATTAGCTCTCGCGAATGTGATCGCTTATAGCACAACCTTTTTAGTTATTGTATTATTTTTCTACTTTTCGCCTTTACTAAAAGCATTCCCGCTCTGGCAAAAGCCAAAATCACGGGAGAAAAAAATACGCCAAAAAATCTTGAAAATAGGTCTGCCCATTAGCGGGCAATCGTGTGCTGAACTTAGTGCACTATCCTTTGCTGTTTTTATGATGGGTCACTTTGGCCCACATGCGCTGGCCGCTCAACAAATTGTCACCCAATGCTCAATTATCGCCATGCTCATTCCACTGGGCATTGCCCACAGTGTTAGCATCTTCGTCAGTCAGGCCAAAGGGCAAGGCTATCTACCTCACCAACTACGCACTGCAGGCTATATCGGCACGGCTATGGCCTTAGCCCTGATGCTGAAAATCAGCTTTATCTATCTTTTTTATCATCAGCACCTTCTTAAACTCTATACCAATCAACCGCTGGCCGATGAGATTGGGCAACTTGCTCAGCTATTTTTTATCATTAATGCGTTTACATTATTGGCTAACTGCATTCGCACCGTCATGGCCGGCTTTTTACGCGGGCTGTATGAAACTAAACTTACCATGCTCAACAGTATTTTTTGCTATTGGGGCATCGCACTGCCGATAGGAGCACTACTCGCATTTAGCACTGGCATCGGCCCTCTTGGCTTGCGTTACGCCATGCTCGGTGCATTACTGATTGCCTCTTGGCTACTATTTAAACGCTTTTTACTACTGACACAGTATCCACATCAGCAACATGCTTCATCAATACAGTAACCCTCTCTACTAACGCTTAGCATGATTTAATAAACGCAGATACGTTCCAGAGGTTAATACAAATAATAGCGGCAACACCCAAACAAATAAGATCCCTAGCGTCAAAATTGAAACTATCATCAAAATTAAAGCCGCTACCACTAACTGCGCAAACTCACTAAAGCCATAGCGAATCAACACAAAAGAACCAAACACAGCTTTATACCATGGCAATTGTCCATCAAGAATAATCAAAGGAATAAAAACCGTTCCTAAAAAAATAAAGAACAAATAAAACAGTGATAAAACCATAACCACACTGATTGGCACAATATGGCCTAATAAGCCAATCAAAACCATCCCTAACGTTACAATCACCGTTAAGATGATACTGGCACCAATATAGGCTAAGCCTGCTCGCCATTGAGAAACATCCCATACCGTACGAAATGCACCGCATGCTTGCTCACGAGCACGCAATAAACCAAAGCGATATAAGCCCACCACGGCAAAGGCAACAATCGCCTGAATTAAGATCTGCAATACGTTTAGACTAATACTCGGATTATGGACCTTCTGTACGGTTATTAGCTGAGATGCTGTTAATAAAAATAACACTGGTAAAAAAGCCATCCAAAATTTCCAGCGATAGCCGACAGTCAAGCGATAGGCATGACGAATATCGTCAATGATAGTCATAATTTAAAACTCCCACAACCACAGATCAAAACTGAGATCAAAACTTTAAGGCTTATTATTAGATCACAAGAATAAAAGAAGTCACAACGCCTTTTATCAGTTCTGCTGCATTTGTAAGTATCTATTATTAAGGGTTTATATACAGTACCGCTCTAGAGATTAATATAAGTCTATTATGATAGACCAATGATGTTAGAAATATTTAGGAATATTAATGAAATACGCCTTCAGCTCAACTTACGTATTTTTTCAGTAATTTAGTAAAAGTAATCAGAGAAAACTTTACAGCAGGCGAGGAAAACATTACCCTCCTTGTCAATCTAAAGATTTATGTTATTGAATACTGCATCGAGGATATCACTGTGATAGAAAAACTTCGCAATATTGCGATTATTGCCCACGTCGACCATGGTAAAACCACATTGGTTGATAAATTATTAGAGCAATCAGGCACCTTAGGCCGTAATGAAAGCGGTGAACGCATGATGGATTCTAATGATCTTGAAAAAGAGCGTGGTATCACCATCCTCGCTAAAAATACTGCAATTCAATGGCAAGACTATCGCATTAATATCGTCGACACCCCTGGACACGCTGACTTTGGTGGTGAAGTCGAGCGCGTTCTCTCAATGGTTGATTCAGTATTATTACTGGTTGACGCTGTTGATGGGCCGATGCCGCAAACACGTTTTGTCACTAAAAAAGCCTTTGAACAAGGGCTGAACCCTATTGTCGTCATTAATAAAGTTGATCGCCCAGGTGCCCGTCCTGATTGGGTGATGGATCAAGTCTTTGAACTGTTTGATCAACTCGGTGCAACGGATGAGCAACTCGACTTTCCCGTCGTCTATGCCTCTGCCCTCCAAGGCTATGCCAGCCTCGAAGAAGGAGAGCTCGGGGGTGATATGACCCCACTATTTAAGACTATTATTGAGAAAGTGGCCGCACCTGATGTTGATCCTGAAGGCTCATTTCAAATGCAAGTCTCTTCATTGGATTACTCTAGCTATGTCGGCGCGATTGCGATCGGCCGCATCAGCCGTGGTAAAATCAGCACTAACTCAGCCATTCGCATTATCGATCATCAAGGCAATGAGCGTTCCGGGCGTATTTTGAAAATTATGACACACCATGGCTTACAACGGGTTGAAACTGAACAAGCCTTTGCAGGTGATATTGTCTGTGTTACCGGCATCGAACGACCCTTTATTTCAGAAACCTTTTGCTCACCTGATAAGGTAGAGCCTTTACCTGCTCTAACGGTCGATGAGCCTACCGTCAGTATGATGTTCTGTGTCAATAATTCACCCTTTGCAGGCAAAGAAGGTAAATATGTCACCAGTCGCCAAATTCGTGATCGCCTCGAACAAGAGCTGATCTACAATGTCGCCCTGCGTGTTGAAAATACCGAAGATCCAGATAAATTCCGTGTATCCGGTCGTGGCGAGCTGCATCTGTCTATCTTGATCGAAACCATGCGTCGTGAAGGTTATGAACTCGGTGTCTCGCGCCCTGAGGTGATTTTAAAAGAAATCGATGGCAAGCTGCAAGAACCCTTTGAAGAGCTCATGCTCGACATTGAAGAACAACACCAAGGCACCGTCATGGAGCGTCTAGGCTTACGCCGTGGTCAACTCACCAATATGATCCCCGATGGTAAAGGTCGCATTCGTTTGGACTACCAAATTCCAACCCGTGGTTTAATTGGCTTTCATAATGACTTTCTCACCATGACCTCAGGCTCAGGGATTATGACCCATGTTTTTGATCATTATGGTGATATACAAGAAGCTACGATTATCACCCGACAAAATGGTGTCCTCATTGCCAATGCAACTGGCGCTGCGGTAGGCTTTGCCCTATGGAACCTACAAGAACGTGGCAAGCTCATCATTGGTCCACAGACCAATACCTACGAGGGCATGATCATCGGTATTCATTCACGCAATAACGATTTAGTTGTTAATGTGCAAAAAGCAAAGCAATTAACCAATGTACGCGCCTCAGGTACCGATGAAAATATTCAGCTGACCCCACCCATACGCTTTACTTTAGAACAGGCGCTAGAGTTTATTGAAGATGATGAGTTAGTTGAAGTAACGCCCGAGCATATTCGTTTAAGAAAGAAAATGCTCGCAGAAACCGATCGCAAGCGCGCATCGCGGGCGAAAAAGTAATTTATTAGAAATAATAATAACAACATACAAGGCCTGTTAATTTAACAGCGCCTTGTTTTTTACCTCATCACTCGACCTAGACGTTTATTCTGCATTTACATTATCTACATTAAAATTCTATATCACACTACTTAGCATATATAAAGCTGCCGACAGCATCATTAAGGCAAAAATAAGCTTTAATAACAATAGCGGCAACACCTTCGCTGTGCGCATGCCCAGCCGTGCCATAATGCTCGACACGGGTGTGACTAACACCACCGCAGGCCAATAGATAAACCCAGTCGCCCAAGCAAGCTTAATGTTTGAATGGCTGCACAAACCAATAATGAGGCCAATCAATGAAATACTAAAGGTAATCAACGTTGACAATGCAGTCGATTGTTCAAACTCCATGGGCATTTTTGCTAGATAAGAGAATGCAATGCTACCACCACTGATGCCAAGCAAACCTGACTGAAAGCCAACCCAACCGCTCATTAGCGGCAAGTAACGCATTATTATTCCTTGTTTTTTATCGAAAAAAATTGAATATGATAAATACAAGAGAAAAATAGCAAATAAAATTGCACTCATAAATGCAGATATTTTTATAGCACAACATAACCCTATGATATTAGCAATCAATAAAGCAGGAATAATAGAGCGGACATGATTCTTTTTTATCAATTTTTGCTTTACATATGCCGCCATAGAGCTCAGTGACGTGAGCGCTGAAATCGCTAAAGCCGCAAATACAGCAAAATGCACGGATGCACTATGCAACGCAATAATATAAGTAAAAAAAGCGGCCAAAACAGGTATTAAAAATGTTGTTCCACCGCTACCGAGCAAGCCGGATAAAAAACCAATACCTGCACCAATCACAATCAAATTCAGGATATTGCAAAACATGGTATCCTCCATGCAATATCAGCTTTAACTGTTTAATGATTATTTTTAATGATTAAATAAAACTTAAAAAGCTAACATTAAACAATCAGGCTTAGAATTATTTAGCTAAGTTTTTATTAATAATCAATAATATAATAACGTAGACTCTAATGCCTTAAAATATTAAAGATATTAATCTACAAACGACTAAAACTTGGAGGTTGTAAACTATGAAAATGATACATATGTAAGCCTCCTCTGTAAAAACTGATGATAGGCAAATAGCAAGTAACGACAAGAAGAATGATACTTCGTGTATTTTACTTTTATAACAAGGATAGGCTCGCTGAG
>NZ_AMFF02000126.1 GCF_000297215.2 Piscirickettsia salmonis LF-89 = ATCC VR-1361
CATGGCTCGCAGCGAATGAATAAGCATGTGCTACCTTTTTATAATTTAGCACTCAAGCAGAGCGACAGCGAGCCACTTTATCTTAAAGTCTAGACATTCTAGATTGACGAAATATAGATCAATTACAGTTAATTAGCAATAATAATTTGAACTTTAAATATTATTTTAAAAATCAGTGAATTATAATAAATATTAACGTAACCCGAACCGCTATTTTATCAAACACACGCAGACTCTATTCTTTCACTAGCGTCAGGAAAGAAAAGCATTTTCACATCAGTTGAAGCCAGGTAAACTAACATAAAAACCACAACAGCGACCGACAATAATGACAGATATCATCAATATTCAAAGACTAAGTAAACAGTATGGTAGCTTTACTGCGCTAGATCAGCTGAATTTAACCATTCAACAAGGTCAAATTATCGGCCTCATCGGCCCTAATGGCGCAGGTAAAACTTCTTTACTAAAAGCAATTTTAGGTCTGACACCTTACCACGGGCAGGTTTCTGTTATGGGCCTCAACCCAAAACAGCAACGCAATCGTTTAATGGAACAAGTTTGCTTTATTGCTGACGTCGCTCTGCTACCCCAATGGCTAAAAGTACAACAAGCCATTGACTATGTCGCTACAGTTCACCCAAAATTCAATCACCAAAAAGCCGAATTATTTATTAATAAAACTAATATTAAATACAATCAAAAAGTTAAAGAACTATCCAAGGGCATGATCACACAATTACACTTAGCTCTAATCCTGGCCATTGACGTCGAGCTTCTTGTCCTCGATGAACCAACACTCGGCCTTGATATCCTATACCGCCAAGAGTTTTACAATCAGCTCCTTGAAGAATACCACCAAAAAAAGCGTACGATTATTGTTGCCACTCACCAAATCGAAGAAGTTGAAAATATCTTATCAAGTATTATTATGATTCAAGCTGGAAAAGTGTTACTGCATGAAGAAATCACACAACTTCATCAACAGTTCAGTCATGTCTATGTCAAACCAGAACAACAGCAAGCTGCACTTGCCTTACAGCCATTAAGCCAAAAACAACTACCTGAATCGTCTTTGATGCTTTTTGAAAAACCAGCAAGTGAACTACAATCGTTAGGGCAAACTGCACCGGCAAGTCTTGTCGATATTTTCATTGCAAAAATTAAGGGGAGCCGCTAAATGCAACCATTTTTCATGCTAATGCGCCGAGAGTTTTGGGAAAACCGCACCGCAATGCTGAAAGCACCTTTATACACGGCTTTAATCATTGGGGCCTTGGTATTATTAAGCACCGTACTCGGCATCGGCCGTCATAGCAAGTTTAGCTTTACAGTCAATAATCATAATCTGCAACTGCAAAATGCCTCTGTTGAAGTCATGCTCTATATTGTGAGTTTACCGCTGATTATACTTATGATTGTGAACACATTACTTTATCTACTCAACACCCTATTTGATGACCGCCAAGACCGCAGTATTTTATTTTGGAAATCATTGCCAACAACAGATTCTGCAACCGTACTCTCCAAACTAGCAACCGCAATCATTCTTATTCCATTTTGGAGCTTTATTAGCATCATTGTCTTACAAATAATTAGTCTTATTATCGGCACCATTTTTACATGGCATACACAAACCATCAGCCTAACTATCCTATGGAATCCTCTACACCTGATTCGAGTCTGGGCCTATCTATGGCTTTCTTTTATAAATCAGGCTTTGTGGCTCTTGCCTATTTTCTCCTGGTGTTTACTTGTCTCTGCCTATGTTAAGAAAAACCCACTGCTATATGCCATTCTTATCCCCGCGTTGCTCTGCTTACTTGAGCGGATTATCTTAGGCTCCAGCCTGTTATATCACATCATTAGCGCACGCTTTACCGGCCTTTTCAAAATCTGGACCACCGCAGAATTCCACAGCTATAATCTCACTTTTAATACGACGACCTTACAACCAACAGAATCCTACCTGAGTAATAACCTGAACCATCTGTTCTTTCAGCTCACTCACAGTACCTTTTGGTATGGTGTTATTTTTACCCTAATTTGCCTAATTATAACCGTGGGCTTGCGTAAATATCGTTATGAGATATACGGCTAACTACCCTCTTTCACCGGAGATATATCAAGCTCACACTCACTAGTTATTAGCTTTTGTTGGCCCAAGATTCTTTAAGACTAACTCTGACCTAAAGGTGAGACCATATGCCAAAAATTATCTGGGAATCAGAAGGTCCGTAAGCGTCGCTACCTC
>NZ_AMFF02000127.1 GCF_000297215.2 Piscirickettsia salmonis LF-89 = ATCC VR-1361
GTTCGTATAGTATTTTTAGACACTCGTTACGCTTGTTACGCGACCTAACGGCCTTTCGCAACTCCGCTCTGCTAAAAACCCGAACCTACCTCGGCCTACTCACCCCGTGCTTAGCACTCCATGGCTCGCAGCGGATGAAAATAAATCATGATGGTCATTATTTCGCTCGTTGACATGCGGCTTGGTTTATTGCGCTGCTTATCTTGGTGCTCAAGTAATGAGGCTTTCCAGTGAGGCAAGAAAACCTGACAAAAGTCATCGACAATACAAAACAAACCGATTAAGCTGGTATCCATAAGTAGCTCCTTGCAATGGATTTAGACTTTGAGAACCTAAATATTAATTGCAAACGGGCTGCTTTTTCAATAGGACCTTATATCGAACTCACGTTAGGTTAGCTTTGTCTGGTGTTATGGGTTGGATAGGATTGGCTAAGATATGACTCTAATTGTAGCTGACCTTATGTGGGTTGATGGTCACGTAATTGCCATTTCCCACTAGGAAATACACATAAATCAGTAGCCTTATCACGCCAATCGCCAAGAACCCAACGCTGACAGTAGCTATGATTATGCCAGCCGAGGCGGTGCGTGTGTCCATGAATCAGTCGATTGCTTTGGTATTTTTGGCTATAGTGTTTAATTGTTTCTGCATGGATATCAATCGGCTTTGCATAAGTTGCTTGTTTTTGACGGCCTGCCTGGTGAATATTACTGGCGATTTTTAAGCGCCAAGTCAGTGGCAGAGATAAAAAGCAACGTTGTAGCCAGAGTTTTCTCACCCAATAGCGATAACGCTGATAGCTGGTATCTTCTGTACAATATAGATCACCATGGCTTAGCAAAATAGCCTGATCATTGATCGTGATTACGCTTGGATCGGCAAGCAAGGTCATGCCTGCGCTTTGGCACCATGTTGAGCCTAATAAAAAGTCACGATTACCCGGCATAAAATAGATAGTTGTTGTTTGGCTGGCTTGTTGTAGTGCTTGTTGAATCTCTTGGTAAAGCGGCTCAGGGTCATCATCCCCGATCCAAAATTCAAAAAAATCACCCAAAATATAAAGGGTTTGGCTATGTATTGCTGTCTTTGATAAATAGTCTAAGAACAGTGTGATTAATTTGGGCTGCTCGGGACTTAGATGTAAATCAGAAATAAAAAGTGCTTGATAATCTGGTGTTGTCATCGGGTTTAAGCTTGCCTGTAATATGATGGTTGTTAACTCGCTATGAACTATTTGGTTATTTTACGTTATAATGGCTGTTTGGCGATAGCGATCGTTGATTTTGATTTTAGTAAAAAGAATTTGAAGAATAATTTAAGAATACAAGGTGATAGTGGTATCGACATGAAAACACGCTTTGCTCCTAGCCCAACCGGTTTGATGCATTTAGGCAATGTTCGTACAGCGTTATTTAGCGCGTTATTAGCCCACAGTGATCGTGAGGGTTGTTTTGTTTTACGCATAGAAGATACCGATGAAGAACGTTCTGAGTTGCACTATGTGGATGCAGTACAGGAAGACTTACAATGGCTAGGTATGCAGTGGGAAGAGGGGCCTGGCGTGAATGGTGACTATGGACCATATTTTCAATCAGAGCGCCAGGAGATTTATGATCGTTATTATCAGCAATTAATTGATAAAAAATTAGCCTATCCCTGCTTTTGCTCTGAAAAAAAACTGGAAATGGTCAGAAAAGCACAGCGTGCTGCAGGTCAGCCACCACGTTACCCAGGCACCTGTCGTAGTTTAACCGCTGAGGAAGTTGCAGAAAAATTGGCAGAAGGTCAGCAGGCTTCTTTACGCTTTAGTCTGCCACGGGGTGAAACGATTGACTTTATTGATGCAGTAAAAGGGCTACAGCGTTTTAATAGTGATGATATTGGTGATTTTATTATTCGTCGCTCCAATGGCACACCGTCGTTTATGTTTTGTAATGCCATTGATGACTCTTTAATGAAAGTCACTCACGTTCTGCGTGGGGAAGACCACCTCACCAACTCACCACGTCAATTAATGATTTTAAAAGCCCTAGGTTTACCAGAGTTAAGCTATGGCC
Organism: Piscirickettsia salmonis LF-89 = ATCC VR-1361; assembly: GCF_000297215.2. Taxonomy (GTDB): domain Bacteria; phylum Pseudomonadota; class Gammaproteobacteria; order Piscirickettsiales; family Piscirickettsiaceae; genus Piscirickettsia; species Piscirickettsia salmonis. The sequence goes on from NZ_AMFF02000127.1 coordinate 2,061, forward strand.
ATATTTCAATGATTACTAGCAAAGAGGGTAATAAACTCTCGAAGCGTGAAGGGAGTTTTAGCATTCGTGATTTGCGCGAAGCTGGTTATTTGCCGGCGGCGGTGGTCAATTATATGGCACGTCTTGGTCATTATTTTGGTGATTTAGGTTTTGTTGATATTGATGAGCTTGCCGAGCACTTTAACATAGAATCACTGTCTAAATCCGCTGCGCGCTATGATGAAGAGCAATTAAAATATTGGCAAAAGGAAGCCGTATTGCACAGTGATGCTGATGTGTTATGGCAGTGGATGGGAGACCAAGTCCACAGCCAGGTACCAGAGGCTGTAAAGTCTCTTTTTATTGATACTGTGCGTCCAAATATTGTCTTTCCAAACGATGCGCTGACACTGGCGAAAATGATTTTTTCTGGAATAATGCTTAATACACTGGAAGCAAATATATTAGAAGTATTCAAAGGTGCGGGCCTGGAATTTTTTAATATTGCAGTTTCTTGTGCAGAAAATAGTGATGGCACTTGGAAAAGCTTAACGGCGGCAATTAAAGAGCAAACGGGTGTAAAAGGTAAACAGTTATTTCAGCCCTTGCGCATTGCGTTAACCGGTCAGTTGCATGGTCCAGAGCTGGGCCCGGTGGTGAATTTATTGGGTAAAGAGCAGTTAATTCATCGCTTGATTAATGCGGTTAATTTTATTGAGGGAGCTTGAGGTATTATGTTGCAGGTCTATAACAGTTTAACGCGAAAAAAAGAAGAATTTAAGACAATTGTTGCAGGCAAAGTTGGCATGTATGTGTGTGGTATGACGGTTTATGATTATTGTCATGTTGGCCATGCTCGGACCTTTTTGGCTTTTGATGTGATTACTCGTTATTTGCGCGCGAAAGGTTATAAGCTTACTTATGTGCGTAATATTACCGATGTGGACGATAAGATTATTAAGCGCGCTAATGAGAATGGTGAGAACGCGATTGCCTTAGCGGATCGTTTTGTTACGGCAATGCAGGAGGATTTTGCTTGCTTGGGCATGTTGGCGCCGGATCAAGAGCCACGGGCTACCCAAACGATTACACAGATGCAGGTGCTAATTAGTGAACTGATTAATAAAGATATGGCTTATGTGGCGGATAATGGTGATGTTTATTATCGCGTAGAAAAATTTGCGGAATATGGCAAATTATCGAATCAGTCAATTGAGGACTTACGCTGTGGTGCTCGGGTTGAGATGGGTGAGATCAAAGAAAATCCGCTGGATTTTGTCCTGTGGAAAGCAGCAAAACCGGATGAGCCGTTTTGGGAGTCTCCCTGGGGGCGGGGACGTCCAGGCTGGCATATTGAGTGTTCGGCGATGTCGCGTGAAGCTTTAGGTCTGAACTTTGACATTCATGGTGGCGGCGGAGATTTAAGCTTTCCACATCATGAAAATGAAATTGCGCAATCTGAAGTGGCTAATAATCAGCCATATGCCAATTATTGGCTACATACGGGCATGTTACAGATCAATAAAGAAAAAATGTCGAAGTCATTGGGCAATTTTTTTACGATTCGTGATGTGCTCAAGGAAATTGATGCCGAAACCTTGCGTTATTTCTTAATTTCATCACATTATCGTAGTGTCTTGAATTATTCTAAAGAAACGGTGATGGGTGCACGCAGTGCATTAACGCGGATATATACAGCATTAAAGGGCATACCAGAGAATAATCCTGCATTGGCTGGCACTAGTTTTGAAGCACGTTTCTATCAGGCTATGGATGATGATTTTAATGTGCCTGAAGCCTTAGCTGTTTTATTTGAGTTAGTACGTGAAATTAATCGTTTGCGAGAAGAGTCACTGGAGAAAGCTGCGCCTTATGCTGGTTTATTAAAACAGCTGGCCGGTGTTTTAGGCATTGCGCAGAGTCAGCCTGAAGCTTTTTTACAGGGTGGGCAATATGGTAGTGAGTTTGATACCACAGAGATTGAAGCGTTGATTGTACAACGCAATCAGGCACGTGATGAGCGTAACTGGCTTGAGGCGGATCGGGTGCGTGATGAATTGCTCGAGCAAGGCATTATTCTTGAAGATAATGCGGCAGGGACTAGTTGGAAGAGAAAATAGTCAAGCACGAAATATCGTAGAAAACAGTCGCTGCGAGCCATGGA
>NZ_AMFF02000128.1 GCF_000297215.2 Piscirickettsia salmonis LF-89 = ATCC VR-1361
GGTTGAATTGTAAGATTATCTATTTTTATTGGCTCATTTTCATTGGCTTTTAATGATATATTTTCAGCTTTACTTTGTTTTCCCATAATAATCTTGCAATTGGTCTGTTGCATGAGCAAGCCAGAACCGGTCACATGGTCTGCATGAACATGCGTATCAATTGAATAGACAAGCTTCAAAGATAATTCACTTAAAAGCTGAATATAACTATCTATCTTACTATCAACTGGGTCAATAATAATGCTTTCTTTTCCGTAATCTGAGGCAATCAAATAGGTATAGGTGGATGTTTGGTTATCAAATAGCTGTCTAAAAATCATAATCACTACCCTGTTGATTGTTTTAGATGATCCATTTATGTCAAAAGGGGTGTATAGACCCCTTTAAATTAGCTCGACTAGCTTTTTTTTAGCCTCGCTGTCACCTTCAATATAATGCTGTGTTGTTTGTAGCGAGGAGTGACCCACTAATTGTTGCACATCACGTAGACTCCCACCAGCACGGATTACATTTTTTGCGGCACGAGTGACAAAGGTGCGACGGCCTGAATGACTAGAATGTCCATTAAACTCCAAATCAGCATATAAACGACTAAACCAATTAACGATCGTTTGTGGAGTAAATGCAGCTTTGCGCTGTGAAATGATGATAGGGACATTTTCATGATGCGGTGGATTAGACTGAAATAATGTTATCAATGCTTTTTTGAGTTGCTGATTAAGAGGGATGATGCGGCCACCTTGATCACCTTTACTCACATCGTTGGTCAAGTGGATGCAATCTCCGATTTGACCGTCTGAGTTAAAAACCATTTTCCACTGGATGTGTGCAATTTCTTTCGCACGGAGTCCGGCTTTTATTGACAGCAAAAATAAAACGAGGTTTCGTTGCGGCGCGATAGTGCTTTTGAGGTGCGTTATGATGATCCGCTCCTGTCTTTCAGATAAAATTCGTGCCTGCTTGCTTAAGCCCATTTTGACCTTAAACTCGTTATATTATTGATCTATATAATGATAATATAACGAGTGAGTAGAGGTGTACAGGCTGAAAGCCTTGATACTATTAAAGTTGTTATAGTTTCTATCATATATAACAAGCTAATTTACTCTAAGCTAACACAAAATAAAACTTGTGGTTTTTATTGTTGTCTGATAAATTGGACTACAATATAAATATTGTGACTGAGCTTATGCCTATTAGTGGAAAGAGCGTAATAAGACAGCTTGAGAAATATGGTTGGAAGCATACACGAACTAGTGGCTCACACCATATCATGAAGAAACAAGGGCTTCCTCCAATCTCAGTACCAGTACATGCGAATAGAGATTTGGGAAGAGGCATTTTAAAGAAGATTGAAAAAGCAACAGGTGTAACGTTTGAGTGAGGATAAAAGCATGGAATTGAAGTTATCGTATCCAGCTAAATTTGAAGAAGATAACGAAGTGGGTGGTTATGTTGTCAGCTTCCGTGATCTTCCAAATATCTTCACTGATGGAGAGACAATCGAAGAGGCGATGTATAATGCACGCGATGTTTTGAATTTATTGCTGACTGAAATGATAGCTGATAAACACACAATTACTGAACCTTCTGATATACGTAAAAGTGAGATACTAATTCCTGTGAGTCCTCAAGTAGCAGCGCCCATTCTTCTTCATAAATTAAGGGAATTAAGAGAATACTCATTGGCTCAAGTTGCTAGAAGGCTAAATGTACCATATCAAAATTATCAGCAAATTGAAAAAGGTGAAAATTTGACTTTAAAACGCTTTGAGCGTGCAGCAGAAGCAATGGGCGCTAGAGTTGAAATTATCTTAAGGTTTGATGATGAAGATTCTATTGACTTAGCGAGTGCTTAAATCTTTTATTCCTTCTAGGAAAAACGCCCTGGAATCCGCCCTCCGTCATCTGAAGTGCAACACTACTCTATACTAAGCCGCCATCAAATACTCTAAAAAAACATGATTAGGTGAGCAATAATTCAAAC
>NZ_AMFF02000129.1:0-2856 GCF_000297215.2 Piscirickettsia salmonis LF-89 = ATCC VR-1361
ACAAGGAAAGGCATTTGATAGAGTGCTGCATTGGCAAGTTAAAACAATTTAGAAGAGTTTTTTCACGTTTTGAAAAAAGGGCTTGCAGATATTTATCCTTTTTGAAAATTGCAAGCACTATCTTATGGTTAAGGTGAAATGTCAACGGAGCCTAAATAAAATCAAGCAAAAACTGTATCAATTTTCAATCATCACCAAGAGTATTAACCGCGCTCTCAAGCACCATCACCTTTTCTTTATCTCTTTCTATAATTAAAGTTATGGGCACAGCAGGTGAAACTCTTGAAAAAGTAAAAAGGTATGGTGAATGAGCCTCTTACAACAAGCAAGCACCTATATCATAGGCAGTATAATGATTTCACTGTTTACAGGCTGTGCTTCCTCTTCACTAGATCAATATGCAGCTTACCATCAAAACAGCCAACCAAGGCCACTTTATTACATTTCATTCCCACTAGAAAACCAAGAACAGTGGCAGCTTAAACGCAACTTAATCGATGAAGATGGCTATACTCAGTACTATATTCTAATAAATCAACAAAATGACCTGCCTCAACAAATTATTGTTCACTATGGCCGTCATATAACCACCCCCCTAATACAGACCATGCAACAGATTGCTAGCGGCAACCGCTATGCCAAATGCAAAATATCTAAGACTAAATTAATTCAAAAAAATAACAATGATTTAATTTTTACTAATACCTTAAAAAACTGTGTGGATAACCAAGAACTATGGCAAGTATATAAAGTATTTAACCGTCCAGATGGACAGTACGCCATTGTTTATACTGTAGAGCCTCGCCAAATCAGCGAAAAAACTCGCCTTTATATACAACATATCATTAGCCTAGCACAACTGGTCCAATATAATAAAAAAAGTCATTAGCAACACGGATCTATTCTTAATTCTCAGTTAATGACCAATACCAAGTTGTGAGGCAGCAGATTTTATAGCCTGAGCTTGCTCGCTTGATTGAGTCTCACCAAGAAACAAAAAATTAACAGGTTTTCCTTTCCAGGCATTTCCTATTGCTTGACCTATCTTATAAGCAAGCCAAGGCACACCTATACCAACACCAGTAGCAATAAGTGATAAACCAATAGTACCTAGAATTCGCCATCTCTTGCCTCGACGATGGAGAGATAAGCTTTCCATGATTTCTTTAGAGTCCTCCAATGGTTTAAAATCATTATTTGAGCCATTAAGGAGATAGTTTTTTGCACATTCGCCTGCCGTATGCGCGAATTTTTCAACTTGTTGCCACTTATAGGGGTTAGAATCCGCTAATATTTCTCCATGTTCTACACAGTGGTGTTCAAGCACTGCAAGTTTTGGATAGTAAGCGTGTTGCAATTCTTGATCTCTTGCTTTGATTTGCTTCGCTAACCCAAAACCTTCAGTAGAGTGTGGCCCGATTTTCATATAGATATCAAGCAAATCTATTCTTACATCGCGATTATCAGCGTTTTTAACAATGCCAGCTAAAATTTGCTTATCACTGAGTCCAGCTTTTCTCATTACCTGAATAAGATAAGCTTTATCCTTATAAACTAAATTTATATCATCTTCTCTCGAAACTAATAAAAACTGGTAACCCGCCGCTTCTGCAGGAGCTTGATATTTAGGATTATCATCCACTAAGATAATATCTTCTGGAACTATGCCCTCACAACCAGTGATATCACTCACTCTGTCAAGATAGGGGTTTTTTGAGCGGCCTGTGTTGTCTGCATCAACACCTGCAGCAATAGTCTCGCCGTGTTTTTCCAATAAATACTCTCGACTCGTTCCAAAGCATTCATTAAGTGACCTATACATTGCTGTTTTTAGACCAGCCTCACGAGCATCATCTGCATAGGCACAGCGTTGCGATGCAGGAACCGAAAGAACACCATTTGCGTGTAGTATTTTCAATACGGTCCCAATATGATCAGGATAATTGATTGAAATACCTAGCTCTGGAGGCATATCTGGGCCTTTAGGAATATGATGAGTGTCAGAGCAATCCGGATTATAGTAATTTATTGGGCCATCAAAATCCCACAAAACTACCTTTGTAAAAGTCGGCATAAATTTTTAACCTCTAAAATATATTAGGTATTTAATCTTTGCCAAAATCACTATAAGCAAAGAAATCGACAGCTATAAATTAGACTAAAAACATACAAGAGAGGATACAAAGACCTATTGTGTTTTATTAAGAATTTTGTAAATTATCAGATTACAGATATTTTATCTCTGCTGTATTTTAAATTTTCAAGAAAATACTTTCCCTAAGATACACAGCCTCTAATTTTTTAAACTCATTATCACACAGGTGCTTTCATTAATTTATTAGGATAAATAGGCTCTAAAGTATTAATTACACAGCGAAATGCTTCTCCAGAATAACCATTTTCATCTCCTGGTAAATTACCACCCATACGATAAAATACATAATACCCCCCAACTAAAGTTTTTTGAGTACCTGTACTCGGCCCTTGCGGGTTATCTTTAGGAGAAACCCAGTAATAACCATCCCCATACCAATCTTGAGTCCACTGATGAAAAGTCATCATAAAATCAACACCCATCGGATTAGGGGGATATTGACCCACTACCTGAGGTCCTTTTAAATCTACACAACGTATATTTTTGCACGGCTCGAGCTTCCCATTATCAGTAGGATAAATCATTGTCCCCTTGTCAGTTGCGACATACATCCATTGCGCTTCGGTTGGTAACTTAAATGGTAATCCTGTTTTTTTAGCTAGCCAAGTACAAAAGCTAGCTGCTTCGTAAGCGTCGCTACCTCGGTAGGTATTTTGCACATCCAATGATGCAAAATCGCCGAGCAAAACGCGACGACTATA
>NZ_AMFF02000129.1:3242-28389 GCF_000297215.2 Piscirickettsia salmonis LF-89 = ATCC VR-1361
TCCTTATTGTATTTTTTAACCTACTGATATTATGTCAGAAACTGTTAATCCAGCGCTATAACTGTAATGATCACACTCAGCTTGCTCAAGGCTACTTAACGGATGATGATAAAAAGGCCATACAGGAAAGTAGCTGACACTCTGCCAACTATATTTATAATCATTATCTTCGACTTTAATCGCGTGATTAAGCATAGCCCGTAATGTATCAAGCCGATAAGCGCAGCGATGTGAAACATCAGCAGAATCCATTGCCATAACTCAATCCCTATATGTTGACTCTATTGTTCTTTAATTGTTGAGTGATAAGATGAGTTCCCTGCATTTTTTACATCCTTTTCACTAATTATTGCTATTTTACCAGATTAATCTTCTATTTAAGATCGAATCATTCGGTAATTTACCAAAAATTACTTATCATTGCGAGTATTATTAAATTTAAATTAAAATAAATCAGATAATAGCAGAAGGGGCTAATAAATAGCCCGTGCTAATTTAGCAATTAACTAAGTTATATAAGTTATATAAGTTATATAAGTTATATAAGTTATATAAGTTATAAATGAAATGCATTTCACTTATAAAGGCAAATGAATATCGATGACTAAACCATGTGGCTTTTTATTATAAGCATGAATAGAGCCATGATGAACCTCAACTACCTGCTTAGCAATGGCAAGCCCTAAACCATAACCACTGGCCTGACTGCGATTGGTCCGATAAAAAGGATCAAATAAAGTATCCAGTTCGACTTCAAACACCCCACTCCCACTATCTTCTACTGAGATAATCACACTGCTCTCATCATAACGGCTTGAGACTCTCACCTCAGTGCCAGGCTCAGTATGAAAAAGTGCATTGCGTAGAATATTCTCTACGGCTGCACTCAGCCACCGGGCATTGGCATTGATTTGATCGACATTAAAGTCTGTCACAATACTGTTCTTGCGCTCACTTAACTCAAACTGAGCATCTTGTACAATGCTCGTTAATAATGCCGTTAGATCACATGGCTCTTTGACGAGCTCTGCACTTTTTAAGCGAGTTAAGAATAAAATCTCACCAATTAAGTCATTTAAGCGCTCAGCCTCTAAACCGATACGGTCAAGCTCAGTGTGACTTTCCTCACTAGCACGGTGACGAGCGAGCTCTAAAGCCACTTGCAAGCGCGCCAATGGTGAACGCAGCTCATGTGAAACATCACGTAGCATACGCTCTTGCGATGTCATCATATGCTCAATTTGCACAGCCATCCGGTCAAACTCACGACCTAACTCAGCAAACTCATCATAGCCACTAAGTTCGGTGCCCACACGGTGCTGAAAGTTACCACGGCTAATTTCTTTCACAGCAAGTTGCAAATTGCGTAACGGCCGTGTTAAATAACGAGATAATAACCAGCATAAAAAGCCAATAGTAATTGCAGCAATTAACAGTTGCGACCACATTTGTACCAGCTTTTCACCAAAACCTGCTCTGATCATTTCCGGCGGCAAGAGCAATACTAAACGATAATTGCGACCATCAACCTCAACAACAGCACTTAAGCGCAAATCACGGTTGACTTTAACAACCCGGCGAGGCGTTGCCTTTAATCCAACAATTAACGATTTTTTAATTTGACGAGGTAATGGCAAGCCTTCAACCAGGTCAGGACGATCAGTATCGACTAGAAAAGTCCTCACACCCGTTGTGTGAGTAACACGTCGCGACCACTGATAAAAACGCTCTGGACCACCCTGACGTAATGCTGTTTCTGCAGCAGCGCGATAACTATTAATAAAACGCTGCTGCCAAACCGGCACTTGACGCGCTTGATCAAAGTGCTCAGCAAGCCAAACTGACCCAAGCATCAACGCTACCATAGAAAGCCAAAACCAAATAAAAATACGCCAATAAAGATTCAGTTTTTTTTTCACAACACATTACAATCTATAATTTTATGGTCTTAGTTAAGCGAGTATTTAGTATTTAGGTTAACTTAGCTGTTAATAACATCACAACGATAGCCCATACCACGGACGGTGGTAATTCGCGCATCATTTAATCCTGCACTGCTAAGCTTCTTTCTTAAATTACTTAAGTGCACATCCAAGCTACGATCAAACACTTCAATCGGTCGCCCTAAAACCTGCTTACTCAACGCATCTTTTGAAACAACACGGCCACAAGAGCGCAATAAAATCTCAAGAATACGATACTCCGTTGCTGTAACAGTGACCTTTTCACCTAAACAAAATACCGAGCAAGAAGCCGCATCGAGCTCTAGCTCGCCCACCGTGATTTTATCTTCATCTTTCTTATTATGATCGATTGGCTTAGCTGTTGTTCTTCTAAGCACCGCCCTTAAACGCGCAACCAATTCACGCGGGTTGCACGGCTTAGGCAAATAGTCATCAGCACCTAATTCTAATCCCACAATACGATCGACTTCTTCACCACGTGCAGTTAACATCAACACCGGGGTTTCTATTTGCTGCTTACGCATTTCTTTTAGGACATCAAAACCACTTTGCCCAGGCAACATCACATCTAGCACCGCGACATCATAATGCTGCGCTTGCAGTTGTGATAACGCTTCATCACCATGATGAACCGCTTTTACGTTGAATTCTTCCACCGTCAAATAACGAATCAATAGCTCACAAAGCTCCAAATCATCATCAATAAGCAGTACATTTGCATTTTTTGACATAACAGCCTCCTTCGAACACCTGCAAGATTATTACATAACCACCCAGATAAATAGTATCTTTTTTTTGTTTTACTGAATCTTTACCCAAGTTTTGCTAGCTGTTGACTCACAAAAAAAATCAATTTTTATATACTCAAAGTGGTCAAATCAAACTAAAGGAACCCCCTTATGAGAGCATTAAAAAAAACAGCAATTAGCCTACTACTTGCGTCATCTTTCGTTTTACCTGTTGCAAGCTTTGCAGCAAACAATGGGAACGATGGTATCGTCGGTCCTGCCGCTGTCAACCCACCCCCTCCAGGAAAACATAAAAAAATTAAGGCACATGGCATGCCACTCAAGCAGTTTTTTCAAAAGCTTGACCTCGACCCGGCTCAACAAAAAAATGTAATTTCAATTCTGAAGGATACACGCCAGTCAAGTCAAGCCGAAATGAAGCAATTGCGCCAGTCACGAGGCCAAGTCCGCCAACTGATTATGAACGATACATACACCCCAAAAAAAGCACAGGCTATTTTGCAAAAACGTAGTCAATTCATGGATAAAGTGATTGAAAATAAAGTCAAGGCTGAAGCACGCATCTACGCTGTATTAACGCCGGCACAAAAAGATAAGCTAAAAAGCCACTTTGAAATGCTAGAACGTCTTCGTGCCTTTTAATGATTAATTTTCAATTATTTTTCCACAGCATTCAACCACAATAACACACATTATATAGATATATAAGTCAACCAGCTAACTGTCTTATATATCTATCTATTTTAAGTTCTTAACATCACTCGTATCATCTTAAAAGCATTTACCTAGGGTTTATCTAAGCAAGTCAATTGACCGAAATCGCCTTTATTACAGTGATAGCCACACTTAATATCACTCATATTTTGTATGCACTCTTGATCTGGCTTTTGTGCACATGTCCACTGCCCAGCAAAGCTCTTGCAATCATAACCACATACTTTTTGACCAAACTGTTTGTGGCAGCGATAAGGTTTACTGGCTTGTGTTTTTCCTTTGTGCGTATTGATATTAATATTCACCTCTGCCGGCTGATTACTTAATTGATATTGATAACCTTGGCGATACGCGGCATTAAGCTGGCTTTGGTTTGCAGGGCAACCTGCAGCATAGCTCATTTTCATATCCTCACCATGGCGTGCAGCATTCAATCCTTGGCTATAAGCTGCATCCGTCGTACAGTTTTGCGCAACCCAAGCCTGCATCATCTGCGCACAACCAGTTAACAATAATCCTGCTAAAATAACGCTTACGCTAATCAATAATTTTAAATAACGCATACAGCTTCCCCATTCATGACTTTAACCACTTTAAAACATTAATCAAAATTGGCATTACTGTATAACAGACTCAGAGACTTTTCCATCAAAAGCAGACCACCACCTTGATTTTTATTCTAAATTGCTTTAGATATAACTACTCGTACATTTATAACGATACATAAATAAACATTTATAAACATAATATAAAAGGCAAATTACCATGCAAACACTTCCTCTAGTCAATATTATCGGTGCGGGGCGTGTCGGCCAAACACTTGCGCATTTACTTTATAACAAAAAACTTGCCACCATCCAAGATGTCTACTGTCGCACACAAGCACATGCGAAAGCCGCTTGCCACTTTATTGGCTCAGGCCAGGCCATTCATGACCTTGATCAAACACGCTCTGCTAACATTTACCTACTCACCGTCCCAGATGCTTACATCAAGACTATTTGTGAAAAATTAACTTTAAGCCAGTCTGTTAGATTTAAAAACAGCACCATTATCCATTGCTCAGGTGCATTAAGCGCAGAAGAAACTCTTATGTCTGCTCAATTACGTGGAGCACATATTGCCAGCGCCCATCCGGTATTATCTTTTTCCTCACCAGAACAAGCAATACTCAACTATTCAGGCACTCTTTGTGGTATCGAGGGCTCACCAGTAGCAACTGAAAAGTTAACCCAGCTATTTAGCGCATTAGGAGCCAGTCCTTTTGAGATTAGCAGCACAAATAAACCGCTCTATCATGCCGCATGTGCCCTTAGCAATAACTATACTTATGTGCTCTCCCATCTTGCTAGCCAGTTACTTGAACATGCGGGCCTTGCCACAGATTTCGCTAAACACATTTCTCTAACTATGATAGAAAGCGCACTCAATAACTTACAAACCCTTTCGCCGCAACAAGCTTTAACCGGCCCAATTGCCCGTGCAGAGCATTCAACAATTAATAATCACCAGCAAGCAATTGCCGAGATAAAAAATACAGAGGTCGCAGAACTTTACCAAAAACTCGGCGAATACTGTGTCAATCACCTCACTAGCCATACTCTGGATATCAAAGCTGAACTCATCAAGCAGCTAACGCCTAAAAAAATCAAATAACAAATAAATAACAAATAAATAACAAATAAATAACAAATAAATAACAAATAAATAACAAATTAGATGACTAATTTAATAAAAGCAGAATCAAGCTGGATGCCAACATAAACATCCCTTGCTATAGATTCAGTCAAATAACTCTCCTATAATGACGCTCCAAAGCGAAAGTTGATTTATAGTAGTTTTTCATGAGAAATTTAAAAATGCACCTGGTCTTGGCTTCTTCATCTCCTTATCGAGCAAAGCTATTACAACGTTTAGGGCTAAAATTTAGTCAATACTCACCCAACATCGATGAAACGCCACATCAGCATGAGGATATTGCTGATCTGGTCCAACGCCTAGCAAAAGAAAAAGCCCATGCCGTAGCTGAACATTATCAAAGTAACCAGCAGCTGATTATCGCCTCAGACCAAGCCGCTATATTGGATCAACATATTCTAAGTAAGCCATACACCCACGATAATGCAATTAAGCAACTTAGTGCTTGCAGTGGCCGTGCAGTGACCTTTTTTACCAGTCTATGTCTGCTAAACACCACAACCAGCGAATCTCAACTTACAGTAGAGCCCTTTAGCGTGCACTTTCGCAAACTAAGTACGCAAGAAATCGAGACATACTTAAAGCGTGAAAAGCCTTATCAATGTGCTGGTAGTTTTAAATCAGAGGGCTTAGGAATCAGCTTGTTTGAAAAAATGGTCGGTGATGACCCAAATAGTTTAATTGGCCTACCCTTAATCAAGCTCGTGCAATTTTTAAAAAACCAAGGGATTAACCCGCTGGCCTAAAGTCTAAGACTATAACAAAGCATATATAAAGAGCCTGTTAAGTATCCAATACAACTAACAGGCATAAAAATTAACAAGTATTAACTTAAATGGATATTAGCCGCCATAGTGTGCAATGCATGAGTAAATATGGTGCTAACACGCTGACTCAACTCACCCCACAGTCCTGGCTTAACGGTATAGTCAACAATTTGAGGTGCTTTGATCACCTGGGCTGCAACCTGACGATAACTACCAAAATGATCGACTAAGCCAAGCTTCTGTGCTTGCAAGGCAGTCCAAACTAACCCTGAAAAAATCTCTGGGTTATTTTTCAATCGTTTGCCCCGCCCTTGTTTGACATCAGCAATAAAGACCTCATGCACGCTTTTTAGCATAGTCAAAGCAAATTCTTTTTGCTCTTCACTCATAGGAGAAAATGGATCCAAAAAACCTTTATTTTTACCAGCAGTTAAAACTCGTGATTCCACTCCAAGCTTTTTCATCGCTTCAGTAAAGCCAAAGCCATTCATAATCACACCAATAGAGCCAATAAGACTTGCAGGTTGTGCATAAATTTCATGTGCTGCTGATGCGACATAGTAAGCACCTGAAGCACATGCATCCTCACACACTGCATACACTTTTTTTTCGGGGTGTTTTTTTTCTAAGCGACGAACTTCATTATAAATTTCCTCAGACTGTACCGGGGATCCTCCAGGGCTATTAATTCTCAAAATAACGCCTTTAACCTGTGAATTTTTAAATGCATTGTGTAAGCCCTGAATCACATGATCTGCACTTGTCTCAGTGCCCGCAGCAATCACTCCGGAAACATCAATTTCTGCCGTGTGTGGTAGGCTCACCATCGACTCTTTTTTATTCACAAAAAAAGTTGCTGTTATAAATACAATATAAGCTATAAAAAATAACTTAAAAAAGATACCCCAACGCCGTTTTGTTTTTTGCTCTTTGACAATCGAAAAAACCAAATCATTAATTACATCCTTCTCACCATGAGGTGGTTTATCTTTAAACATTTCTTCTCCAAATAATTTAATAAATTTTAAATTAAAATATTAAATACCGTTTTAATTCTTAACCAGCGCTTGCTGAAGTATAAAGTTAAATCGTACCAACTCTTCCCAAAGGTGCTCCATGCTATGCAAAAAAGCATAAAGATGGATATGGTGTTGAGCAGACTGATTCGCTGCTTGCTGCTGAATCACCTGGCGCAAACGAACCAATTTATTGTCATCAAACACAAATCCATCTTCAATAGGATCAGGGTAACACTTAAGCTGCTCCGACCAACAATGCAATAATGCAATGACATGCTGAGCAAGCGCCTGTGTATCAGTATGGCCTCGTAACCACACGGTATCGTCCCTTGATAAACTTAAGCTATAGCGGGTTTCTAAAATCTGCCGAAAAACTCGCTTTAACTGAACCAAGCTATCTTTACATAAACCCAAATCAAAAGATAGCTTTTTACACTCAAGCCAAGCCTTACTTTCCTCAGCAAGTTTATTTTGCTCAGCAAAAGACTGACTAATTACAGCAATTTTGTCTATTTCAAATGCTGAATTTTCAAGTCGAGTGAAAACTGTATGCTTAGAAAAACTATCCTCACACAGCAGCACTAAGTCCCTTAATGTTGCTGATATAGAAAGTAACAACTCTCGCCGCGCATAAATGGGCAAGCATATTTTTGAAATAACAAGGCTAATCAATACCCCAATCAAAACATCCACAGCTCTTAACATGCCTTCAGCCACTCCAAGTTTAATAGAGCCTGTAAGCGCAATAATCGCAAATGTTACAGTTCCCAATACGCCAACATAAGAGTAGCGCTTACTTCCTGCTAAATAAGCAAAGCCAAATGCAACAATAAATAATATCAACATTTCAGCAATAAAGTTTCCGCCCCAGCCGGTCAACAAAAATAAGCCAGCAGCAACCGCCCCAATCACCGTTGCAGCACTACGCGCAATTGACTTATCTTCTGCGGCACCCACAGTAACCTGTGCTCCCATAACAACAGCAACAGTAATAATCACCCATTGACCATGATCTAAATTAAAAGCACGAAAAACAATCAAAGCAATCAAACAGGCAAGTGCTGTTTTAAATGCATGGATCACCCGATAAGAGACTAAGAGGTTAACCCACCACTTTACTTTCATTAACACTTTTATCTCCTTTTATAATTTGCTATAAACTATAACAAAATAAGATGTTAAAAGCCTATTGATATACGCTAGGCCTAATTTAAACTTTCAGTAATCAATCATTAATTAAGGTGACTGTATGTTAAGTCGTCAAATACGAAAATTCCAAGATACTTTCGAACTTTTCTTAAGCAACCAGGCCAGTGGCGGTATATTACTCATACTCTGCACTATAATTGCCTTAATCGCTGCAAATTTACCACTAACACAACCTATTTATACCCTATCACATGATTTGCCCTTAGGCATTCAAATTGGCCAATACACACTGATTAAGCCAACCTACCATTGGGTAAATGATGGCTTAATGGCAATTTTCTTTCTTCTTGCCGGCCTTGAAATTAAACGTGAGATTATGGCAGGGGAGCTTAGTCAATTTAATAAAGCACTGTTACCGGTCAGTGCTGCAATCGGTGGTATGATTGTCCCCGCACTTATTTTCATCAGCTTAAACTCAACAGGTATTGCAGCCAAAGGCTGGGCAATCCCCATGGCAACGGACATCGCTTTCGCCATAGGCGTCTTGTCCTTACTGGGCAACCGCATCCCCCGCAGCTTGATTATCCTGCTCACCGCAATTGCCATTGTCGATGATTTAGGTGCAGTCACAGTTATTGCTCTTTTTTATACAAAAAAAATTGCAGCGGACTACCTAATTTATGCCGCCTTCTCCTTTGTTATTTTATTATTAATAAACTTAGCAGGTATTCGTAAACTCTCTATTTATCTGATAATCGGCACTATTTTATGGCTTTTTTTATTAAAATCTGGTGTTCACGCTACAGTTGCTGGAGTCTTGCTTGCCTTTACCATTCCTGGAAAAAATAAACCTTTACCAAAAAACTTTACGAAACTATCCCAAAACACACTGGATGAAGTGAAAAGTAATGCTTTAAGAAATCAGGGACAAAATAATGAACATATAAAAGCATTAATACACTATCTAGAAGACCTTATTCACCATGCAAAAACACCATTACAACGCTTAGAGCATGCACTACACAAGCCTGTTATGTTCATTATTGTTCCTATTTTTGTATTAATTAATGCAGGAATTTCTTTTAACCACTTAAATATGAAATATGCTTTAACTTCACCCTTAACTATAGGAATTATTCTCGGGCTTATTTTAGGAAAAATCATCGGCATATTTGGCACTGTCTTTTGCCTAGTAAAAGCAAAACAAATAAAGCTTCCTCAGGGCATTCAACTACGCCATATGTTTGCCTTAAGTCTACTTGCCGGCATTGGTTTTACCATGTCTATATTTATTGCTGACCTCGCTTTAAGTAATCAACCAACATTACTAAACTCTGCCAAACTTGGTATTTTAATCGCATCAATTATTGCCGGCAGCTTAGGTTACTTTTTATTACGCCAAATAAGTAAAAAATAAGCGCTAGAACTAGCGCTTAAATTTATCAAGTAAATTAAAATATAAAAGCAGGTGTTAATTCGAACCTGCTTCAGCCTCTAATTCAAGCTGTGATTGTGATGTCGATTGCGAGATATCAATCAATTCACGCATCGCGACAAAAAACATAACAAAGTCACGAACATTACTCGCACGCAAATCACTCACCATGCTATTCCAACGATCAATCATATGCTCATATTCAGCAATCCAACCATCTAAACGCTCATTGATCTCATCAGAGCCCTCTTCAAAGCTCATCACACCGATAGTCAAGCCACGTTGCTGCCAATCCAGATCATCACGCAAGGCGGCTCGAGCAAGTGCTTCCCAATAGTTTTGCACCAAATGTTCACCAAGAATAAAGCGGAACCAACCCAAACTTAAGCGATGATTCAAGATAAAGTAAACTCGCGCTACTTCCTCTACAGTAAAATTATGGATATTAGCCGCTTCAACAATATCCAATGCAGAATACATAAAGCGCAACCCAGCCATCTTCATAGCCAAGTGTTCAGGTACGCCCTCTTCAATAAAGCTTGCCAGCTTATTATTAAAGTACTGCGCGTCCTCACCATCTAATAAGGTTGGCAATGCGGTAAACAAGCCTTCAACTTCAGAATAAAACTGAGTTGATGCTTTAACAATATCCAAGTTCTTACGGCGATTACGCAAAAACCAACGAGTACCCCGACGAATCACTCGAGTAACCTCACGCATCATTTCCATCTGCAGCTTCGGATCAACTTGACCATCTAGCTCTTCAATGGCTGCCCACGTGCCATCAACATCAAATACACGCGCCGCCACCATATAAGCCCGCGTGATTTCAGAAATCTGACTACCTGTTTCATCACGCAAACGACTAACAAATGTCACACCCATATAATTAGTCATTGAATTGGCTAATTGTGTGGCAACAATCTCACGGGCCAAACGATGCTCACGCATTTGTTTACTGTAAGATTTACATAACACTTGAGGAAAAGCCGCTTCTAAACATTTAAAAAATGCAGGGTCGTCAACAACATCAGAAGCAACTAGCTCTTGTTTGAGCACATTTTTGCTATATGCCAGAACAACCGCAAACTCGGCAAAGGTTAAGCCTTTTTGCTCTGCTTTACGCTCTTGTAAGGCTTCATCATCCGGTAAAAATTCAATTTCCCGATTCAAATGCCCTTGACGTTCTAAATCACGAATCTGCCGAACATATAAATCTAAAGCCTCAATGCCTTGCCTCACTGCCACATTAATCGCTTGCGTTTGACGATAATTATTATGTAAACATAGCTCGCCCACTTCATCTGTCATCTGAGCTAACAGTTCATTACGTTGCTTTTCTGTCATATCACCATTGGCAACAATCTCATTTAGCAAAATTTTGATATTAACTTCATGGTCAGAACAATCAACACCGGCAGAGTTATCAATAAAGTCGGTATAACACGCACCACCTTTTAAGCCAAACTCAATACGAGCGCGTTGAGTTAAACCTAAATTACCCCCTTCACCAACCACTTTACAATTTAAATCACTGGCATTAACCCGCACACTATCATTTGCACGATCACCAACATCACCATCATTTTCTTTAGTCGATTTAACATATGTGCCAATCCCTCCATTCCAAACCAAGTCAACCTTTGCCTTTAACAAGGCTTTAATCACATCATTTGGAATCATCACATCATCATCAACCCCGAGTAATTCTTTAATTTCAGGAGTCAGGCGAATGAATTTTGCCGAACGTTTAAAAACACCCCCACCTTTTGAAATTAACTTAGAGTTATAATCTGCCCAAGTCGACCCAGACAACTCAAATAAACGCTGGCGTTCAGCATAGCTCGTCGCCGAATCTGGAGTAGGATCAATAAAAATATGCATATGGTTAAATGCACCCACTAAGCGAATATGGCGACTTAGCAGCATACCATTACCAAATACGTCTCCTGCCATATCCCCAATACCAACGACAGTAAAATCTGTCGTTTGACAGTCGATACTTAAGTGTTCACGGAAGTGACGCTTGACTGACTCCCACGCTCCCCGTGCGGTAATGCCCATTTTTTTATGGTCATAGCCAACACTTCCTCCAGAAGCAAAGGCATCATCTAACCAAAAACCATAATCACGCGCAACTCCATTGGCAATATCAGAAAATGTCGCCGTGCCCTTATCAGCCGCAACAACTAAATAAGGGTCATCTTCGTCATAGCGTACAACATCAACAGGCTTGACAATATCACCACTATTTAAATTATCAGTGATATCTAATAAGCCACTGATAAAGATTTTATAACAAGCAATGGCTTCTTTAAGCACCTCATCACGACTCCCTTCCGGCAGGTTTTTCGGAACAAAGCCTCCTTTTGCCCCCTGTGGAACAATCACTGAATTTTTCACCTGCTGTGCTTTCATTAGGCCTAAAATTTCTGTACGGAAATCTTCACGGCGATCAGACCAACGTAAGCCACCCCGTGCAACTTTCGCTCCACGCAAGTGCACCCCTTCAACACGCGGTGAATAAACAAACACTTCATATGCCGGTCGAGGCAAGGGCAAATCAGGAATTAAATCAGGTGAAAATTTATAAGAAACATAATCTTTCATCTGACTGTCATTTGTTTTTTGATAAAAATTCGTTCTTAGCGTCGCTTTCATTAAATCTAGAAAGCGCCGCAAAATTGTATCTTTATCTAAATTAGTCACTTCATCATCTAATAATTTTAAAACTTTTTGTTCTATTTTATTAAAATTATCTGAATTATTTTTTTGTGGGTGAAAGCGTGCTTCAAATGCTGAGGCAATCAGCTTGGCAATTTTCGGATGCTCATTAAAGGTATCTTCCATGTAGGGCTGACTGAACTTAAAGCCCGTTTGCAATAAATACTTAGCATAAGCACGAATCGACGTAATTTCTCGCCAAGAAAGGCCAGCATTCACAACTAAGCGATTAAAACTATCATTTTCAACCTTGCCATACCAAAGCTGCAAGAACATTTCATGAAAAGACTCACGTAGACGATCAACATCAAGCTCACCAGCAGTGTCCTGCTCTAGAGTAAAATCAGAGATCCATACCGTCGTCGCGCCTTTTTGCATTTTAAGCTCATAAGGGCGTTCACCTAATACACGCAAGCCCATATTTTCCAACATAGGCAAAACAATGGAGAGCTCGACTGGCTCGTCTTGAATAAATACTTTAAACCGTAACCGTGAAGAAGATTCTTCAAGACGACGATAAAAGCTCATGGCAATTTCTTTGCCTTTAATAATGTCCTCAACATGTTCGACATCAACAACGGCGGTGCGTGCCATAAAGTCTTCTTGATAAGCCAAAGGAAAAGCTTCGCTGTATTTTCTTGCAAGTAAAGCACCTTTACTTTCACCAAAACGCTCAACAAGCACATCATGCAAATCATCAGACCACTCACGCGCTGCACCGATCAGCTTTTGCTCAAGTTCTTTTAAATTAATATCAAGCGCACCATCTGTGGGTTTTACCCGGATAATAATATGAATACGAGCAAGAACTGATTCTGAAAATAATGTTGTAAATTCAGAAGACTGGCCATTGAGCTCTTCTATTAAAATATCTTGCATTTTATGGCGTAAACGTGAATTAAAGCGATCACGTGGTAAATAAACCAAACACGAGTAAAAACGCCCATAAGTATCACGACGCATAAATAAACGAATACGTTGACGTTCTTGCAAGTGTAAAATGCCGGAGGCCATCTCAAATAATTCATCATCCGGCGCCTGCAATAAGTCATCCCGCGGAAAAGTCTCTAGAATATTGAGTAATGCTTTACCTGCATGACCTTGAACAGGAAAACCTGCGCGCTCCAAAATCCGCTCAACTTTTAAGCGTAACAATGGAATCGTTCTTGGGTTACTGTTATAGGCCGTTGAGGTATATAAACCGATAAAGCGACGTTCACCAATCAATTTACCCTTGTCACTATAGCACTTCACACCAATAAAATCGGTATAGGCTGGGCGATGAACCGTCGCCCGTGAGCTGGTTTTAGCAACAATTAAAGGCGGTGAAACGGATAAAGAAATCTCACGCGCTTCAGGCGGCAGGGCTGAAATATCACGCTTATCCGCAGATGAACGGTCCCGTAGCACCCCCAAGCCTGTCCCCTCAATAGCACGAAGCACTTCCTCACCAGGCTTACCAGATAGCTCATAATCACAACAGCCCAAAAAAGTAAAGTGATTATTGTGCACCCACCTTAAAAATTCGATAGACTCTTTTAATTCATCGGCATCAATCGCTTTAGCATTTTTGTTAAGCTCTTCGACCATACCAGAACACGCTTCACGCATTTTTGGCCAGTCTTCAACAGAAACAGAAACATCATGTAAGACTTGTAATAATTCTTTTTTCAAAGACTCAAGCACTTCATCATCGATCTGACGGTCAATTTCAATATAAATCGGTGCCTCGGTTGTCACATCCTTGACACGATTATTTTTTGTCCAAGGCAGTACTTTGGTAATTTGATGTTTATCATTGCGCTGGAACTTCATTCCACCAACATGAATGACCAGGTGAATTGTCACTCCGCGACGATTCAGCACCATGCTCAATGAGTCAACTAAAAACGGCATGTCATCATAACCGACTTCAATCACAGTATGCGTTGACTGCCAGCCATGCTGCTCAAAATTTGGGTTATAAACCCGCACTTTTGCTTCTTTGGCTTTGCGCTGATAAATAAAATTCCAATGTGACATTGCCGCACCATATAAATCAACAATGTCTCTTGAGGCTAAGTCTTCATAGGAAACGACATTATAAAGCTGCCGCACAAACTCAGCGACTATGGGTGCTTGTTTTTCTGCAACCTTTTCATTAACAAGTGTTACAACATTCTCAACTATATCTGTTACATTATCAGTGACCAACCGAGTCATGTTTCACCCTTATGTTTTTAATATCTAATTCTATTAGTTCTAAAGCTGAATCATACGCTTCCCACTAGCGTTTTAAAACCTTTTATAAACAATTATGATGTTATTTTTTTTACTGCAACGCACTTACCATCCACTGAGTATTCTATTTCAAATAAGCCATAGACCCCTTGACAATTAACAAGCTGCCGCAATAGATTCGCAGGGAACTGTACTCGGCGCCCATAAATATCTTGCACATAAACAATGCCTGCTTGGCCCTGGTAATAACGCATCACTTGTTCGTATGAAAGATTCAAATAAAAGCGAGTCGTTGGCATTTGGCCTCCTAAGTTATCTTTCTTACTTTCATTTTTAGCTAACTTGATTACATTGAGTGGAAAAAAACCTTGCTTCATCATCCGTCGTATACGAATATTGTAATAGATAGGATTAGTTTAACCACTCATTTTGCATCAACATTAAAAACAGCAATGTTGGTCAAGAAGGGAGCTGCGAGGAAGCGCATATGGATATTTTTAGCCAATTCTCCGATCGTTATGAATCTCAACGTCAAGAAGAAATCACTATCGAGGAATACTTAGAACTTTGCAAAGAAGACCCTCTTGCTTATGCAAATGCTTCAGAACGGATGCTTATGGCAATTGGAGAACCAGAATTTATTGATACACGTAACGACCCGACATTAAGCCGTATTTTTGCTAATAAAGTAATTAAGCGTTACCCTGCTTTTAAAGACTTTTATGGCATGGAAGAAGTCATTGAGCAAATCGCCGCCTATTTTCGTCATGCAGCTCAAGGCTTAGAAGAGCAAAAACAAATCCTTTATTTATTAGGTCCTGTCGGTGGTGGCAAATCGTCTCTTGCTGAAAAATTAAAATCACTCATCGAGAAAGTGCCATTTTATGCAATTAAGGACTCGCCCATTAATGAGTCACCTCTAGGCTTATTTTCAGCAGAAGAAGACGGTGAATTACTCGAAGAAAAATATGGCATTCCTCAACGCTATCTTGGTAAAAGCATGTCTCCTTGGGCGAGTAAACGTTTACATGAGTACAATGGCGATATCCGTAAATTTAAAGTAGTTAAAATATGGCCATCCGTACGTGACCAAATCGCGGTGACTAAAACTGAGCCTGGTGATGAAAATAACCAAGACATATCATCACTTGTTGGGAAAGTAGACATTCGCATGCTTGAACGGTATTCACAAAACGATCCAGATGCCTATAGCTATTCCGGTGGTTTATGCTTAGCTAACCGCGGCCTACTCGAATTCGTTGAGATGTTCAAAGCTCCTATTAAAGTCTTGCATCCTTTATTAACGGCAACACAAGAAGGCAATTATAATGGCACCGAAGGCATCGCCGCTATTCCTTTTGACGGCATCATCATGGCCCATTCGAATGAGTCAGAGTGGCAATCTTTTAAAGGCAATCGTAATAATGAAGCATTTTTAGATCGTATTTTTATTGTTAAAGTCCCTTATTGCCTAAGGTTATCGGAAGAAAAGCAAATCTATGAAAAGCTGGTTAACTCAAGCTCTTTAAGAGGCGCTCAATGCGCACCTGGGACCTTGGAGATGATGGCACAATTTTCTGTACTCTCTCGCCTTAAAGAGCCAGATAACTCAAGCATTTATTCAAAAATGAAAGTCTATAATGGTGAAAACCTAAAAGATACGGACCCTAAAGCTAAGTCGTACCAAGAATATCGTGATTACGCTGGCGTGGATGAAGGAATGACCGGGCTGTCAACACGCTTCGCCTTTAAAATTATCTCCAAAGTCTTTAATTTTGACCATACTGAAGTTGCGGCTAACCCAGTGCACTTATTCTATGTCTTAGAAACTCAAATCGAACAAGAACAATTCCCTTCAGAAATTGCTGAGCGCTACCTATCTTATATTAAAGGCTACCTGGTTCCCCAATATATCGAATTTATTGGCAAAGAAATCCAAACCGCATATCTTGAATCATATTCTGAATACGGACAAAATATTTTTGATCGTTATGTCACTTATGCTGACTATTGGATTCAAGATCAAGAATTCCGTGACCCAGATACCGGAGAAATTCTAGACCGCCAATCTTTAAATGAAGAGCTAGAAAAAATTGAAAAGCCTGCAGGTATTAGCAATCCAAAAGATTTCAGAAATGAAATTGTTAATTTTGTCTTGCGTGCCCGTGCAAATAATAAAGGCAAAAATCCAGACTGGACAAGTTATGAAAAATTGCGGGCAGTTATCGAGAAAAAAATCTTCTCAAATACTGAAGAACTGCTACCCGTTATCTCGTTTAATGCAAAATCTTCTGTTGAAGATAAGAAGAAACATAAGGATTTTGTCAACCGCATGACTGAAAAAGGCTATACAGAAAAGCAAGTCCGCTTACTGTGTGAATGGTACTTACGCGTCCGCAAATCTTCATAAACAATACGATAAGGAGCGTCTATGTCACAATTTATTGACCGACGTTTAAATGGCAAGAATAAAAGTGCGGTTAACCGCCAGCGCTTTATTCGCCGTTTTAAACAACAGATAAAGCGTGCTGTTGCTGATGCAGTATCAGGGCGCTCCATCACAGACCTTGAAAGTGGTGAAAAAGTATCTATCCCAGCAAAAGATCTCTCTGAGCCGCATTTTCATCATGGTGAAGGTGGCCGGCGTGAAATAGTTCACCCAGGCAATGACCAGTTTATTGCTGGTGACCGCGTCAAACGTCCACAAGCCGGTGCGGGTGGGCGAGGCAGCAATGCCAGCGATAGCGGTGAAGGCGAAGATGATTTTGGCTTCGAAATTTCTCGCGATGAATTCCTTGAGCTATTTTTTGAAGACTTAGAACTGCCTAATTTAACCAAACAAAAAGTTGGCAAAACAGAAGTCTTTGACTCTGTTCGCGCCGGCTTTAGTGTCACAGGAACCCCTCCTAGTATCAGTATTGTGCGCTCCTTTAGAAATGCACTCGCTCGTCGTATTGCCTTAGCCGGCCCCTATCGGGAAGAAATTGACCTGCTCGAAGAAAAGTTACAACAAGAAAACCAAAATGATAATAAAAGCACAAGAGCTGAGGATGAACGTACTGGCGATGATAACAATAACGTTATTCAAATAAAACAAGATATCCAATTCCTTAAAAAAAGAATTAAAAGCATTCCCTTTATCGATAGCTTTGATCTGCGCTACCATTCTCGTGTCAAGCAACCAAAACCCACCACACAGGCAGTTATGTTTTGCTTAATGGATGTCTCAGGGTCCATGGACCAAGCAAAAAAAGACATCGCCAAACGTTTTTTTATTTTACTGTATTTATTTTTAAATCGGACATATGAGCATATTGATGTTGTATTTATTCGACATCATACCTCAGCAAAAGAAGTCGATGAAGAAGAGTTTTTCTATTCACGAGAAACCGGAGGCACCGTTGTTTCAAGCGCACTTGAATTAATGAAAGATGTGATGGCTGAGCGTTACCCTACTTCTGAGTGGAATATTTATGGTGCTCAAGCCTCAGATGGTGATAACTGGAATAGTGATTCGCCTCGCTGTCGCGACTTGTTACTCACTCACATTATGCCTCATGTTCAATACTTTGCTTACACTGAAATTATGTCTCGTCACCATCAAAGCTTATGGGATGCCTATCTAGAGGTGAGCGAAGCTTGCCCGCATTTTTCCATGCAAAATATTGATAGTGTAAAAGACATTTATCCTGTCTTTAGAAAACTTTTTAAAAGGCAAGCGGCATGACAATTACAAAAGCAGAAGATAAAAAATCTCAAAAAAAATCACCAAACAAGGCAGGCAAAAAAGCAGCCACATCGAAAACAGCACGCAAAAAAGAAAATTACCTCTCTGAATCATCGGAATGGACATTTGAACTTTTAGAAAAATACGACCGCGAAATCAAGCGTATTGCTCATGAAAAGTTTAAACTCGATACTTATCCTAATCAAATTGAAATTATTTCTGCTGAACAAATGATGGATGCTTATGCCTCATCGGGTATGCCTATTCACTACAATCACTGGTCTTATGGCAAACACTTTCTTTCAACAGAAAAAACGTATCGCCGTGGCCAAATGGGGTTAGCCTATGAGATTGTTATTAACTCTGACCCCTGCATTTCCTATCTGATGGAAGAAAATACCATTGCTATGCAAGTTCTCGTTATTGCTCACGCCTGCTATGGCCATAATTCTTTTTTTAAAAATAATTATCTTTTTAAAACCTGGACAAATGCAGATGCAATCATAGATTATCTTGTTTTCGCAAAAAAATATATCCGCGAATGCGAAGAAAAGCATGGCATTAATGCTGTTGAAGAAATTCTCGACTCCTGTCATGCCTTAATGAATTATGGTATTGACCGCTATCGTCGCCCGAACAAACTGTCTATCGCTGAAGAGCGAGAGCGCCAAATTAAACGTGAAGAACACCTGCAGTACCAAATCAATGAGCTTTGGCGAACAATTCCAAAAAAAGATGAAGAAGCACAAGACAATAAAAAGAAGCGCTTTCCTGAAGAACCTGAAGATAATTTACTCTATTTCTTTGAAAAAAATGCGCCTTTGCTGGAACCTTGGCAGCGTGAACTCGTACGCATTGTCCGTAAAATGGCGCAATATTTTTATCCACAGCGCTTAACCAAAGCGATGAATGAAGGCTGGGCATGTTTTTGGCATTACACCATTCTTAATGAAATGTATGCTGAAGGACTAGTTAACGATGGCTTTATGCTTGAGTTTCTTACCTCACATACCAGTGTTATTTATCAGCCCCCCTATAACAGCCCTTATTATAGTGGCATTAATCCATACTCCATTGGCTTTAATATCATGAGTGATATCCGCCGTATCTGCGAAGAGCCAACTGACGAGGATTATTATTGGTTCCCAAATATTGCAGGAAAGGACTGGCGAGAATCTATTGAGTTCGCTATGCGTAATTTTAAAGATGAAAGCTTTATTGCTCAATATCTTTCACCAAAAGTCATGCGAGATATGAAGCTATTTTGTATCCTAGACGATGATGAAGATAATGAGCTTGAAATTACGGCGATTCATAACGAACAAGGCTACCGTAAAGTGCGTCAAACCATCTCTGAACAATATAACCCAGGCAATCTAGAGCCACGTATTCAAGTCTATAATGTTGATTTGCGCGGCAATCGCTCATTAGTCTTAAGGCACCTAATGAATAATCGACGGCCACTCGATAATAAAAGTGCACACGAAATGCTCAAGCATGTCTACCGCCTGTGGAACTTTCCAATTATTCTTGAAGCCATCACTCCAGAAGGTAAAGTCATTAAAACATATCACTGCCCACCCAGAGAGCCGGCACCAGAAAGCTAAAAGCTAACCGACTTATTAAGGGGTAGTTAATTCATACCCCTTGTTACACCCTCATTTTAAAATCTTATAAATCTCTATACAGTCCTTATACTAACAAAAGCTAGAGCTAAGCTTTGTTGCTTTTCACTGGCAGTTTACCTATATTATCAACAAAAGCCTCTAATTTCTCACGTGGATAACCAGGTAGCACCTGACTTTCACCCTGCTTGTTCTTATAAATCACCACAGGTGTGCCTTGCATACCATTTTTCTCAAAAAATGCCATATTCTTTTTTAATGCCATCTTTACAGCTATAGAAATATCATTTTCAGCCAGAGGTGCTATTCCACCGCTTTCTGTTTTTAGATCAAATGTTTTTTCATCTTGCACCAATAAAGCCGCTGGGTTCTTAGCAGATAAGATTGCTGCCGCTTTCCCCTCACTATCCTGTTTTAAAAAAGCAACCATAATCCAACGAATCGATAACTGGCCACGTTGTATGTAAGGCTGTAAATTTTTATAAAATATATGACAAATCGAACAATTAGGCTCAGCAACCAAATAAATTTGGTGAGGCGCATCTTCTTTACCCTCCAAGAACCAGTGCGTCTTAGCTGCCTCTTGAAGTAATTGACTTGCAACCTTAGGCTGAATATTTTTATTAACATAGCTTGCCGTTAAATTATTAGTATCTTGATCAAATAAAGTACCAAAAAAAGCGAATTGACCCGAGTCATTTGCATAGATGACTAACGGCTGGCCCTCATGTTTTGGCTTAATCACAAAGCCTTTAATATTGAAGCCTGCATCAAATTCATTACTTACATCAAATTGATTCTGAGTAATTTTCATCACCAAATCTTTTGCCATCACTGAGCTGGCTGCAGCGATAGTCGGCTGCCGTTTCTCAATTTCTGCCTTTTTTATCGCCATGTTATTTGTATCTGTTGCATGCATCACCGCCGCACCCACTCCAATACCAATTACAGCAGTAATAACTAAACTAAATGCTTGCTTCATCAAACTGACCTTATTTTTAAATGCACCTATTCATACACAAGCATGCCTGAAAAGTGCTATCTTAGCTATGTGTTTGACCCTCAAGCTAACGGATAAAGATTAACAAAACATGATAGAACATTTAAATACAGCCCTTATTCTGGTGATTCCCATCCTAACTGCAATTATCTTCCATGAAATCGGCCATGGCTATATGGCAAAACTCTTGGGTGATCCAACGGCTGCTCAACAAGGGCGTTTAAGCTTGAATCCCTTTGCTCACATCGACCCTGTCGGTACCATATTAGTTCCAGTGCTACTTTACCTAGCCGGTGGTTTTATTTTTGGCTGGGCAAAGCCTGTACCAGTCAATTACAGCCAGCTATATTCCCCACGGCGTGACAGTGCCTTAGTCGCCATCGCAGGTCCTGCCATAAACTTTATCTTTCTTTTTATCTGGTCTGCTTTATTTGCAATAACAAGAGCACACTCCCCTGTACTCTACGCAATGAGTCTTGTAGGCATTCAAATTAATATTATTTTAATCGCTTTAAACTTATTGCCGATCCCACCTTTGGATGGCAGCCATGTTATCAGCAGTCTTCTGCCAACTCAACTTGCTTACTATTATGAACGCCTTTCTTTTCTTGGCTTTACTCTCATCATTTTGCTCGTTGCTTCAGGAATTTTTGGCCAGTACCTTCAGCCATTATTAACCGATGGCACTCAATTTTTCTCCCAACTCTTTATATAAAGATATATAAAAAACAGAGGGTCTTTTATATATTACCGACCATATTCTCATCATCATACCTTACAAAATTAAGACATTAAGCGTACAAGTCAACACGAGCAATCTGGCTCACGCCATGCTCTTGCTCTTTTTCTTTATTAGATACACACTGTTGATATGCTGCGACAGCACGCTCTGAATGAAGGTTAGGCTGAACTTGCCAATATTGATAATTTGCATAGTTCTCATGTTGTTGATGATTATCTTGCCTTTGCTTTTGAACCGAAGTAACTACCACTCCACGCACCTGAGTAGCAGAAGTCTGCACTACTGGAAAATAAGATGAGTGGGCAAGCCCAAGCACAGACATAAACATCCCTTTTTAGATTCTTAACTTTAAGCTAAGTACAATAAAATTTTAAAGTCAAATTTCACTAATTTAAAACAAGCATTTCGTTGATTTTTTAGCAATATTATCACGCAAGTAAACAGGCAGAGCATCTTCTAATGCAATCGTTTTTCCCTGTACCCATAAACTAGATGCTATTGGCAAAATATCCATCGCATGAGGCAGTGCATCATTAACCACGTTTATCAAAATATGACCTAACCGTTCATTAAGTACTTGCGAGTAACTTGCAAAGCCAGTACCAGCGCCATACCATTGCCTTGTTTCATCTATAGGCAACTCAATATGATCAGGCACACACACTCTCTCTATAATCAATTCTTGAGCACACTGCTTTTGATCAATTTCAAATCCGGCATAATACACCTCACCCATACGTGCATCAATTGCGGTGATCACTTTCCTCGAGCCATATTGGCGATAAGCTCCTTGCGCCAAAACTTTTAATGTGGATACTGAAATAAGCGGTACCTCTGCACCTAATGCTAAACCTTGCGCAAGACCACACGCAATGCGCACACCTGTAAAGGCGCCTGGACCGCGACCAAAAGCAACCGCATCTAACTCTTTGGCTTGAATACCTACCTGCGCTAAAATCTCTTTAATCATAGGTAATACCAACTCAGTATGTTGGCGTGGGGCGATACGGTGATCTACGATCACCTCATTATCTATTTGTAAAGCAACGGAACATGCTTCAGTTGCTGTTTCTAAGGCTAAGATTTTCATTATTCTTCCACCCGACTTTGCCACTCAATATCAAAATAACCGCCCTTATTCTAGCGTATAAAAAAAAGCCTGCAACTGCAGGCTGTTTCACTCTCGAAGATCTATAAATAAACAATACATAATGTACAAGTTACTGCAATTAGTATTTAGAATGTATATCTAACTCCAGCAAACACACTATCAATGCTAGGCACACCTTGGGTTGTCCCATTATCCATATCTTCACCAAAGACATGCTGATACGTTAAATTCACCTGCAAAGCCGGTGTTAGATTATAGCCCCCACCTAAGCCTGCCAACACTTTGGTGCCCGTATCACCGATTGCATCACCGGAAAGCTTTTGACGCATCAAACCTGCTTTTGCAAACACATCAAACTGTGAGTTAATATGCCATGTTGGCACAACAACAACATCTATTCCTGTTGACTTGTAATCTTTATCAACTCCACCAACCTTAAAGCTAGTCTTGCCATAATAGCCATAACCTAGCTCTGCACCCAAACCAAACATATCGTTAATATCATAATTATAACCGACAGCAACACGGCCACCGATTTTATTACGGTCTTTATCTGTACCACCAGATAAACCTAATTTACGCTGTAAGGTATAACCTGCTTGACCTTCAACATATACACCCGTTTGCGCAAAAGCGACTGCAGTTGCACCCATGCAACCGATAACAGCAGCAGCAAGCAATGTTTTTTTAATCATAACCACTCTCTCTTAACTAGATTGTTTTTTTAATCGTAAGGTCATGATGAAAGGTTTGAAAAATAAAGTCAACTACCCAGCATTAAGCCTGATGTTATAAGCTTTTAGAAAAAAAACATAAGGTCTTTTCCATTAAGATAAAATTAATGTGCCAACACCAATTATAGAAAATATAATTAAAAAACAAGTCGTCTGCTCTATAATTTTTATATAATCTCAAGCATACCAGCGATTAATCAAAATAAATTATCCTTAGATCACAAAAAAGCCTACGATTGTAGGCTTTTAATTTTAAAAAATAATACTAAATTATCCTAGAATGTATAACGCAGACCTAATAAGACCGAATTAATTGTAGCCACATCATTGTCACCAATATTATTAGAACTCAGATCATCACCAAAAATATGGGTATAAGTTAGGTTAACCTGCAAATTAGGTGTAAAATTATAACCAGCTCCTATGGCTAACAGCGGTTTCCACTCTTTATTATCTCCACTAATAGTTTGTCCATTCAATGTCAAACTTCCATTAAGATCTTCATACGCCATACCCGCTTTAGCAAAAAGATCAAACTGAGGATTAATATGCCAAGTGCCTACAGCAGAAATATCCCAAGCAGTTGACTTCACATTAAATGATTCTCCCCCAAAACTATACTCAGTTTTTCCATAGTAACCCCAGCCTAGCTCAGCACCGATGCCCCACATTGGATCAATATCATACATGTAGCCAACTGCCACACGACCGCCAATATTTTTATCATCTCTTGATACTAGTGCTAAATCTGGCAAGTCTTGCTGATTAACATAACCTAAAGCACCTTCTACATAAATACTATGGCCTGCTGGCATACTTAAAGGGCCACCACCAGCGATTGCTGTTCCAGATAAACCCAAGGCAGCTGTAACACTTGCAGCAATTAATATTTTTTTCATCATGAAAACTCTCTCCGTAAGATTTTTAGAATTTTTATTCTAACGCCGGCTTACTTTAACAAAGCTTATTAAGCTAAGTCAAACAACTAAAATAATAGAAGATAGTGCATCTTATTGATTGCTTTGATGAAATATCAAAAAATAGCCCGCTAAGCGGGCGACATGGTTATGTAAATGCATTCCTTGTTAATCAACATAAGGGCAATAGCTATAATTCATCAATATAACGTTGTTCAGTATCATCATTATCCATATAATGATCTCTAGTCCTCGTATGGTTAGGTTCATTACAGTACTCCCAACCAATTTTAGGGCATGATTTACTTCTTTTAGTAACTGGGTCCACACAAGAGCACTCGTACTCTCTGACAATACATACTCCATATCGTTTAGTGAAGGAAAAATAAGTAGTCCGATCATCTGGATGTACGGCCGGTCCCTTATCTTTTTCACCATAAAAACAACCAAAATAGTAGCCAAAACTAACATGTAAAAAGTAGCCATTTTTATTTTTAAGTCTTACAGAAAATATAGGATCAACGGATATCTTGTCAGTGTAAACAAGAGACCAGTCCATTGTTCTATGGACAGCAGTATCTGGAAATATAGGACAGTCTGCAAAATAAGTCCACTGCCATGGTCTCGAACCACTACTAGTATCTGCTAAACATTTCAGGCCCCATTTTAGCTTGCTAGGTTCATATATTATAAGGAACCTAGAATTTTTTAAATCATAATACGTTCTATTGTCCCCATATTGAGTGGTATAAATTTGATTGTAGCCTGGGTAATAAAAAGAGCCTATGCCCATGCTATTATAGCGCTCGATCAACAGTTTCTGACATACTATCAGTAGGTTAAAAAATACAA
>NZ_AMFF02000130.1 GCF_000297215.2 Piscirickettsia salmonis LF-89 = ATCC VR-1361
ACTGGTGCAAAGTGTATGGCTACCCTGAAATCCTGCGGACTGAAAATGGGCCTGAATACATATCTTCTCATTTCCAAGAATGTGCTGAAGTGCATGTACTTCGGTAACCCTCCCTTAAAATGAGACAACTCATAACTGGAATCTTCTGTTAACATTTTCAAACAGGAGAGCATATGAAAAAGAGCAAATTAAGTGAATCAAAAATCGTAGAGTTGCTTAAGCGTGTTGAGGCTGGAGCAGATATAGAAACCACAGCAAGAGACTACGGAATCTCAACTAGCACGTATTACACCTTAAAAGAACGTTATGGGGCAATGGATATCTCTCAGCTAAAAAGGCTAAAACAATTAGAGAAAGAGAACCAGCAACTTAAGAGAATGTATGCTGATTCTCAAATAGAAATTGAGGCTTTGAAAGATGTTGTGGAAAAAAAGCTACCGATATAGAGGATAAACGAATGCTCGCTACTTACCTCAAAGATGAACATAAGCTAAGCCTCGTGGTTGCTTGTAATTTAGTCACTCTTCCAAGAGCAAGCTATTACCGAAAAAAACAGCATCAATCTGATAATGCTGAAATAATTTCAGAGCTAAAGACGTTAGCGAGCAAACACAAACGCTGGGGTTGCGACAAAATGGTCGCATATTTAAAAAACAAAGGTAAGCCTTGGAACCATAAGCGCATTCGTCGAGTCTATATTGAAATGGGCTTAAACATAAGCTGTAAACCAAAGCATCACTACGTCAAAAACGAGCCTGAATATTTATTTCAGCCTATCTACAAAAATGTTTGTTGGTCATTAGATTTTATGAGTGACGCCCTTCTGAGCGGTACGAAATTTAGAACGATGAACCTCATTGATGATTACAACCGTAAGGCTTTAGGCATCGCTATCGATTTTTCAATGCCTGCTGTTTTTGTCACATCCAAACTTGATGAGTGGTGCAAAGTGCATGGCTACCCTGAAATGCTGCGGACTGACAATGGGCCTGAATTCATTTCTTCCCATTTCCAAGAATGGGCTGAAGGGCATGGAATTCAACTGCGTCGGATACAACCAGGAAAACCTGCTCAAAATGGTTATATTGAACGATTTAACCGCACTTATCGTGGTGATATTTTAGATTGCAATCAATTTACTTCATTGCAGCAAGTTCAGAAACTTAGCGATGACTGGATCGTTGAATATAATACGATCAGACCACATCAATCTTTAAAGAATCTTTCACCAGACACATTTGCTGAGAAACGTGAAAAACAGTTAGAAAAAATTTCGACAAAAACAGAGGGATAATTCCAGTTTTAAACTGTCTCACTTATGGGGGGTTGATACAGGTAGACGTAAACGAATTTAAGTAAGAATCAACCCTTTCAAAATAGGAAGCATTATTCCGGTGAGATCATTCTTTGGCTGGTGCGTTGGTATGGCCGCTATGCCTTATCTTACCGTGATCTCAAAGAAATAGCAGCT
>NZ_AMFF02000131.1 GCF_000297215.2 Piscirickettsia salmonis LF-89 = ATCC VR-1361
ATTTTTTGCAACAGTGCCCATAAATCTACTGGTTGCTAACGCCTCATAATACTTCCATTTGTCATGAAGGTTTAAGCCAAATCGAGTGCCTGTTCTTCTCAGTTGGCTGCCACATAAAACACATTCAAGAGGGTCATAGCCAAAATTACTTTTCATTAGAGCAGCAAATGAAGTTTCTTTGTAGCCCTCAATAGTTTGATCAACCAAATCATAGATTTTTGGCAACATAACTGCCCGAATGCGATAACTTAAAAATCCATAATATCTAATCATTTTAAAAAATTTATCAGGGATGTGTTGGGTGAGCCGATCAAAAAAGTCGCCGATGCCTTCTTTCTTTAGCTTTTGTTGTTTAGTCTTATGGTCCAAATATCGGAAAATAACTCAATTGCCATCATAATGCTCTAGGCGAGCATTGGCGAGTGCCGGCCGCTTAATATACCGGCCTAAGTAATCGACATTATGTAGGTGATTGTCTTTAGGCTGAGCAAAATGCACCTTCCAATATTTTTGATATTCAGCGTTCAAAAATGTGTTGAATGTTGTTAGGTCAGTTATTTCGTCTTGGTATTCATCTGGGATTATTAGTTGACCTTTTTTGTAGGTTTGTCTTAGCAGATCAGTAACTGCATAGCGCCACATTGGCATAATCACTTTGAGCTTAAAATAAATATCACGCCAAGATTCATGTTTTTCATCGAAGCCACCACGTGTGACTGAAATGTGGATGTGGACGTTCCACTTCAGGTCTCGACCAAAGGTATGCAAAGCGGCAAAGATACCGATGACAAGGCCTTTCTTTTTTGCAGTCTCTAAAAGGGTATTCGCGGCAGTCCTGAATATAATGTTGAGCAATTCACGATTGAATAGAAAAAAAGCCCAGTATCGCTTAGGCATCGTAAATGTGATGTGTTGCCATTTGCACTGAGGCAACGTTGCATTTTGCTCTTCAATCCAGGTTTCTGTTGCTTTTTTTCCGCATGTTGAGCAGAAGCGTGATTTGCAGGTGAAGCAGACCACCTTAGTATGTTTGCAGTTTGGATTAGAACAGCTGAAGATATCACAACCAGCAAGCTCTGTGCGGCAATTTAATACCTTTAAAACGTTTTCATCAACAGCAGGACGAATAGAATCCAAGTTCTGAGCACGATAACGCCACCATGCATTTTGATATTGCAGTACATGCTTTAATGTGAATTGGACCTGGTAGGTTACGCCCTTTTCCCGCTTAATAACCATGAGAGATAACAAATTAAATTTAAATAGTAAGTTAGGATAAAGCGGCGCAGATAAAATGCAAGTCAAATGACTTAATTAAGAGGAATTTATTATCAAATTAGCACGACCCTCCGAAAGTAGCAGCTGTACTCGGCTGCCTATCCTTGTGATTTAGTCACTCTTCCAAGAGCAAGCTATTACCGAAAAAAACAGCATCAATCTGATGATGCTGAAATAATTTCAGAGCTAAAGACGTTAGCGAGCAAACACAAACGCTGGGGTTGTGACAAAATGGTCGCATATTTAAAAAACAAAGGTAAGCCTTGGAACCATAAGCGCATTCGTCGAGTCTATATTGAAATGGGCTTAAACATAAGCTGTAAACCAAAGCATCACTATGTCAAAAACGAGCCTGAATATTTATTTCAGCCTATCTACAAAAATGTTTGTTGGTCATTAGATTTTATGAGTGACGCCCTTCGGTAACCCTCCCTTAAAAT
>NZ_AMFF02000132.1 GCF_000297215.2 Piscirickettsia salmonis LF-89 = ATCC VR-1361
CCATGGCTCGCAGCGAGTGCTTGATAATTTGTTTGATTATAAGGATAAATACCTTTTTTCTGATATTTCTGCACATTATCATGGGCGGCAACGAGTGGGCCTTTTAATCGCTCAGTTGTATGCAAATTAATCAATGAAGAGCATTTTCTCATCGCTAATATAGTCTCATGAGCACTATAGCTAATTTTAACTTGCGCTAAATTTTGATTCACTTGAATCGATGGCAGCATATTAGCCATAGAGTGTTCAGCAATAAATAAATACTTAATAAACACTTTCGCAGCTTTAGTCAAAAATAAATCATAAGGCTTATCATATGCCTGATTTGAGCTGAGGGTTCCTGTGTAATATTGCATTACCCTGTCAGTTTTTCTAGCACTTTGCTGATATTCAGGTATATTTCTTACATCTTTAAAGTAATTCTCCCAGTCCTTTGCTGTTGGTAAATGAACACCTTCTTTACCAGGATTTTCAAAATACAATGCCCAATTATCTGCCTTGCTTAACTGCTCATATTTTGATTTCATTTTTGCTGAATTTACACCATGTTTTAAATAATGCTGTCTTGCCTCAAAATAGTTTTCTAAAAATTGATATTTAAATTTTGCACGACGATCATCATCCCCATTGGTAATTTTACCTAAAGGATCAATATCATAATTAATTAAATTCCCACCAGGATTACCACTGCAATGAACTAAGTCATATCGTGAGGAAATATTATAAATATGGGGGTAAGGGTTATTAATCTCCTTATCAACAGACAACCCATTACGATCTGGCATTAATAAATCCCACAAAAATATCAAAGCACCCTGCCCCATTCTTAATGCAATACTACGATTTTTAATCGCAGTTTGATAATTAAGTAATTCCATTATTTTCTTAACTACTACTTCAACTCCCGCTGTAGCCCCCACTAAAGATACTTCTGGGGCTACCGAAACCATTGCAGCAGCAAGCTTCCCACTAGCAATTTTATGTTGCGAAATAGTATGAGCAATTTCAGCATAATGAGGTGCTCTGCCATTTGGATCAACCCCTTGCATACCTGGCGGATTAAATGTCACTGTTCTAAAAGCGGTGGGTTTTATTCCAAATAATTGAGAGTAATCAACTGTCAGCATAGACACCCATTGTGCCAAACCACCTCCAAGAGAATGTCCCGTAATATAAATATCTTCATACTTTATATGATGGCTATTTGCATATATAATTGCCTCTTTACAGAAATTAATCGCATCTTTTCCTTACTCTATCGCCTGGCCTGACGCTAATTCAGCATCAATTAAATAGTCCTCAACATTACTGGTACCACGATAAGCAACAATCAAAGACATTTTATTTCCCTGTTTATATTTATAAACACGAGCAAAAAAACCATTTGCTTTAGGTCCATGAGGGTCACTATTAATCACAGTTTCTGTATTGTTTAACAATCGCTGACATCGTTGTGAATTTTCCCGAGGCAGAGCAAGTTCTAACCCCGGATTTAAATATACGTCATTTGCTAAAAAAGCAAAATCGCTTAGTGTAAGTTGAACCATGCTTCATCTCCTTTGATCAATTTGCTGCCATACGTGCATACGGCAGATAGTTATTCACTAACTTTTGAGGTAACTTGAAAATATAGAAATCTTTAGAGCTTATCTCTGCCTCACTCTGCCCAATTGCAGCATAATTGTGGCCTCCCTTTCTCTCTAACCAAATTGCTAACCCATCTTTTACTGCTGTATAACGTGAGGGGATATAATTACAGCCAAAGAAGCCTAAATTGATCTTTGCTAAATTTGGCTTGATTGTTTGATCGTAAGAATCATATAACATTGAGGCATAAGGACCTGGTACCCAATACTCACCTTTTCTTTTTAATTGTACAGTTGAGACTTGTGCTTTTTGTAATCCGCGATCACCAACTTTATCAACTTTAGGGTAATTTCCTGGCCAATATAAACTCAAGCTTTTATCCACATAAAGCTCTGCCGAACACCTATATATATCTTGAGGTAATAGCACTTCATCACCTTTAATATGCTCCTTGTACAAAATTAATTTAATCGCCTCCAACCCTTTAGGTAAGTCTATGGCTTTACTCGCATCTAAACCATATTCATGGGCATATTGATTGCTATAGGCCATCACAGAATAAGGCAATTTTGTTGCTTTAAATTCAGCTTCTGTTAATGCATTAGCATAACAAGCGAAAGAGAGGCTTAAAGCTAGACCTATAACGAATGAGGTGGATTTATTTTTTTTTAACACTGAAGTTCTCCCTATTAAAACCTACCTTTCAAATTGCTCAAGAAGGGGTTTTCACCAAAATACCTATAAAAAAAGCAACAATTATAATGACTATAAATACATACGGAGCAGCAAAGAACGAAATTAGCATAGTGAAAATAAAGGTCAATGGAGCACTATGTATCATCCAAGTAATAATACTGCATATCACTCTAGTCATCACAAAAATACTAATCATAGCCATAACAATAACAATTACCGAATGATGACTTTGCCCTCTTGGTTCAGTACTAAAGTACCCTGATGACTTTAAATCAGCAGGGTTTTCTTTATTAAATAATCTTCCCATAGTCACCTTCCATGTTTTTGAATTGTTATATTTTAGATTATTTTCAACATCTAGCTTTATTCAATTATTATTTTCCATTTAATACTAATTAACGCTAGTACTCTAACAAAAAAACCATATAATCGTAAGCGTCGCTACCTC
>NZ_AMFF02000133.1 GCF_000297215.2 Piscirickettsia salmonis LF-89 = ATCC VR-1361
GTGCGTAAGGTGAGTCAATAAATTAGCTGCTAAGCTTTTGTGCTTTATTTTTTATGCTGTTAATGAGCTTGTATAAAGGCAAGGGAGAATTGACTTTATAGATTGCTTGATTTAGGGTGACAGGCTGATGATTTGGGGAGAGATAAGGTCTTATGGCAGCCGCACAGTTAAAAGAGCAGCAACAACCCTTTTTGCTTAATAGTTTGGATAATGGGTGGAGAGTTTTTTGCTGGACGTCGTTGATTAGCTTTTTAGTTAAGGTGTATTTGGCTCATTTAGTGCCTATTACTGGGGACGAAGCTGAATATATTTATTGGGGGCAGCACTTTTCTTGGGGGTATTATGAGCATCCACCTTTAATTGGTTGGATTTTAGCCTTTTGGAATCAATTTGGCCTGAGCAATATTTGGGTGCGTATGCCTCAAATTATTGCCTCAAATTTAATTGCTGTTTTGATGTATGTTGCTTTAAAGCGGATTGATGAGAAAAAAGCAGTTTGGGTCAGTTTAATTTATTTGTTAAGCCCTGTTAGCCTTTTTAATATTGCGATTTTAACAGATACACCGTTGATGATTTTTAGCTTTTTAGGTGTGTTTTGTTTAATGATGGCAGAGCAAGGTCATGGTAATAAGTATTATCTTTTTGCGGGTTTAGGGCTGGGAGCCGCTTACTTCTCAAAGTACTTAATGTTGCCTATTGCTATTGGTGTCTTGCTGTATTTTTTGTTTTCTAAAGAGATTAAAAATCGTTGGTTAAAGCTGTTGGCTACTTTGGTATTTGCTTTACCTTTTTTTATTGAAAATGTTTGGTGGAATTATAGTAATAATTGGGTGAATTTATTATTTAATTTAGACTTGCGCAATGAAGGTGATCATTTAAATTGGCATCTGCTGGCAAAATACTTAGTGTTTATTATCTATCTTTATAGTCCTGTGATGGTTTATATCATTGTACGTCATGCAAAAAAATTGAGTCAGGGTTGGGCGAATTTAGCTTTACGTGTAGCGCTATTAACAGGTCTTGCAACTATCTTGTTTTATGGTGTGCTGTCTATTAGCAAGAGTATAGGTTTGCATTGGATTTTCTGTGGCTATGCGTTTTTATTTATGCCACTAATTTTATTGGAAGTTAAGAAAATCAAGCGGTTATTTAAATGGATGTTGTTTTATTCTGGAGTACAGTTGATTGTTGTTTTGATTGTTTTTCACTTGCCATTGTCATTCTGGAAAAAAACATCTGTGTATGATTCGGTGAATTGGTTTTTAAATTACGAAAGAATTTACCCGGTTGTTGAGCCTTATATGAAAAAGGGGTTTATCTTTATGACGCCGAGTTATGCACAGTCTTATTTGACGGTCTATCGTCATAAAAAGCCAGCGGCGGTCTGGGGAATTGGCAGTGTTAATGGCCGGCCCGATGACTTTTTTAGCAACTTTAAAGACTTTAATCATAAAAATATTGTTATTGTAAGCCAGATGGACCCCTTTTATCGTTCAGAGTATCTTCCTTACTTTAAGAAGGTTGATTTTTATAAGAAAGAAATGTTGGGATCTCCTTATTACTTAGTGGTTGGCTATGATTTTAATTATGATGCCTATCGTCAAACTATTCTTACTCGGATCTATCAAGAGTTTTATGATGTGAAGTTATTAAAATTATTGCCACGACAGGGAGATTTTTATAAGGATAAATATAACTTGTAAGTGTTGTCTATTTACCATGCTGTTTTATATTAAGTGGGTACGCACACTGTGCGTCATACTGCAGAGCCTGAGGTATTTAATTTAGCAAAGTGGAGTTGCTTAAGATCTATCATGGGTGTAATGAGTAAATACTTAAAAATATTTATGAGGTGTGATGCTATTTTAAGAATACGGCTGTTAAGGTAAGTTAAATCAGTCAAGGATGCTAAATAAAAATGTAAAGGCCGAGAGAAGTTCTGAGTGACACAAAGTCCTTGTTAGCATTCAGAGGGATTTATTAACCAAGTGATTTGATCCCATATGTATTTGTATGATAATTAAAATATAAAAAAATCAAAATATATTAAAAAATAGATAATTTTTTGATGGTTTTTTGTCATCTTATCGTTACAATGAAGATTAATGTAAATATTTATTTTCATTTCCATAAATAATTACACTATTAATTACCTTAATTGATTAAGAAGGGGATTTTTCTGCATTAATGAGATATTTAAGTAAGTTTTAGCGTGAGCTTAAGTACTGAGAGCTTTGTATCTGGTGCATATGAATCTTATTAAGCAGATTGATATTCTGAATTTTATTTAAACTCTGAGGAGGGTCTGTCAACCCCCCCATAAGTGAGACAGTTTAAAACTGGAATTATCCCTCTGTTTTTGTCGAAATTTTTTCTAACTGTTTTTCACGTTTCTCAGCAAATGTGTCTGGTGAAAGATTCTTTAAAGATTGATGTGGTCTGATCGTATTATATTCAACGATCCAGTCATCGCTAAGTTTCTGAACTTGCTGCAATGAAGTAAATTGATTGCAATCTAAAATATCACCACGA
>NZ_AMFF02000134.1 GCF_000297215.2 Piscirickettsia salmonis LF-89 = ATCC VR-1361
TCCATGGCTCGCAGCGAAAGATGGATCTTTAGAAAAGGTGAAAATCTTAGCAAACTAGACTTTAGTAATGCAGATTTTGATAGTGCAGATGTCAGTGGCGCAGATTTTACTAAGTCAACTTTTCAAGATACGCACTTTCAAGGCACAAACTGCACTGGAGCAAAATTTTTAGATACCGATCTAACCGACACGAATTTTTCAGGGGCAAGATGTCAGGAGGCAACATTTACCCGCACTAAATTCACTCGAGTCAACGCTCACCATGCAATTTTTACAGGTTCAACATTTAAATACGTAATATTTGACGACAGTCTAATCTGTCATGCCGATTTTGTTGGCACAAAAATTACTGGTGTAACTTTCAAACAATCTAATTTAGACCACGCCTCTTTTTCTAAGGCTCAATGCACGAATATAACATTTACTGGCACAAGCCTTTCACACTCAGATTTTGAATATGCTAATTGTACCAAGATAACTTTTAAAGCTTGTAGAGAGGAGGATCCAATAACTCCAACAGTGCTCAATCACACAAACTTCGATGCTGCTGCTTTTTTCCAGGTAAACTTTACAGACTGCGATGAGCAAGAATTAATGACTACCTCTATGCTTAATATAAAAATATTCGATCCACCAACATTTCTACGATTACCTGATACTAAACAAAAAGAAATCTTAGAGAGCGCGGGTATCGATATAGCAGCACTCCGTGCTGAGCCTCAAGGTGCACACTTATTTCTCCCAATAACATTACAAGATGAGGAAGAGGAAAAAGAGCCGCCAACTCTGAGTCTCGGATAAGCTAGAGAGTCAGGTGGGATTCGTCAAGTGATCTGGCAACCTTTTTCTAGACAAATTTTAACTGATTTTTGATGATTCTATCGCACTATGATTAACCGCTTGTTTTATAGTGAGCTGAGATCCCCTTGAGTTATTGCCATTCCCTCAAACATCCCTTGCAAACCAACCGTGCCTGAGAGCAATCTTACTCTGCTCACAAAGAAAACATTTCAAATCATGTGATCGATACCGTCATCAACATGCCGGTTACGATCAATACACCTGCTCTAATCCCAGCTGCCTACACAAAGGTAATTGCCTCCACCTGCAAGCCATGCCAGTGTAACCCATTTAATTGACTGCATAAATTTCCAGCCCCATTAATATAGCTCTTATTTTTAGTAATAAGTATCAATGCTAAAATATATATATAATTTAAATTAAATATTTTATTAATTAAAATGACGTAAGCGTCGCTACCT
>NZ_AMFF02000135.1 GCF_000297215.2 Piscirickettsia salmonis LF-89 = ATCC VR-1361
TTAATCCAGCGCTATAACTGTTTTTTATTATTTTGACTCAGTCTAAGCTGCTTTTTCGACAATTGCATTTACTTTGACTGATTGGCCATTTGCGAGGATTAAATGGACTGGAATCATCTCCCCCAATGCGAAATTTTTTATTGGTTCTTGCAACTCAATGTGCACACTGCCAGGACGAAAATCACTATGACTGTTCGGGTGAATGGTGATTTTCTGAGTGTGGCGTTTTATATAGTTGCCTTGATGGAAACTGAAGCGGTTAAGTTTCGCACGTTTGCTGGCGGGTGAAAAAACACCGATAATTGTCACTGGGTATTTGAGACTATGGTTGGTTAAGTTCATATAGACTTCAAGCGTATTTGTTTGCTTTTGGTGAACGATCCTTGCCGTATCAATGCTGAGTTCAGGAGGTTTTGCTTTTAAGGCGCTTGCAAAACTTGTCAATGAGCATAAAAGTAATAGAAAACTCAGTGTATATGTTAATAAAATTATCGCTAATCGTCGCATATTAAGCCTTAATGTATAACCCTAATTTTAGATAATGTTAGAAAGAGTACATTTAAGGTGTAGGCGAAACTATTCAGGTTGGTCAAGTGCAGATGCTTTTGCCCAACGTTTGGGTAGTAAACTTTCGAGCTGATGACGTTCTTGTGTATTATTGGCTTCCTTCTTGTTACCTTGTAGCCTGCGATAGTGCCCTAAGCCGATGGTGTGATTTTTATAGTCAACAAAAACCGCTCCAGGTAATAGTTGCTTAATTTGGTCTTGATCCAGGCAGATTGCTTGGCGTTTTAAATAAAGTTCACGTTGTTCTGTGGTGAGGCTGACTTTATTTTTTTGAGCGAATGGCCCTAAAAACAGAGCACCTGCAGAGGTGACTTTAGGGTGATGGCCATGGGTATGAATAAGAGGTAAGCCGGCTTTAATAATAGGATTAAACTCAGTTGAGTGTGCTGAACTATTTAGGCGAATGTGCTGATTGTGTTGCCGCCAGTGATACTGTTTAAGAGCTTGTGAATTAATGCCAAAGCGTAAGTTTAACGCCTGGAGAAATTGCTGCTGCTCTTGAGGCTGAATTTGCTTGCTTGTTGTTATTACCGCTTGGCTTGTGGGTTTTGCCGGTGGTTTTAGGCGAGCTTGAGT
This sequence comes from Piscirickettsia salmonis LF-89 = ATCC VR-1361, assembly GCF_000297215.2. Lineage (GTDB taxonomy): Bacteria > Pseudomonadota > Gammaproteobacteria > Piscirickettsiales > Piscirickettsiaceae > Piscirickettsia > Piscirickettsia salmonis. Next base: position 1,144 of record NZ_AMFF02000135.1, read on the forward strand.
TTGCATTTGATCTTGTTTTTGCATGAGAGCAATAAAAAAGCCACCCGTATTATTATGGTGAGGCCAAATACGAACCGCGTTGCTAATTTCGGGGTGATATTCTTGGCCTTGCCAATGAGTGAGGGCAGGAGTGGTTTTAAAAAACGGTATATGAATAGGTAGAATACGTAAATATGAGTGATTGTCTTGATTAAATTCTTGCAGCACGGCGTTAAGTACAGCTTCATTTTCCTCAGGAGCATAGGTGCAAGTGGAATATAAAATAGACCCACCCGGCTTGCATAACTGTATGGCACGGCGTAGTATGGCTTGTTGCTGTTTGGCTTGAGCTTGTAGTTTTTTTATTGTGAGTTGCTGCACTACGTTGGGATTCTTACGTAAAGTACCTTCGCAAGAACAAGGAACATCAGCTAAGATACGATCAAATATATTGTGAGTTGAGGGAATGCGATTGGCATGATGAGTGATGCTGGTAATATTAACAAGGCCGAGGCGTTGCGCATGTGAACTTAAAATACGCAGGCGTTGATGGCTGATATCATTGGCAAACACAGTACCGCTGTTTTGCATCTGGATGGCCATTTGCATGGTTTTGCCACCAGGGGCGGCACATAAATCAAGTATAATCTCTTGCGCTTGAGGCTTGAGGATAGATGCAGGCAGCATGGAGACTTCCTCTTGAATATGGCAAAGGCCCGCGATATAGCTCCAGTGCCGCCCCATTGTTTGTTGATTGAGGATGCGAAAGCCATTCGATGTCCAAGGGATACGTTGGTAATGAATCTGCTCATCATCAAGCAGTGCGGCAAAATCATTGCTGTTTATACGTAAATCATTCGACCAAAGACATAGCGGTAATGGTGTTGCGAGTGTATTTAAAAATGTATCAACATCATCGATGATCGTGTGGTAACGTTCGAAAAAACTCAGTGTTGAAGTTGGTGATGCTGTCATGCCTTTGCGCCTTTAGGGACATAGAAAAAAGGCATGGTAGCAAATTAAAATACTTTATTAAAGAGAGCTGCGCTAAGGTTAAATTGATTAGAGTGCAGATGGACGAAGTTTTAATGCGGTATTTGCCAATCGTTGACCCAGCGCGTGACAAAGGGCTATTTCATCCTCAGAGAGCTGATTATTGTTAGCCGTGCTGAGGTGAGATGCACCATAAGGAGTGCCACCTGTTGTGGTTGTCGTTAACGCAGGCTCTGCATAGGGGATACCGAGTAAACAGGCGCCATGATGAAGAAGAGGCAACATCATCGACAGCAAGGTGCTTTCTTGGCCACCATGCATTGAACTGGTTGAGGTAAAGACAGCGGCAGGTTTATCAATGAGTGTCCCTTGTAACCAAAGTTCTGTGGTTTGATCAAGAAAATATTTTAATGGCGCTGCCATATTACCAAAACGTGTAGGGCTACCTAAAGCGATACCCTGACAGTGTTTAAGATCATCTAGGGTGACATACGGTGCGCCTTGTCTAGGAACAGCCGCTTCGGTGGCCTCACAGGTGGCTGAAACCTCAGGCACTGTGCGCAAGCGCGCTTCAATGCTTGCGACTTTCTCAACTCCTCGAGCAATCTCGCGGGCTAGGTTAGCGGTTGCACCGTGGCGGCTGTAGTAGAGCACTAGAATATAATCCATCAGAGAATCTCCAATACGCGTTCAGGTGGGCGAGCAATAATGGCTTTATTATTGTAAATGACAATGGGGCGTTGTAGCAATTTAGGTGCTTGGATTAAATGATTAATCAGGCTCTTCTCATCGATGATTGTATTTAGCTTATGGGTTTTATAATAGTCTTCATTTTGACGGAGAATATCAGCAATGGATAAATCAAGCTGGTTTAATAATTGTTGAATTTCTTGCTCGCTTACACCTTGTTTTAGATATTCAATAATATTGGCTGTGTGGCCTTTCTCTTTGAGAATAGCGAGTGCGGCACGTGATTTACTGCAACGCGGATTGTGATAAATAGTGATTGTAGTCATGGTATTGCTATTGGTGTTTTCTATATGTTAATACATGATGTGGGTTATCATAGCAGCCCTTTTTGCTAACGGGCAAGCATTGCTAGTGATGATTTTAATCATAGTCAGCTATACTTTAGCTTAAGGGATCAATCATCGTGGATTATTGTTATGAGTGACTTACTTGCAGGTGTTGACCAGCGTACACAGCTTGCAGGGAAAAACCGCTTAGAGCTTTTGTTATTTAGCTTGCAAGGTAAGCAAGCATATGCCACAAACGTATTTAAAGTACGTGAGGTGATTCATTGTCCTAAACTCACTCGTACTCCTGGTCGTCATTCTGCTGTTATTGGTGTTGCTCATGTGCGTGGGCACAAGTCATTGGCGGTGATTGATATTGATTTAATGTTACATAACAAGCCGCTTATTAATCCTGAAGAGGGTGTGCTCATCATTACTGAATATAATCAAAATGTGCAGGGATTTTTAGTTAAGTCAGTCAATCGCATTATTAATACCTCCTGGGATAAAATTGAATCACCTGCTGGAGGGCTGGGGAGTAATCATTATTTAACCGCAGTTACACGCTTTCAAAGTGATGAAATTATTGAAATTATTGATATTGAGAAAATTTTAGCTGAGATTATTCCGCCGAATGTAACGATTGATGAAGAGATTCTTGAAGAGGAAGGGCTGGCGGATAAGGCAAAACGCTTTACGGTCTTTATGGTGGATGATTCGAGTGTGGCTCGCCAGCATTTGCACCGAATTTTAACGCAGGTTGGTGTGAATATTAACGTTGCTAAAGATGGTGCAGAAGCCTATGAGATGCTTTATAAAATCTCACGCGAAAATAAAAATTTTAAAGAGGATTACCTGGCTTTGATTACAGATGCAGAAATGCCGAATATGGATGGCTATACACTGACTAAGCGTTGTAGAGAAGATCAATATTTAAAAGATCTGCATATTGTGTTGAATACATCCATTTCAGGTGTTTTTAATCAGGAAATGGCGAACCGTGTTGGTTGCGATGCGTTTGTACCGAAAACCAGTCCCAATGAGGTGGCAACATTGCTGATTGATCTGATTCATAAACGTTTAGGTGAGGATGTTCCTAAGCGTGATCATCTTGCTCCAGCCTTAAAAAGTTAACATTAACTTTCTTATAGATATAATACAGCTTAAACCTTCTCTAAGCTTTATTTAAAAATTACTTAGTCTTGTCAGCACGATAACTGTTTACTTGGTATATTAGCTCTATAATTTATAATTTAGACTGAATGATGGTATTAGGTTAGAGCGTGATAATACATAGAATTTATTGTTTTTGGGCTTTTGTTTTAAGTTTAAGCGCTATGATAACGCCTGTGGTTGCTAATACTATTGTTGTACAACGGACAGGTTTAGCACGGCGGGCAGTGGTAGTACATCGGTCTTATCTTACATCATGCGCTAGAGAGAAAGTCGTACGTTATTATCACAGTCGAAAAGTTGTTGTTTATAGAAATAAGTGCAGGTAGTTTTATGCAAGTAAAGCGGTTCTCTATTGATAAAATAACCACGCGAATTATGGCGCTTTTTACACTTATTCTTTTAGCAGGGTGTACGGTTGCTCCAACACGCCATGCGCTACCCCGTTACCATCCTGCCTATGCTCACCCTAGAACTGTTGTAATATATCGCTGATTTTAATTGTTTTGCTTTCTAAGGTTATGGAAGCATGGTAGTTTTATCAAGGTCAAGTGGTTTGAATATTGTCTTGATAGGAGTTCATTGAACATGAATTATATTGATAGTCGCAAGTCAGGTGGCCCTGAAGTTTTACAATTGCAGCAAACGGATATTCCAGAAATTACCGCAAGTGAGGTATTGATTAAAGTCAAAGCAACTGGGGTCAATGGTGCTGATATTATTCAACGCAAAGGCTTTTATCCAGTGCCTGCTGACGCATCACCTATTTTAGGGTTGGAAGTGTCAGGGGTGATTGAGGCGGTGGGCGATAATGTCAATTCTTGGCAGGTCGGTGATAGGGTCTGTGCACTGACGAATGGGGGTGGTTATGCAGAGTATGTCAATGTTCCTGCAGAACAATGCTTGCCTATTCCTGATAATGTTTCACTCTTAGACGCTGCATCTTTGCTTGAAACCTATTTTACCGTTTGGTCAAATATGATTGATTTAGCCAAGTTAAAAAAAGGCGAACGCTTTTTAGTGCATGGTGGCTCAGGCGATATCGGTTCTACAGCCATTCAATTAGCAAAAGCTTTGGGTGCTAAAGTGTATACGACGGCAGGCAGTGATGAGAAGTGCCAGGTATGCAAAGCGCTGGGAGCAGATTATGCGATTAATTACCGGACAGAGGACTTTGTTGACATTGTTTCAGGCTCTAGTGATCAGCAGGGAGTTGATGTTATTTTGGATATGATGGGAGGCGAATACCTGAACCGTAATATAACCTGTGCAGCAGTAAATGGTCGTATTGCGATGATTGCATTTAGAGGTGGTGCACGAGCTGAAATAGACTGTAAGCAATTACTATATAAGCGCTTGACCTTAACAGGAAATGCTTTGCGTCCTCAGCCCTTGCCTATTAAAGCCGCTATTGCACAGAATATAAAAAATATAGTGTGGCCATTATTTTCTGCAAATAAATTAAAGCCAGTGATTGCAGCAGTCTTTCCCTTAGCTCAAGCAAATCAAGCTCACCAATTGATGGAGTCAAGTCAGCATATTGGTAAAATTGTGCTTGAGGTAAGCTGAAAATATAGAGGCATATAACGTTAGTTTTAGAGGTGAAGACTGTCTTTTTAGATTTTAAACTGATCTGGCAACCTTTTTCTAGACAAATTTTTGGTGATGTATCTTATTGATTGCTATGGTATAATTCGAAGCAAGTTAACAATAATTTAGAGATTTATCCATGCCTCATATCGAAGTCAATTGCCCACAATGCAGTGAGAATGATGTCATTAAATTTGGCAGGAACGCTTCAGGCAATCAGCGTTATAAATGCAAAAATACAGGCTGTGATAAAGATACATTCCTACTGAACTATAAGCGGCCAGGTGATTTGCCAGAGACAAAAGAAAAAATTATTGACTCACCTTACGCAC
>NZ_AMFF02000136.1 GCF_000297215.2 Piscirickettsia salmonis LF-89 = ATCC VR-1361
TGGGTGCTTACCCTTCTTAACTGATTGCCGCACAAGATGCATTTAAGAGGGTTGTAGTTGAAGTTTGTGTCACTCAGAACTTCGCTTGACATGAATTTTTACAATCCTAACTTAGTTTTTAACATTTCGTAAGGGGTTTTTCCAGAATGAGCAGAGTGGGGCCTCTGAAAGTTATAAAAAGCCTCCCACTCTGCAAGCTTGTCATGTAAATCAACATCACCATTATAATCGATTAATTGATAGAACTCTTGTTTGTCAGTGCGATGTGAGCGTTCTACCTTGCCATTGAGCCTTGGCGTTCCTGGTTTAATATAAACATGATCCATACCAAGGTCTTGTACATGCCAATTAAATTTTGCTTGAAACTCACTGCCATTATCGGTACGAATTACTTTAATTCGAAATGGGAATTTATCAACCACATAATTAATAAAATCAATTGCGTTAGCTTGGGTGTGTTTTGAGTAAATTTTTAAAGCACGAATACGTGTCGCATCATCGATTGCTGTATATTGATAACGTTTAATTCTTTTACCATCTTCATCATTAAAAAATAGGAATTTAACATCAACTTGTACATGATGCCCAGGAACTTTTTTCTCATAACGTTTAAACTGAGGCATAGATCGTTTTCTAATGTTCTCAGGAAGACGATTAAGCCTATTTCTTAGTAAAATATAGTAACAACCAGACCGAGAAACTTTGATGTCATGAAACCGCTCCAGATACCATGATATTTTTAAAGGGCCAAAATGATAGGTTGTTCGCAGATAAACAATTTTTTCTTCAATGGCCTTGTCAATTCTTAAGTTTGGGTTTTCAGGGCAGGGCTTATTATTAATTAAGCCCTCTTCACCGTCTTGCTCATAAGCTCTGCGCCATGTATAGAAAGATTCTCTAGAAACACCAAAATAACGGCAAGTCCTTGAAACATTTTTACTTTCTAAAGCATGGTTAAGTACTTTCAATTTTCGTGAAATATCGCGTTTCGCTTTTAAATTCATTAATCTTTACCTCCAAACAGTTAGTAGACTCCAACTGTCAAGCTAGGTTCAGACTTTCACAGTTAAACGCGTAACCTGAGTGATAAATAGATTAATAATACAAAGCTTTAACT
>NZ_AMFF02000137.1 GCF_000297215.2 Piscirickettsia salmonis LF-89 = ATCC VR-1361
ACTGTTGATCGAGCGCTATATTTTTTAAGCTTAGACAGCTTGGGTTGCACCAGAAAGAGCAGATTACAGAGCTACTCGAATGCCCGCAAGAATTAACTTTAGTTAAGATTGTTTTATTAGCAGGTTTAGAAAAAGTGATTGCAAATTGTTTGGACAGACAAAGTGTAGTCAAATTGAAAATAGCTGAATTTTTTCGGTTAGAGGTAGAGGCAATTACTGAGGGCTCAGACAGTGATGAAAGTCTAAGTGCTGAGCTTGCGTCGTTAAAAATGGATAAGCTCAAGGATATTCTTAAAAAGGCCGCTTGTGCATTTCACCAAAAGTCAGGCCTGTTTACAGCGAAGTCTTATCAAGTGGCCAAACCTTATTTTGAAGTGCTTAGAGAGTTATTTGGTATAAGCGATGTAGAGTGGAAGGGTATTCTTGCACACGAAGCAAATTTAGACTGTGAAGAGCTATCGTTGCAGTTTTATAACAAATATATGGCGAATAAAGATGATATGGCCAGTCCAGGCCATTTGCCTACTCGGCCTTAGTATATAAATTAAAATATTTTTCTATGATTTAATAAAACTGTCACAAAATAAACAGATTTTTGTAAAGATTAAGACTTAAAATTATTCTTTTTTAAAAGCTATATCAAGATTAGGACATAGTATGAAAACTAAGGTATTGGCTCTTCGCTTATTATTGATAAAGGCTGTTTTAGTTGTGGTGGTTTTTTTTGCGGTTATTCAGGCTCAGGCCGCGCCTTTGCAGAATTTAGATGCTTTAAAGCAAGAAATTATTCAATATCATGAATCTGGAGAATATGAGTATGATGTTCGTCATATTATTGGCCAGGCTAAGCATTATTTGACGAAGCGTATTGTTGCGAATAAGGCGAGCCGGCAGCCGAAAAAGTTAGCTATTGTGCTAGATGTTGATGAGACATCGCTTTCTAATTATAGTGACTTAAAAGAATTAGACTTTGGTGGGACAAACTTACAGCAGGAGCAAGCAGAAGGCCGCGCGGATGATGTGGCGATAGCGTCGACTTTGGACTTATATCAGTTTGCGCAGGCGCATCATCTTGCTGTTTTTTTTATCACCGGACGAACAGAAATGTACCGCAGCGCGACGATGAAAAATTTAAAAGCTGCAGGGTATGCTGCTTGGCAGCAGCTTGATTTAAAACCGAATGACTATAATAAGCCCTCAGTGATTGATTATAAGCGGTCACGGCGCCAAGCGATAGTTGCCCAAGGCTATGACATTGTTTTAAATATTGGCGACCAATACAGTGATTTAGCAGGTGGTTATGCAGATAGAGTATATAAGTTACCAGATTATATGTACTATATTAATTAAATAATTAAGATTAAAGGCTTAAAGCTGAAGTTATTTGGCTATTTTGAGAATACCAGGATGTGCTGTTGTTGATAATATGCTGAGTCGATTGTAATTTCAAAGGTTTCTGCAAGTTTATTATCAGTTATTAATTGCTTGGGTGTACCCTGTGTTGTGAGCTGACCATTTTTTAAGACAAATAGATAATCGCTGTTTTGAATGGCTTGATTAAGGTCATGGAGGACCCAAAGAATAGTTTTATTATGTTTTATATTTAGATTTTTAATAAGCTCGATCATTTGTAACTGGTGTTTAATGTCTAAATACGTTGTTGGTTCATCAAGTAAAATTAACGATGTTTCTTGAGCGAGTATCATTGCAAGCCAAGCGCGTTGCTGCTGACCACCAGATAGCTGGTGTAAATGGCGCTTGCGATATGTAGCCATGTCAGTGACGTCTAATACCCAATTAATGATGTGCTCGTCTTTTGTTTGTAACCGTTTGAATAAACCCTGGTGAGGGTAGCGCCCAGCGAGGATTAAATCGATCACTGTAAACTGATCCGGAATAGCTGAGCGTTGCGGTAAAAAGGCAATATGTTTGGCAATTTCTTTGCGTTTGATAGAGTGCAACTCTGATTGATTTAGATGAATCTGCCCTTGATCAGGAGTGATCAATCCAGTGAGTAATTTAAGTAAGGTGCTTTTTCCTGAGCCGTTTGGGCCAATTAATGCTGAAATTTTTCCAGATGGAATATTTAAATTAATGTTATTTAGAATCAGTTGGTCTTTAATTTTAAAGCTGAGATTAGAGCAGCTTAGTGTAGTTGAGTTTGGTTGACCGTGGTTTTGGGTAAATTGGGCAAGCATATCAATTAACCTTGAATAAAGTGAATTTCTGGTTTGGGGTGGCGCAAAAAACTATGGTGGGAAATATTCCATGCATAAGCACCAGCATGGCTAAAAACGATAATATCACCTACACGAATATGGTGGATATCAGCATCATAAGCAAGCTTATCTTTTGGAGTGCAGAGTTGGCCGACAATATTAGCCGTTGCTTGTTTTAATTCAGGGCGTTTGTAGGGATAAGGCCAACTATCAATCGGTAATACGGTAAAAGGATGGCTGTGGCCTTGCGCATAAGGGGTGCGAAAGTGATGGGTGCCACCACGGCAGATAATAAAGTTTTGCTCATGCGTTTTTTTTATATCGATGACTTCAATTGCATAGTAACCACAAAAAACACTGATATAACGGCCACATTCGAAGCGGATTATGGTATTAACTAATTTTTTACTGTTAATTATTTCGTCAAGTTTAGCACAGAAAGAGTGCCAATTAAATTTATGGTGGGAATCTTGGTAATTAATACCGATGCCGCCGCCGACATTAAGATGATTTAAGGTGAGTTGGTGACGTTGCTGTAGTTGCTTGAAGTAATCAAGGTAATCATTGATTAGGCTTAAATGGATGTTTTCACAGATTTGCAGTGAGGCTAGATGAAGGTGAATACCCTTTAAGTGAATGAGATCTTGTTGATGAATAAAATTTAGGCAAGACATTAGCATATTTTCATCCATACCAAATGGGGTAGGGCTGCCGCCCATGGTGAGTTTGGTTTTAGGTAAAGAGGCTAGTTCTATGTTTAGACGTAATAGAATATTACACGGTTGCTTATTTGTTTGGCATAAATAATATAAGCGTTCAAGTTCGAAAATACTTTCAACATGAATTAATTCAACCTGTTGATTATTAAGGCAAGCGTTTAATTCATCATTGGTTTTACCTGGGCCTCCAAAAATAATAGGATGGTGTGGAAAGTACTGTTGGATTAGTTCTAGCTCACCTAATGAGGCAACTTCAAAGCCATGTAGATGATCTGCGAGTGTTTTAAGAATTGGAAGTTCTGAGTTTGCTTTTGTCGCATAAAACATCTGGCAAGATTTAGGCAGTGCATGAATAATATCTTGGCTGTGGCGCTTAAGCTCATCAAGGTCATAAATATAAGCGCAAAAAGGCGAATGGTCATTATTGATTGTCTTTTCTGTTTTAATTTTTTTGATGAATTTATAAATGAGATTAAAGTTAAAATTTTTTATATAATTGTCATTGTTCATAATAATGGCTAACCTAAATTTAAATATGACTTATTATGTTATTTTCAATAGTGGATTTTCTAATGCTATATAGTATGCTTTTTTATCAGCCTGCTTTAAAAATCGTGTTGTTAAGTTTGCTTTATAAGGCCAGCTTCTATGGTAAAGCCATTGTCTAAGCTCTAAAGTATGCTGGTTTGAGAGTTTATTTTGATATTCTGTTAAAGTGAGCGATAAATTTAGCCAAAGTTTTTTCTCTAAGCTTACTGAGGATTTGCTAATGAAATGAATGCTGCTTGATATATTATTAATAAAAAGGCAATAAATAATACGTTGCCAGCTTTGATTACAATCATAGGTCATTGCGGTGCGTGAAGGTTGGTCAAGATGATTTAAAGAAATATTTTTGTTTTTATTAGGGTTTAGTTTGGTTCCTTCTAAGTCCCTTAAATAAATATGACTAGGATAATACTGATGATCTAATTGAATGAGCACATTTTGTAAGTGTGGTTCAAAGGTGATGCCATGATAAAGATAATAATCAAGAATCACTGGGACAAGTAAATTAATATAGCGATTGAACCATCTGACTGCAATGGTTTCATAGGGGAATTTTTCATGGCGTGCTAATTGAATAAGAATACTCTCAATCCAACTGTGTTGATCTGGTTGGCTAGAAAATAACCCTCCTGCAAGTAGAGGCTCTGATAAGGGCTCTAAAAAGTGATTATGATTATTTAATAAGTTATTTAAATTATTGGAATGGTTTGAAAACAGTGGATTATCTCTTAAAATAAAACCAAAGCCTTCGGTAATTTTTTTATTTAGTGTTGGATTGTAAGCTAGGTTAGCTAATTTTAAGCTAAATGCGTAAGATTCATTGAGTAATGTGACATTAGGGTGATTTTTTGAAATTTCTTGCGTGTATTGGTTTAGAATGTGAGTTAGCTCGACTGCTGTTTTTAATTCAGCTGCGGAGTTTTTACGAATACAGTTAGTTAAGCGGACATTAAGAGAGAATTTATAAAAATAAGGATGGTTTTCTTGAAACAGCGTGCGGACTGAAGATGTCGCGCTGAAGCTATCACCTTGTAATCCTATGGGCTGAATATTATTGTCTATAAGTGCTTGTTTAGTTTCTTCTTGGCTTAATAAATAGTGAGCCTGCCAAGGGTGAGTTGGGTAGAGAACATGGTCGTGTTCTTCGATAATCACTGGTGGTAATTTGTTATTTTTACTGTATTGTTTGAGTTGATTTTTATTTACTTTAAAGTAATAAAGCTGAAATTTTTCTGCTAGTTCTGGTGAGTATCGTTTAATATCTTTTTCTGTAAAGCCTTGCCTTGCCTTGGGGGTCGGGTGAAACTCATGGCCAAAAATAAGGGACTGCTCTGATTGAATAAAATTAAGGGCTTGCTGATTTGAATGCGGCGATTGTTTTAAGAAATACTCTATTATTTCACAGCTTTGCATTGCCTGCTGAATAAACTCTAGATTAACTGATGACCGGTGATGTTTAGCAAGTACAGTAGTAATGATAAGTGCTAAATCACTAAAGTCAAGCAACTTGCCTAGTGGTTGTTGCTTTGATGTCATGATTGGTGAAGAAATATAGCTAAAGTGATAGGTTAAACTTGGCTTTTGTATCGCGATCACGATTTTTTTTTGATCTATTTGGCTATCTGGCAGTGTGAGGGTGAGTTGATATTTTTTATCGACTAATGAGGCCCGATCATCTAAATGAGCATAGGCTGTGTCTTCTTGCTTTAATGGTAAAAGGCTTAACCAATGATGAGGGGCAGCGACTTCACGGCAATAACAGTTTAATAGTGCTTGGATGGAGTAACGTGCAGCTAAATGATTTGAGTGTAGAGCTAAGTTTGAGTCAGTGGGAGAGGTAATATATGAGTTAGAATTAGGCATGATAAGACCTCGTAACCGTATACTGGCGTTTACATAAGTAAATGATGAGAGAGAAAGCAGCTATCAATAAAATAAAGCTACTGATGATAAAAGGTGCTGTTATCCCTAGGAACTGATAGCTAAAACCTGCGATTAAACCTGCACAAACACCAGCCCATTTGCTAATGCTGTCAAGCCAGCCGAAGACTTTACCTTCTTGTTGTTGTAACTTGAGTGTTGCAATCATCCGATTTAGGCTGATAAATCCTAAGGTAATTGCAGCTCCCATTACAATACGTAATATTATTAATGTGAGAAATCCCGTAGTTATGCATTGCCAGTACAGGCTAAAGGCTAAGAGTATCAGTGCGCCAGCAAAAATCCAGGGCTGTTGTGATGGTTGTTGTCGGTATTTTTGCAGAGAAAAAATACTGATTAAATAAACTGCATGTGGCAAGCCAAAGAGTAGGCCTAATATTAACCCTGAGTGAACATTAAAATGGGCCTGTAAAAAAGTAATAAAATAAGGAAAGCTGATAACAGTGCTAAAATTGAAGATAAAGCTTGCAGCTAATAAGCAATAATAAGGCAAGATATTAATTGCTGCATCTATTGATTGTGGTTTTGAATTAGGCGTGATTTTATCATGATCATAATTTTTATTTTTATTTTTATCTTTAGGAATAGAAAAATAAATAATAACAGCTGAGATAAATGTTATCAGTGCTAATAGAAAATAAACACTTAAAGGAGAAAATAAATTAATAAAAAAACCAATAATTATTGGGGCGATAAGAAAAGCAGCACGTGCTGAGAATTGAGTGAGGTTGAGAAGCTGACTTAATTGCCGACGATGGCTTGTTGTTGCCAGGTAGGCGTTTGCAGCAGCAAGTGTACCTCCTAGTAAGCCTTGTAAACAGAGTGAGAGAATAAAGAGGCTAAGACATCCTGATGAAAAAGCAGCAACTAAAAAGCTTATAGAAAGACCAAGCTGTGCTCTGAGTAATGCTGATTTTTTATTTATTTTGTCAGAGATTTCCCCCCAAAAAGGACTGGCAATTGCGGTTAATAGCGTGGGCAATACATATAAAAATCCTACTAAAGGTGAATGACTTAATTGAAAATTTTTATCTAAAATAATGCTAAAAAAAGGTGCAATGCCAAGTGTTGCTGAGGCGGCAATAAAATGGCACAAAATAACGCTAAAAAGTGTAGATTTTTTCATTATCAGTGTTGCCATTTTAAAAAGTTAGGTGCAGTTTTCCCGTAAAATTTATTAATATCAGCAGCAGCTGTCGTTGATTTAGGTAATAAGGTCCCCGCGGTATAAAGGTGCTTTAAGTAAAGGTAATCATCTTGTAATAAGGCCTTTTTGCAAAAGTTAATATTTATATTGTTTTCTTGATCTTGATCTTGATCTTGATCTTTAAGAATTTGCTGTTCAAGCTGGTCAAATTTATTTTTAATGGTCATTGCTAGTTGGCTATATGCTTGTTTTCTAGTGATTAGGCTCTCTGCAACCATCGGCTCGATAATGCAAGCAAGGTTGAGTTGTAGAATAATTGTTGTAAACATCTGTAATAAAGCAGTATTACTATCAGTTAAAATACGTTGGTCAATAATTTTATCGAGATAATTTTGTGATTTAGGCAATGCTTTAATTAATGTTTTAGGATTAATTCTGGGTGCATCATTGTCTTTAAATAGTAGTGATAGCTTTTTTGATGTTGGGTTAATAACCAGTAGACTGTTTTGTTGGTTGGCTTCTAAGGTAATACCATACATTAGCCACAGCTTTAAATGAGTGTGAACTGTAAGATCAAAATAATTTTTTATAAACTGATTGGTATCTTTATTAAAATGATCATTGATTAAATGCTGAATGATGAGTTGACCGTTATTTTTTGCACAAAGTGCAGCAATTGGAATAATCCAGTGATTATTTAACTGGCTTGGGTATTGACGTAAAATAAAGGCCAGCATCGGGTGAGAGTTGATATGCATGCCGGTGTATTCTGTTGTAAGGTAAATATTTTCTTTAAGCTCAGGATCTTGTAATCGGATAGATTCAAGTAAAGATTGAACCTGATGGCCATCATTAATGGTGCTAGCTTTTATAGTACGAATATTTTTAGCACTGAGTGTACGAATATCTAAAGGTAGCTTTAATTGAAAGTGACTATAATTTTTTATACTTAAACTGCGAATTGATAAGGTTGGGTTAACAGTGAGAAATGAAACAGGTGCTTTAATAATCTTTAATTTAATGCCTTGCTCATCAAGCAGATCTTGTAAACGATGGATTAAAAATGGGTGAACCGGAAGTAGAGTATGAGTCTGTTGAAGCATTGGGTTTAAACCAACGCTACTAAAGCTTGGCCAAAATATAGGAAGAGTACCTGATACAGTACTGAATGATTTTGGTATTGCGATCCAGTTGAGTTTAAATTCAGCTTTAAATTCAGTTGTATAGTTATATAAATCGTTTGGATTAAAGCCTAGTTTTGCTCTCGCAGTTGGATATAGTGGGTGATCCAAAAAAGCTGCAATATGGTCATATTGCAATAAACTTGAAAAATCTTTTGGAGCTGCTTTGAGAGTCTGAATACACTCTGAATGTTTTGCTTGTTGATTGCAAATTATTGTTTGATATGTGGCGGCTTTATATTCATTGACTGCAAATGTTAGCGATAAAGAACAGTGGTCTTGTGTGGGGTATTGTTGATAGATGGCTTTCAATAATGGAATAATTTTTGTTGATGGCTGGTATTGACCATTTTTTTTGAGATACCAAACCGGGGCTGTCACTGACCATTTTTGCATAAAATGACATGGTTGAATGGGAAAAATAATTTCTTGTGAATTAAATTTACATTGTAGCCAATGGCTATTATTAAAGGCAGTAGGTTGTTTAAAATGTAATTTAAATTTTGAAACAGGGATAGTATTAATGTCTATTACTTTTCCAGTAGTAAATCCATTCATGCTTTCTCGAATAAAGGTGTTGAGTAGACGAAAAATAAGGGTACTACGAGCCTCTCTCCACTGTTGCAAGGTGATTTTCATTGAATTTCCCATTGTAGTCGATTTTTTTGCTCAGCAAGAGACTGAGTTAAAATTTCTTGATTGGGAGAGATAAGGCGCAGTGCCGCCAGATAATCTTTATTTGAGTGAGTTTGTTTAACAAACTCTTTTTCTTGTTTAAAGTGATTTAAATCAATTTTAATTTGGTTGTCTTGTATGTGTGCTGGCGCAGGTGCTGTTTGTATGATGCCTGTTTGCTGGTGAGTGAAGTAGTGAATATGAGCAGATTGATTGCTTTTCGTTAATTTTCTATAAGGATTATTCAGTAGGTAATTAATAATTGTTTTAAAATATTGGTTATTAAATAAGTCATCGAGTAGAAAATCTTTATAATCACCGACACTACGATAGTTAATTTCAATGATTTTTGGGCCTGTAGGCGTTTCAATAAATTCAGTATGGCATGCACCAAAATTGACCCCAAGTTGATTAATCATTTGCAGTAACGCTGATGTGGTTTCTTGATCAAATTGATTAACCCAACGGGCTCCTTGCTCGATAAAATGAGGAGGTGAGGCAAGTTCGGTCCTAAAGCCTCCGAGTACTTGTAACTTTTTGCCGTTGCCGAGAGTCTCTATGCTACAGACTTGACCTTCGATAAATTCCTCTATAAGTAAGCTGTTGTTAGGAGACTGTTGCCATAATGTTTGACAATAATCTGTGAGTTCAGTGATTGAGTGGATTTTTTTGACATTGATGCTTGCCACGCCTAAGTTTGGCTTAATAATGCAAGGGTAAGTGATTTGATTAATAATTTTTTTAAGTTGAGTTTGATTTGAGACTTGGTAGTACCAAAGTGTCTCCAAGCCCAATTCTGTGAGTTGTTCTCTCGTTTTTGCTTTATGTTTGGTAATATGGCAACTAGGCCAAGATTTACCCGGAAGATTATAAAAATCAGCAACAATAGCGCAACTACTTTGCAAATGATCACTGTTACTGAATATGGCAATCGGACTAATGTGCTCTTTTTCTAATGTAGTGAGTACTTCAATTGGGTTAAAGACATCACAGGCATGAATAGTAATATGATTTAAAAGTGGTGCTAGAGATGCGGATTGTTGATGATCTTCAGGGTGATCTGTTAATAGCGTGACAGGATAGCCTTGCTTGATGATTTCAGGTAAAAAACCTTGATTGATTGATGCAGTTGTGACATGAGTTAAGATAATAAATGAAGATGTCATGGTGATTTTCCTTAAAAAGTTAAGGAGGCGCTAAGGGTAAAAGAGCGCCCGGGCGCTGGAGTGATGCCTTGACTGACATCGACATTGCGAAAGAAATAGCGTTCATCAAATAGATTTTGGATAGAAAAGCTAATTTGAGCATTTGCTCCATGTGCAAGTTTAAAGCTGCGTGTAATTGCTGTATTCCACAGCCAATAGTCAGGTATCGGTCCTTGAGTAGTTTGTTCCGTTGCTGTGTTGGCTGCATCACTAAAGGCTGAGCTGACATAATAACCACTGAGATTGTAAGTCCATTGTTTATAGTGATAGTTTGAGATGAAACTAAACTGATTCTTTGCAGCATAAGGCATTTGATTGCCTTTATTTTCACCTTGGGTAATTTCTGTATTCAGGTAGGTGTAACCTAAAGTAAAATCACTGTTTGGTAAAAACTCTGGTATATAATGCAGCTGCGTTTCTATACCTTGTTCACGGCTTGCCCCAATATTGACAAGATCATTACCTTGCTTTTCTATTTTATCTTGAAAGTCTGTTTTAAACAGTGTCATGGTAGTGCTGACCTGCTTATTCCAGTTTACACGTGAGCCTAACTCATAGTTCCATGCTTTTTCAGCGGCGAGGCTTTGTCCATTACTATTGGCAACTTGTGAGAGTTGAGGTGCGAGTAATGAGCGCTGTGCATTTGCAAATAAATAAACTGGTTGACTAATTTGGTAACCAATCGTAAGACCTGGTAGTAGTTCTGAAAGGTTATTATTAATTGCAGAGCCTGCTAAACGATCTGTGAAGTTTTGGGCAACGCGTTCATAACGCAAACCTGGGGTAATTTGCAAACGATCATTGTTAAAATATAGGGTATCACTCGCATAAGCAGCATAAGCGTTGGTGCTTAAACCCCAGCTTCTTGTCGTTGTTGTGGCTATTGTTGCAATATTATCTGTATAGACTGGGTAGCTGATTCCCTCATGTAGATAGCGTGCACCTAGAATAATTTTTTGTTTGATTGAGGTGTCTAGCATTTGGCTATAACGAGGTTCTGTACCGAAGACGAGAAAATCACGCGGTGATTGGGCTATGTCAGTTGGTGTAACATCGGCAATGCCTGGATCTTGCCAAGCAAAATTACGATAACTTTTATTAAAGTAATTTGACCAGGTTAAATTCCTCGTAGGTGTAAAATCATGGCTGATAATTAGAGAGGCGCGCAATGCATGCGCTTGGTAGCGGTTATCAGGTGTATTGGATTGGCGCCAATTATTATTGTATTGTTCAGGTGTCAGTGCACCTGGTAACTCGGCATCTGCATCATAATACTGTAGATTCGTTTTAATTTCTGTTGTTTCAGTGGCCCAATAATCGGTATTTAGTAAAATATTATTAATTTTTGTATTCGTATGTTGCCGGTCACCATTACCTCGTGTGGTATTAATTTGTAACAGCGCGCCAAAATTATCAGTAATAAAACCTCCGATGCCAACATAACTCTTGGATAAAAATTGCCCAGTAGCGGCAGCGGTCACTGATTGTTTTAGTGTGGTTGTTTTTTGATTAGGAATCGGTTTAGTAATAATATTAATTACACCACCGACATTATTTGGACCATATTGAACAGCTGCGCCACCGCGAACAATGTCAATTTTTTCGACGGTATCGAGTGTGACAGGAAACAGTGATAAACCTGTTTGACTGTAGGGAGCAAGTGCCAATGGAATACCATCGACGAGTACCTGCAAGTCAACGCTACGCAGTGGATTTAAACCTCTGACGGAAATATTAGGTAAAACTCCAGTGCCTGAAGTTTCATCTTGTACACGAATGCTTGGTACTTGGCGCAAAACTTCTTGAATGTCTTGAGCACCGGATTGCTCAATTTGTTGTTGGCTGATGATACTACGTGCGCCAGGGTAACTTTTTACGTCTTTTTTAGTGCTAGAACCGAGCCAGTTGCCATTGATAACCAGCGATTGTGTATTTTCTATTAATGTCGATTGTTCAGAAGAGGTTTTCTCAGAAGACGGTATTGTTGCTGATTTTTCATTGTATTTTTTGTGCTTTGGCTCTTGATCTGGTTTTGAGGTGGCTTTTGCTAAAGTTGGTTGTAGAAAAGTCAACGATAAAGTTACCGCAATAAATGTTCGAGTAATTTTGGTCGCGTTGGCCGTCTTTCTTGTCATTAAGGAGGTGAGTGAAGCTAAAACCATGATCTGTGTAGTGTCCAATTTTTATTAATGATAACCATTCTCAAAGTGAATTATACATGTTCGAGATTTTGAATCAAGTTGTTTACAATACTGCTGTTATATTAGGGTTGTTTAAGCGTAATGTAAATTACAGGTAATAAATAGTGATAATGTTTTTAATTTTTCTATTATTATATGAATAAAATAATTATTAATTAACTATTAATTGCTAGATTGTGATAAATATTTGATATTTTTTTATTAAATTTCATTGTATTTCTATATTTTTTATTTTAAATAAGTGTGTGATTTGTTTAATATTGGCAGGGCTGTATATAAGCTGGCATTTAGCCTTAACTTTGATTATTCATTGATAAAGCATTTTCTTTTATTGGCTTCGGTCACACTTTTGGGAGCTCTATAATGGCTATATTGGGTATGTTTTGTAAGAGTTGCATATAAAAAATTATGATAATGACAATCATAATCATTCTTAAATTGTATTGATAATAGTGGTTAAGTATGTAAAATGGATAAGCTATTTTGTAATTAGGGGCAGTCCATTGAATATTTTTTACTCATTAGTGACTCTTTACCAGCATGTGAGCAGCGTCGGCTTATTATTGATCGTTATGGGGGCGTTTACACTTGCAATATTATTATTAAAAATTTTTCAATTCAGGCGTTTAGGTTTATCTAAGGTCCAGTTCATTGACCAGGTGCTAGCGCATGTAAAAGCCGGGCAATATTCACAAGCACTGCAATCTTTGGGCACCATTAAACATCCAGTGGCAGCTGTGTTACAGGCATTGATTGAGAAAAAATTTCAGCATGATGAAAGTGTGCAATATGTCGAAGCTGAGGTTCAGCGTGTTGGAGAAGCAAGATTATCTCAGCTAGAATCTTATTTGCGGCCGATTGAGGTGATGTCTAACTTAGCACCGTTAGTGGGTTTGTTGGGCACAGTCCTTGGAATTATTATGGCATTTTCTGCCGTAAAGTCTGCAACTTATGTTGACCCTGGGCAGTTATCGAATGGTATTTCTCATGCATTGGTTACAACAGCTTTAGGGTTATGTGTCGCAATTCCTGCACAGATTGGTTTTCATTACTTAGATAGTTGTATTGAAAAAGTACGTCTGGTTATGTCTGATAGCGTTGCTCAAATGATAAATCAACCTGCTAAGATATAATAATCTAGAATAGAAATAGAGCATGAGTAACATACACTTTAGACGGCGACGCAAATCGGGACGAATTAGTTTAGTACCGATGATTGATGTACTTTGTTGTTTACTGATTTTTTTTATGTTAAGTACTCAGTTTGTTCGTTGGGGCGCATTGGATATTCAGGTGGCAAGCCCGATTGCATCAGTATCTAGGCAAGACAAAAAGTTAGAGCCGATTAAACTTTATTTAAGCATAGATCGAGTGCGGCTTGACCAAGCAGAGTTCACTTTGCCTGATTTGGTGCGAAAATTAAAAGATAATACAAATACTAGGGCTGACCTTAATCAGCTTGATATTCGTTTATTTGTCAGTAAAAAAACACAATTACAATTTACTGTAGATGTTTTTGAAAAATTACAGCAATTGGGTATTAAAAAAATAAAATTTGAAAAAAACAATGTTTGAATCAAAACGTCAAAAATCTAAAGAAGTTGAATCAGTATTTCCTTTGATTAATATCATTTTTTTATTAATAGTTTTTTTTCTAGTGGCAGGAAGAATTAGCTCTAATCAATGGCAGGTTACTCCTCCTGTTATGAAGAAGCAGGTCATTGAAAGAGACAGGAGTCTAGCAAAAAAGTGTACTGTTTATTTAAAAAAGAATGCTATTACTTATAATGCAGGTGTTATTGATTTAAATAAAAGGAGTGAACTTACTGAACTAAAAAAACAGTGCGGTAATCAGGGTATCATCATTGCTGCTTCCGATGATTTGCCAGCACAGCGTATGATTGAATTTCTAGATCAAGCAAAAGAGCAAGGCTTTAAAAAAGTAAGCATTTTAGTGATGAGTCGTTACTAATGGAAATTAAGCATCGCCATGTTATTTTTACTACTTTTTTAAATATATTGTTTGTGACTTTAGGGCTTTTTATCTGGCAGTTATTTCAAAGTCATGTACCTGCTGCTGGTGTCGTTGGTCAAACTGTCACGATAGAGTTGAGTGATCATAATGATAATAATCATGCTAAGTTGATTCAATCTCGACATGGCGTTAAAGATATATTAAAAGATATCACAAAAAATGCTCAGGCAGATAGGGTAGATAGGGCAGAGAGGGAGCTAAAGAAACATCAAAATGCTTTGCATAAGGCTAAACCTAAACCTAAACCTAAACCTAAACCTAAACCTCAAGCTCAGCCTCAAAAAAAGGTCATGGAAAAGAATGAAAAATTATCTAATGATTCTAAAATGCAAGCTAAAAATAAAGCAATAAAATTAATTAAGAAAGTAGAGACTAAACAAAAAATAGAAAGTCAGCCAAAGATAAAGCCAAAGCTTGCTCAGAATCAAGTTAAACATTTTAATAAACAGTCAGAGAATCATCTGTTAGGAAAAACACACACTCATAAAGGAGCGCAACGTGAAGGATTGGGAGGGGAAAGTTTATTACCGCCCTCTTACTTGCAGAAATTGCTAATTCATCTACAAAAGTATAAATACTATCCGCCATTTGCACTGCGCCGACAGATTACGGGTGAGGCAAAAGTGAATATTAGATTAACTTGCCAAGGGCAAGTTGAAAGTTATCAGCTTGTAAAAAAAACAGGCAGTCGCTTGCTTGATAATGCTGTTCGACAAATGCTGAAGCAGGCAAACCCATTTCCTGCAGCTAAAGTCTGTCAAGCAGCATTTAATGTGGTGGTACCCATCGAGTTTAAAATTTTAGCATCTTGAATGATGCTCTAATTTAAAATTTAATTTTTAAACTATAGATAGATAGGAGGTATAGGTTTATGCAGAAACTGGTTAGTTTATTTATTATAATCATTGCCATATTGCCTTTAAATTATTACGCAAGCACAAATCAAGAGATTAATACCGTGATGGGGCATATTTCGGTTAAAGTGCCGGTTAAGCGTGTGATTACTTTAGAACATCGTTACACGGAAATGGTTTTAAGCCTCGGTGTTGTTCCTATTGGTGTAGCGGACATTAAAAGTTATCAAGAGTATGATGGTGTTGATGAGAAAAAACTCAGGGGAGTTGAAAGTGTAGGACGGCGTGCAGCGCCTAATTTAGAGTTGATTGCTAGTTTGAAACCCGATTTAATTATTGGTGCTAAATTAAGAAATGCTTCGGTTTATCCCGTACTTTCTTTGATTTCCTCAAGTTTATTGTTTAACTATATTCAAATGCCCAATGGTAAAGCGCAGCCATTAGCAAGGTTATTTGCTGAGTTTAATACTATTGCCAAGCTACTAGGTAAAGCTCAGCAGGCAAAAAAAATCATTGCAAATTATAACAAGACAGTTACAGAGGCTAAAGCTACAATTAATCAATTAAAACAGCAAGGTCTATTAAAAAGTGATCGAGTCGCGATTGCTCAGTTTCTACCTGGGAGCCCTAAACTGCGGCTATTAACGACAGATTCTGTTGCGATTGAAGCGCTAAAGTCGATTGGCTTGAAAGCCGCATGGCCTGTCAAAGGAGGGCCTAGTACTCTGGGCTACCGTACCGTTGGTATACAAAGGTTATCAACACTAGGCCAGGCGAATGTGTTTTACTTTAATGAGCGAGCAGATGATTCTTATCTGAAAAATACTCTTAGTAATCCATTATGGTTAAACTTACCTTTTGTTAAGTCTGCTTTGACGTATCGCTTCAGTCAACAAATATGGCCTTGGGGTGGGCCTGTCGCACTAGAAAAATTTATTAATGAAGTTGTGGATAATTTAAAGCAAAAGAGTCAAGAGCATGCAGCAAATGCAGCTTAATAAGCAGTGTTTATTTTTGGTTGTAATGATTGCTTTATTATTAGTTACTGCCGTTTATTATCTTAGCTTAAGCAGTGATCTAAGTTTACTTGATCTATACACTGGTTTTATAGAGCGCAATACTTTGTTTTGGTATTTAGGTTTGCCTAGATTGGTTGCTGCTTTGTTTGCTGGTGCTGCCTTTGCAATTGCGGGTGCTTTATTTCAAGAAGCAAGCCGCAATTTACTCGCTTCTCCTAATTTATTAGGTGTTGGTGCAGGCGCTCATTTGGCGCTGACTATCGCTCTGATTGCCGTTCCTGCCCTGGTTTCTGAGCATAAAGTGCTTATTGCAAGCTTGGGTGGTGGTTTGGCTGCTGCTTTGGTCTTCTGGGTGACTAGTAAAGAGCCTGAGCCGGTACGGATTATTTTTGCTGGGGTTGCCATTTCATTGGCTGTTAGTGCCTTGGCGGCTGTTTTAAGTTTATTTTATGAGCAAAGTGTCAGTGGCTTATTTTTATGGGGAGCTGGTGATGTTGAGCAGCAAGGCTGGTCGCAAATTTCAGCGACCTGGTTGTGGTTATTATTATCTTTGCTTGCCTCATTATTATTAAGCTGTGTAATTATGGTGTATCAACTAGGTGATGATATTGCATCCTCACTTGGCGCTGGTGTGCAGCTATTACGTTGGTTGATGCTTGGCATCGGGGTGGTACTGACAGCGGTTGCTGTGACTTTAGTTGGGCCAGTGAGCTTTATCGGTTTATTTGTACCTAATGTATTGCGTGTTATTGGCTTGCCCGTTAATGCTTGTTTTTTGTTGATTTGCATGGTGGTGGGGAGTTTAACGCTGCTTATGGCGGACTTGCTGCATTTAATCTTTTTTAAATATACTTTGGTAAATATTCCCGTTGGTGTGTTAACTGCTGTGCTTGGTGCGCCTGCATTATTGTGGGCGTTAGCAAAAATCGGCCGGCTATCTTTCAGTCATAATGAAACGATTAAGTTATTTATTCGTAACCAGCCAATTTCAATCGGCTATTTACTCATTGCCTTAATTGTTATTGCGTTATTTAGTTTATTGTATAGTGGTGGGGTTCATTTAACTTTTCAGCAAATTTTTAATTTAGATGTGTTACAGGTTTACTCTTTAAGTCATTTATTAATTATAGATTTGCGTTTACCTCGGGTTATTTTAGCGATTTTAGCGGGTGGTGCTTTGGCTGTCAGTGGCTTGTTTTTCCAAGGGGTGATTCAAAACCCTTTGGCAAGCCCTGAAGTTTTAGGGGTGAGTCAAGGGGCAACGTGCTCAGCTTTATTACTATTTTTGTTGCTACCTGCAGCGCCTTGGTGGTCTGTGCAGCTTGCTGCGTTAGTGGGTGGAATGATTGCATTTGTTATTGTGGTATTGATGGCTAAAAAATTAGGGTTTCGACCTTTGCAATTGGCGATGATTGGTATTTCGTTAGGCGCACTTTATTCGGCATTAAATACGGGTATATTGGCTTTTTCAGGTATGCGAGTGAGTGAGACAATCCGTTGGCTATCGGGTAGTTTTTATGGTCATAGTTGGTCTGATGTTTGGCACTTACTCTTTTTATTGATTTTTATTCTGCCTTTATGCTTTATTCTTGCTCCTTGGTTAAATATTTTAAACTTGGGTCATGAAAAAGCTCATAGTTTAGGATTAAATTTGGTTAGAGTACAGTTTGTTTTATTATTTTTAGCTACTTTGTTGGCTTCTGCGGTTGTTGCTAGTGTTGGGATGCTAAGTTTTATTGGTTTAATGGCACCGCATTTAGCTCGGTTATTTGGTTATTATCAAGCACGAGCGTTAGTTTTAGTTAGCTTTTTACTTGGAGCAATCTTAATAGCATTTGCTGATGCTATAGGAGTCACTCTTTTTGCACCTACTGAGATACCCGCAGGCTTAATTGCTGCGATTATCGGTGCTGTTTATTTATTATTTTTATTGCAGCGCCAAGCAAGATCAACGTAGTGTGATATTAAATCATATTGCATCGGGTAATTTAAAATTAGTATCTGATATAAATTCGCTTAATATAGTATGGTTAGGCAAGGGTTTGCTACTGATGACTTCGATAAAGTTTTTTGAATTTTCTGATATAGTGTCTAATAATGCCAAAGAGGCCGTAGCTAATCCTAATATATAATTATTAGGGACAACTATAGATGTTGCAGCAACATCAGTATAGCTGTTAAAGTTTCTTTTATTGGTTGTTTGATTGATCTTTATACTAGTAAACTCATTTTCGAGTGTGTAATTATTGAAAATATTTTTTATCTCTTGCTTAATCGCACGAGAGATTTTTTTGGCAAGACCAATCACTGAATGTTGATTATAGTCTTTTGGTAGCTCAATTACAGCATCTGTAAAATAATTCCCTATTGCCTGTTGATATTTTTTGTCTTTTTTTTGACAAAACTTTCTTAAATCAATAGGGATGCGTAATATACAGTTATTAGGTGTATGGCCAATATAGGGGCCAATTTTCATTATTAAATAGGCAGTTCGAATTGATTGGAGTGATATTGATGGATGATTCTGGTTTAAGTTATTAAGGTAAGCTAATGTGTTGTTAGAAATAAGTAATTTATTATAATAGGTATCTAATTCTTGTTTGGAGGTATCTATTGTTTCATCAAAATTATGATCATTGGAATTTAATGCACTTAAATTTAAATTAGCATGATAAACTATTTTTGTTTTGCTGATTTCTTTTAATAGCTGATCTGTAAATGAGACGAGAGAATAACCATCTCCTGCAGCATGAGAGAGTGATATACCTAAATATTGCTGATTTTTAGTTGATATTAAGGATGCTGAAAAAAGATAGTTTGGGGTTAATCCTTTACTTTCTGGTCCTAGTTTTTTTAAAAACGAAATTGGCAGATTATAAATATTTTCTTTATTTAGTATAGAGTCATTTTTTAGATAAATATGGTTTATATTAAAAA
The DNA here is from genome assembly GCF_000297215.2 of Piscirickettsia salmonis LF-89 = ATCC VR-1361. Taxonomy (GTDB): domain Bacteria; phylum Pseudomonadota; class Gammaproteobacteria; order Piscirickettsiales; family Piscirickettsiaceae; genus Piscirickettsia; species Piscirickettsia salmonis. The sequence continues at coordinate 18,683 of NZ_AMFF02000137.1, forward strand.
ATCCTTCTATATAGTTAAACTTTAATTTTTCATTGGATTTTTCTATTTTTGATGAGAATCTATTGGGAATTACATTTAAGATGCTTTTTTTTAGAGTATTTTTTGATATAGGGCTAGAGATTTTTACGAGGATAAATATAGGGGTTTTATTAATAAATTCTTTATCGATACCGACTAACTCAATTTTTTTTTCATGAAGATTCATGTATTACCCTTTGATTTAACCTTAGGATTGAGGTCATAAACTAAAGTTATTGTATGTTTTTCTTCAGAATGATGGCTATAAAGGGATAGTAAAATAGTTAATTTTAAAATTAAGATTTAAATGATATATTTATATATACTTGTTATGGTGCAGTTAACTTAGTTAAGATGTAGTCTATAGATTTTATATTTATAGCTTAAATAATAAGTTACTATTCTTGCTAATTTAGTTAAGGTCACTTCATAAATTTTCGTAAGCTGTGTTAACCTAATATTTTCATTAAGTACTGTTATCTAGAAAAAACCTTATTGTTTTTTATTTTCTTTATATATGATCATTGCGTTGATTCGATCTATGTTTAGTGTAAGAATGCTGCGCATTGTTTTATGCTTGTATTTTCCTAGGTTATTTTTTTGTTTTTTAATATCGATGATTAAACCCATTAATATTTTTGTATGATTTTTGCAAAAAGGGTTAACTTGTTGATTGAGAACTTTGGGGTCTAGGTAGGTGCGATGATCCTCAAACTTCCGTGCTAGATATTTAGCCGTTAAATGGCGGCCTGCTAGTTTATTGCGTTTATTGATGCCTAAATTGACACGCAGTTGGATAGGCTTTTTTTGAGAGTTAGAGGAATAGTGTTTTAAGTCTGTAATAAGTTGTTTATAAAGTTTATTTACTGTCATTTATTTCTCGTGCTGTGTATAGGCTGTGGTTGATAGCGTCAATTAAATCCTAGCTTTAAGGGTTATTAATGAGCCTACTATAACTCCCACTCCTAACCTTTTGAGCTATAGGCTCTAGAGATCCTCTTCGTGTAGTGTCAGTAAATTTAAGCAAAAAGTGAATTGGTGATATTATTAGCAATCATCTTGGTCAAGTTTTTTTAAAGTAAGGCCTGAGAATATTCCTTGTTGTAGGGAGAAATTGCCATTACCATCAACTTGATTAAACCAGTAGCAACTATATTCAATATCGTCTGTGTATGAAGAGTGACTACAGACTCGTACTGTCATTGGTGGTCCTCCTGATTTAAGTGTTACGACATCACCAACGTCTAATTCATACTCTTGTTTCATGCATTCTTGTCCTTGTTCCCTTGAGTTAGGATTTGTTTTAGCACTACGTTATCTGTAAATATTAATTAAGGTGCCTTAGTGATTCTAATCGCAAATTATTGTAGGCAATACTGTAATTTTTATTGAAAAATCTATGTATCATACGCTGCGAGCCATGGAGTGGTAAGCACGGGGCCGAGGTAGCGACGCTTACGAGATTATATTTCTAATTTTTATACTTAACTCTAGAGGAATATTCACATGTTGATAATGTTAGATGTGTATGGATTGTTGGTAATGATGTTATATATAAATAATTTATATATAAATTATATTTAAATTTATTAAGGTATTAGTAGTGTTATTGTTTGCAAATAAATAGTTAGTTATTGTTTGTTATTTTTAATGTTCTGATGGTTATTTAATATAGTAAGCGATTATTGGTCTATATGATTTTAGAAGATTTTGAAGTGATTATAGTTTTTGCTAAATTGTAAAAATTTACAAAACATTAGTGAATTATGACTTTTATTGTTTTTTCGTTCTTACTTGCTTATACAATGTGAGTATGCTGATATTAGTACACGCGCTGATTGACTACATAATAAGGATCATTTGCATGAGGCACAGTGACTATCCTCACTTGTTTACTCCATTGGATTTGGGGTTCACCACATTAAAAAACCGAGTGATTATGGGATCAATGCATACCGGGCTTGAGGATATTAAAGACAAGGGTAAAAGCATGGCGGCTTATTTTTCTGAGCGGGCAAAGCATGGTGTTGCGCTGATGGTAACAGGTGGTTATGCACCAAATCGCTCAGGTTGGGGCTACCCGTTTGCCAATAAGCTGACGTCAAAGTGTGAAATTGCTTATCATAAAACAGTGACGGATGCGGTGCATTTAGAAGGAGGCAAAATTGCTTTGCAAATTTTGCATACGGGTCGTTATAGTTACCATCCATTTGCAGTGGCGCCAAGTGCGATTAAAGCGCCGATCAATCGTTTTAAACCGCGTGCGCTGACTCGTTTGGGCATAGAGTTAACCATTCGTAATTTTGTGCGTTGTGCAACATTGGCTCAACAGGCAGGCTACGATGGTGTGGAAATTATGGGATCTGAAGGCTATTTAATTAATCAATTTATTTCAACACGGACTAATAAACGCACGGATCAATGGGGTGGTTGTTTTGAAAATCGCATGCGCTTGGCCGTTGAGGTTGTTAAACGTACGCGCACAGCCGTTGGTGGGAACTTTATTATTATTTTCAGATTATCAATGATTGATTTAATTCCAGAAGGCAGCAGTTGGGAAGAAGTCGTTCAACTGGCTAAAGCCATAGAGCATGCTGGGGCGACGATGATTAATACAGGAATTGGCTGGCATGAAGCACGTATTCCAACCATCGCGACGATGGTGCCGCAAGCCGCGTTTGCTGCAGTGACTAAAAAATTGAAAAAAGAAGTTTCAATTCCTTTGATTGCTTCTAATCGAATTAATAATCCGGATCAAGTTGAATATTTATTAAAAAATGATTTTTGTGATCTTGTTTCTATGGCACGTCCTTTTTTAGCGGATGAGCAATTTATCAGTAAGGCCTATCAGAGTAGAGCAGATAGTATTAACCCTTGTATTGCTTGTAATCAGGCTTGTTTGGATCATGTATTCCAAATGAAGCGTGCGAGTTGTTTGGTGAATCCGCGTGCGTGTTATGAGTTAGAGTTAAACTACTTACCAGCACAAGTCATTAAGCGTATTGCTATCATTGGTGCGGGCCCTGCCGGAGTGGCAGCGGCGATTGTATTGGCTCAGCGTGGTCATGTTGTGACGTTATTTGAAGCGAGTGAATGCATTGGTGGGCAGTTGAATATTGCTAAGCAAATTCCGGGTAAAGAAGAGTTTTATGCATTACTACGTTATTTTAAGTACCAGCTTGAGTGCTTGGATGTTACGTTAAAGTTGCATCATCATGCTGATGAGGGTGATATTATTGATCAGTTTGATGAAGTTATTTTGGCAACTGGGGTTAAACCAAAATTAGTAGATATTCCAGGTATTAATCATCATAAAGTCTTGTCTTATTTGGATGTACTTAAACATAAAGTGGTCGTGGGTCAATCCGTTGCTATTTTAGGTGCTGGAGGAATTGGTTTTGATACAGCAGAGTACTTATTACATGATCAGTCATTGACTGTTGATGAATTTTATCAAGAGTGGGGCATTGATATTACAATGAGACACCGTGGTGGTGTATTGCCGGACCATCAAAAAGTCAAAAAACTAGGTGTTGCTCGGGAAATTTATTTATTGCAGCGTAAAACGAGTAAAATGGGTGTTGGTTTGGGGAAAACAACTGGCTGGATCCATCGTCAGCAATTAAAACATCATAAAGTTCAGATGCTCTCAGGCGTGAGCTATCACAACATCGATGATCAAGGTTTGCATATTACTTATCATGGCCAAGAGCAGGTGTTGGCTGTTGATCATGTGATTACTTGTACCGGGCAAACGCCATGTCGTGAACTGTACGATGTCTTAAAACAAATGGCGATTCCCGTGCATGTGGTCGGTGGTGCAGATGTGGCGGTAGAGTTGGATGCGAAACGTGCTATTAATCAGGCTAGTCGTCTTGCCGCAACGCTTTAATATAGTATATTTTTAGTTTTTATTTTTATATGGCGATTATTGGTCTTATTTACTAAGGCTCTTAAATTAGAGTCAGAACGTTTAGGGGGTCTGAGAGAGTAAGTTTTGCCTTTGTTTATCATCATAATGCAAGTAAAGCGCATAAGAAAAAATAGCAAGATAGCTGATTAAGGGAATTAAAAAGGAACTATGCAATGAAAATACATCGGCAAAAAGGCCTTGCAATAAGGGGGTGATGGCACCACCGGTAATTGCAGTACTTAGATAGGCTGATCCTGTGGGTGTTTTTTTACCCAGACCCTTGAGTGCTTCACTGAAGATGGTTGGGAATAAAATAGAATTACACAGGCCGGTGATCAGCATAAAGGCAATTGCATAGTGGGGGTTGTGTGTGGTAATTGCAAGCGCGATACAACTACTGCCTGATAGGGCAAGCAGACCAAGCAAAATCGGCGAGCGAATGTAGTGCAGTAAAGCGCCGCCAGCAAAGCGTCCGGCTAAAAATAGGAGCCAGAATAGCGTCACATGATGTGCTGCCTGTGCGGTTGAGATTTCTGTCAGACTTTGAATAAAGCGAAGCAGAAAGCTGCTGATGCTCATTTCTAAGCCGCAATCAATAAAAAGAGCTAAACAGCCGAGCCATAAGCGCGGGGATTCCTTAAAGTTAATGCGCTTTTGAGCTTTATTTTGGCTTGACAGATCTGAATGGCTACTTTTTTTGATCTTAAATTGCTGGTGCAGTGCCGGCATGGGGGAGATAAAAGCGAGGGTTGATAACAGCAATAGGGCGATTGCTAATAGGCTGTAGGTGATGTTGATATGGTGAGCGATATTGCCAGGTTTGAGTAGAAATAGGGTTGCAAGTAGTGGAGCGGCGACAAAACCTGCTCCGGTAAAGGCTTGAGCAAAGGTTAAGCGTGATGAAGATTTTTCGGGCTGGCCTAATAAAGAAACATAGGGGTTCGAGGCGACTTCAAGCATAACAACCCCAGTTGAAATAATAAAGATGCCGATTAGATAAACAATATAATAGTTAAAATAGGAAGCAGGAATAAAGCTGATGCAGCCGAGGGCGGTTATGGCAAAGCCGAATACAATCGTTTGTTGATAGCCGATTTTTAAAATAAGTTTGGTCATGGGGATAGCAAAGAAGCCATATGCGGCAAAGTAAAAGCTTTGTACCAGCATTGACGTCGCATAATCTAGATGAAATAGTGTTTGTAATTGTGGAATAAGCAGTGCATTGAGAGAAACAATGAGCCCCCAAGCGAAAAATGCTGGAATAATTAAGAAGAAAGCGAGTTGGTGGTTTGAGTTTTGGGGGTGGCCCATATTCAGTCTCCTTAACTATATTATTTAGATGACTAAATGCAATGGTTTTAGCGTCTATGCTTTGGGTTATACTGGGTGGTTTGCTGTAGATGGTAGAAGATGTTTAGGTAAAGCGCAAGTGGTTTGTTGCAGAGCACACTTTACCTTATTTTAATTTAATTAATTTAATTAATTAAATCTTAGCTTTTGGTCTTGATAATGGTCCGTATTAGCAGATTTTGACAAATATTATCTTAAGCAAGATAACTTATGGGTGAGCGTGAGCGAGGGAGTTGTTTGGTACTACTCTTACCCTTACCATTCTCGGACCAACTCATTGAGTTTGTTTTTAATTTCACTCCATTTAGCCGCGTCTTCTGGCGCCTCTTTTTTCTCAGTAATCGTATGCTCTTGCCATACGTGAGCGAGTTCTGCGTTGAGTTCAAGAAAATGCTCTTGTTCGGCGGGCAGCTCATCTTCAGCGAAGATTGCATTTTCTGGACATTCAGGCTCACAGAGGGCGCAATCTATACATTCATCAGGGTCGATAACCAGAAAGTTAGGACCTTCTTTAAAGCAGTCGACAGGGCAGACTTCGACACAGTCTGTGTGTTTGCAACGTATGCAGCTTTCAGTGACAACAAATGCCATGGTAATCCTCAACGGTGGTTATTTTGGTTATTTGTGTATTGTTAAATTTTAAGCGGACATAGTCTAGCACGAATTGGTTGTTCTGGGGATGATTAAGCGCTAGCGAAGCCCTTTGCATTACAATGCAAAAATAGATATACTACGCCAGTCTTTTATTGCGTTTATTCTAGTGTATAAATAGTAAAGCGAAGTAAGAGCATATTGCGGCGACTTTAAACTAAAATTGACTCTGGTTCCATAGGGGCTAAGAACATAAGGTTTAGAGCGCTATTTTATTGATTTTATAAGAAGATAGTTGAGGAAACGCAACGATGGTAACAATTCGTTTGGCTCGCGGTGGCGCGAAAAAACGTCCATTCTATCAAGTTGTCGTATCAGATAAGCGCAGTCCACGTGATGGTCGCTTCATTGAGCGTGTTGGCTTTTTTAATCCAGTTGCCCAAGATAATACAGAAGGTTTACGCCTTGATCTTGAGCGTGTTGATCACTGGGTTGCACAAGGCGCACAAATGTCTGATCGAGTTGCGATGCTTGTTAAAAAAGCACGTAAAGCGGCGTAATTAAAGAAATCCCTTGTTGTAGCGGTAATTAGAAAATGAACACATCTCATCAGAATAAAGTCATTGTTGGGCGCTTTGGTGCTGCTCATGGTGTGTGTGGCGAGATTAAAGTTCACTCTTTTACTGAGCAAAAGGCAGCAATCTTAGATTACCGCCCTTGGTTTATTTACCAAGGTAAAAAATGGCAGGAAATTCCTGTATGCTCCAATCGTATTTCAGGCAAGGATATCTTGGCCAGCATCCACGGGTGCCAGGATCGGGATATCGTTAAGCGCTATACGAACTGTGATATCTATGTGACTCGAGACCAATTACCGGAGCTTGATGAAGGTGATGTCTATTGGGCGGATCTTGAGGGTTTAAATGTGCTGACAGTAGAAGGTCAGCGTTTAGGCACTATTGGGAGTATGCTTGAAACTGGAGCCAATGATGTCATGGTGATTAACGGTGAAGTTGAGCACTTGGTGCCTTATCTTGATCATGTTGTGATTAAAGTTGATCTTAAAGCACAGCAAATGATTGTTGACTGGGATCCTAAGTATTGATGAATATTTGTGTTGTTAGCTTGTTTGCAGAGATGTTTCAAGCGATTACGCATTATGGGGTTACAGGACGCGCAGTGCAGCAGCAGGCAGCCCATGTAAGTACCGTGAATCCGCGTGAGTTTACGCAGGATATTCATCGCACGGTGGATGATCGCCCGTATGGGGGAGGCCCAGGGATGTTGATGAAGGTGCAGCCGTTGCGTGATGCAATCGTTGCTGCGCGTAAAAAAACATCCGCACAGGCTCGAGTGATTTATTTGTCTCCACAAGGAGCACCGTTGACCCAGAGTAAAGTACTTGAACTTGCCAAACAGCCTGAGTTGATTTTATTGGCTGGGCGCTATGAAGGCATTGATGAGCGTGTGATTGAAGCTAATGTTGATGAAGAGATCTCGCTGGGGGATTATGTTCTTAGCGGTGGCGAACTTCCTGCAATGGTTTTAATGGATGCGATTATTCGAGTTTTACCTGGTGTTCTTGGAGATGCAGAGTCTTTTCAACAAGATTCATTTATGGCGGGATTGCTAGATTATCCGCACTATACTCGACCTGAATTGATTGATGGCCGTCAAGTACCTGAGGTACTGATGAGTGGCCATCATGAAAAGATTGAACGTTGGCGCGAACAGCAAGCATTGGGGCGAACGTATTTAAGGCGCCCTGATTTATTTGAGCGTTTAGCGTTGACGGCACAGCAACAGATGTTGCTGGACGAGTATTTGGCTAAAGCAGCCGGGTGCGGCTCTGCTAGTGATCTTGATAAAGTAAGTAATTCTTAATAACAGAGAGGTTCGCCATGAACGATATTATTAAGCAAATTGAACAAGAGCAAATGCGTAAAAATGCATTGCCTGAATTTAGTCCTGGTGACACAGTGGTTGTCCAGGTAAAAGTAAAAGAAGGAACGCGTGAGCGTTTGCAGGCCTTTGAAGGTGTTGTGATTGCTAAGCGCAAACGTGGATTGCATTCTGCTTTTACTGTGCGCAAGATCTCTCATGGTGAGGGTGTTGAGCGGGCATTTCAAACACACAGCCCATTGGTTGACAGTGTTGAAGTGAAGCGCCGTGGTGCGGTACGCCGAGCTAAACTTTACTATCTTCGTGCTTTACGTGGTAAAGCTGCACGTATCAAAGAGAAACTGTAGTTTTCTCATTACCATTCGTGGTAGTTTAAAAGAAGAGGGCATAGCCCCCTTCTTTTTGTTTGTATGATGAAATATGAAAAAAATGAGTGATAGGCGAGTGAGTGTGTGAGTATGTCTTTATTTGGCCAATTGATTGGCACTGTCGGTATGGCTTTAGTGGTTATTGCTTATTTTTTAGTTGTATCACAGCGCGTCACCCCTGGAAGTTTGCCTTTTTCTGTGATTAATTTAATTGGTGCTATTTTGTTATTAATTAGTCTGTGTATACACTTTAACTTAGGCTCATTTATTATCGAAATTTTTTGGATTTTAATTTCTTTGTATGGCATCGTAAAGTGGTGCTTGCAAAAAGCATTGCGCAATCAGAGAAAGAAGGTTGAATAAGGTTTAAAACCACTATATTGAATATCACTTGCTAGAAAGCGATCGGTTAAGAAAAAATTGAGGGATGTGAATATTTGCTAGCCTGGACTAATAATCTGCACTAAGGTTGAGGGTTGGAGTTTAGCTGTCCCTGTCCTTCACTGTTTGCACTGGATAGATACGTATTATAGTACTGAAGAGTTTCTCGGTCTGGTTGTTACTATATTTTACTAAGAAATAGGCTTAATCGTCTTCCTGAGAACATTAGAAAACGATCTATGCCTCAGTTTAAACGTTATGAGAAAAAAGTTCCTGGGCATCATGTACAAGTTGATGTTAAATTCCTATTTTTTAATGATGAAGATGGTAAAAGAATTAAACGTTATCAATATACAGCAATCGATGATGCGACACGTATTCGTGCTTTAAAAATTTACTCAAAACACACCCAAGCTAACGCAATTGATTTTATTAATTATGTGGTTGATAAATTCCCATTTCGAATTAAAGTAATTCGTACCGATAATGGCAGTGAGTTTCAAGCAAAATTTAATTGGCATGTACAAG
>NZ_AMFF02000138.1 GCF_000297215.2 Piscirickettsia salmonis LF-89 = ATCC VR-1361
CAGATGACGGAGGGCGAAATTGAAGAATATCATAAGTCGATTAAACAAAATGCAAGTTTAGCAAAATCACCAACTAAAACTGTTCGGTCACAATGCAATCATATTTTTGCATCAATCGTGGCATTTTGTAAACTAGAAACATTGAGTGTAAAAGCACAACTTAACCACTTTGCACTCAAATATAAATTACTTGTGCGGTCAAATCAAATAGCTTTTGAAGAGCTTAGGCGATTAAAATGTTTATGACCTGTGCGTAAGGTGAGTTCATAAGATGAGTAGCTCTCTCTCGTTATAAATCGAGTTGTGATCTTCCCCCGCAATTAAACGCCCGACGGCCATTGCCGTGGCCACCATGCCGTCAATCTTCTCGGTGGATTTACGCTTAGAAGGTTTCATATTACCCGCATCATCTTCAACAACGACTAAATTCGAGGCCATCCAATTCAAAACTGGATTATTGTTGTGATGGAGCTTTGTTGAAATCACCAAACGCTCGAGTTCTTTTAATGCTGGGGTCATGGACTTAAATCCTTGCCGAAACTCGACCATATTCGCCCCTTCTTCAAGTAAATCATTGGCGAGCTGGGTGGCATTCCACGGGTCATAAGTAATCTCTTTAACATCAAATTCTTTATTCAACTGGTAAATATCATCTTTGATGTAGTTGTAATCGATCACATTACCCTCTGTTAGGGTTAAATAACCTTCATCGGCCCATAGCTGATAGGGCACGGGCGATTGCTTGGCTCGAGTCATTACCGTCTCTTTCGGTAAGTAAAAGCGACAAAATAGGCGCACAGAATCATCTGGCATTAAAAAAGCCGCAACTAAGGCGGCTATATCGTTGGTACTGGCCAAATCCAAGCCAATATAACAGGGCCTGTTTTCCAATGATTCACGTTTAAAGGTATATTCAGCGCAGGCTTTCCAGCGTTCTAAATCTAACCAAGCGGTTTCGGCATTCGTCCAGATATTTAAGTGCTTACATAAAAAACCATTGCGTTCGCCCTTCATTTGTTGGGCTTTTACGCACTGGCGTTGCATATCATCGAGCTTTTTACTGACGCCTAAATTCGGGTTGGCTTTGATCCAATTGCGCTCATCCGTCCAATCGTCATCCTTATCCAACGTGTAAATAATGCCGAAAAAGGTATCATCTACAATGATATTTTCCAGCACTTTAACCGCATAATCACGCAAACTATAACAAATCCCCGTTTGATCAAAGCCGGCGGTTGTAATCGCATACAGCAATGGTTGACGCCTAGAGCCGGTGCCCGTCTCTAATACGCGCCATAAATCGCCGGTTTTATGGGCATGCAACTCATCAACAATACTAGAATGCACATTTAAACCGTCCTGAGTTT
>NZ_AMFF02000139.1 GCF_000297215.2 Piscirickettsia salmonis LF-89 = ATCC VR-1361
AATGTCAACGGAGCCTAGTATTGACGATAAAAATAAGATTGAAAGCCTGACAAAAGATTTCTGTTCTGCTCTTGTTATAAGTCCAAATCTTATCAAAGGTTTAACAAAGGGAAAATATTATAAGATTGTTGAGGCTCTGGATGTTGCTGTTGAAGAGCTTAAAGTATTAGCTGAGCAGCCGCTGCTTGATCTTTATAAGAGCCATTATTTAAAAAAGCATTCAGTTACTTCTCTAGATGTAAAATTTGCTCAAATTGATAGTGTTTTTTCATCGCAAGTTAAATGGGGCTTGGCTATAAAAAAAGATAGTGAGCAGAAGAGGCAAGCAGAAAAAATTGGACAAGAGCTTAAGGCATTATCAACAGCAATAGTCAGAAGTTTTGAGGAAAACTCAACAGCGTTTTATAGAAAATACCGCTGGGCGGAGATAACAAAATTAAAGCTAAGTGAGAAATATATTGACAAAGTTGTGGCTAATCCTGGGCAGTTTCGTGAAAATTATTGCCGTTTAGAAGAACTGGGGCCTCATTAACAAGCCAAGGAAGAACCGGGGCTTCACAAAAAAGTTAAGAAAGAACTGGGGCTTCATGAAAAAGCCAGTATCGTTCAGCAAGTACTTGATGACCCTGTTTTTTTTGAAAGGGTTTATCTAACTTTGGATTTGGGTGTTGCAGATCTTAGTGATTTAAGGAGCTATATTGAAAAAGCACTTACAGATCCTGAATTATTTACAAAAGCTTATAAGTATCTAAAAGAATTTGGTTTGCATCAGTTTAAATATATTAACTTATTGCTCAATGACTTTGAAGGGTTTAAGAAGAACTGCGAATATTTAGCTGACTTTCAGTCGGGCCGGTTCGCTCCTTATACTAAGGAAATTATTGTTATAGCGCTGGATTAAC
>NZ_AMFF02000140.1 GCF_000297215.2 Piscirickettsia salmonis LF-89 = ATCC VR-1361
TGTTGATCGAGCGCTATAACTGCTAAGGACTTAGCGGGTGATTCGGCGCTGGTTCTTGCTTTAAAGCAAAGAAATCAACCGAGTGTTGTTATATATATTAATACTATCTTTCAATCGGCTCTTGATAAGGATATTAAGCGGGGTATTCTCACTGATGCTCTAGAAAACCTATTAACAGTGGGGGATCTTGAAGCGGTAAGTCTGTATAGTAATAGTATTCTAGAGTCTAGCTTGGATAATGTTGATAAAGCTAATCTGCTGCTTGATGCGGTGGCTTGCCTGTCGAAAATAAGTGATCATAGTGCGCTAGCAGCGTATCTCAAGGAGTTAAGAGGGATAGATCTTTCTATAGGCGATGATCAACAAAAAAAATAGCCATAGAAGCGCTTACCCGAGCAGGGATTATAGAGGCGCAAAAGCACACTCAGGATGGTGAAAAAATTAAAAATTTTCAAAGTCTTTTGGATGTGTTCTCTCGCAATAGCTCAGTTGAAATTTTAAAGTGTGCTGTGGGTGTTGCGTCCAAACATAGACATTCTTTTACTTTCCACTCCAAAACTAACGCATGGAAAGCGGGGGAAATTTACTTTGAAACGGCAAGAAATGTTGCGGCAATTACAGATGAGGAATGGCGTGATGCGCTTTATCAAAGGGGTAGTCCCGCTGGCTTAGGGCAGTCACCTTTTTTATTTCTTTTGCAGTCATCAGCTGAGCGTACTGAAGCTGCAAAAGCAATGGAGCGGCCTGATGCTGCTAGGAGCCAAAAGTAAGGCAAGTGCAGAAGTGCATTGGCACTTTGTCGTTTGAGGTAAGTTCAAACGACTGGGCTGAGCTACTCCAGTTGGGTTATGTTAAATATTTTTTGATAATATAGATGAGGTCGGTGGCAGCTTCCTGCTGGTCAGTAGACGCTTCTGTGGGGTTGATGACGTGTTCATTAATATGCCCTTCCATAAGCTCAGCCATTAGGCTGTTAATGGCGCCACGACAGGAAGTAATCGTGTGAAGAATCTTTGTACAGTCGTCTTTATTCTCAAGTAAGCGAATAATACCATCCACTTGACCGCGGATACGTTTAGCTCGATTCAGTAGCTTTTTCTGTTGGTGTTGTGTGTGCATATGGCTCTCTCTATACCTTATTCGGGTATAGTATAATAACTGCTCTTGCTTAGACAAGATGAGCGCAAATATGCTTATTCGATATAGTCGTCATCATCATCGTGCTGATGGCGATTTTTTCTTGATGGGTGTTGTTCATGATCAGACTGTGAACGCCTTTCTGCTGGTGGTCTGATTGTTCTTCGAGACGGCCGCTGGTGATAGGAAGGTTTGAAGTCATCATCTTCATAGTCCGGCTGGTTCTCCTGACTTGGACGATCGCTGCGAGCCATGGA
>NZ_AMFF02000141.1 GCF_000297215.2 Piscirickettsia salmonis LF-89 = ATCC VR-1361
GCTGCCTTAGAATGAAGCAGCCAATCCAAATAATTTATCAATGAGCTGGTTTTAGGCGAAGATATCCTGTTTTTTAATATAACGTAATTGACCTTTTTGAACCATACGCATTGCTCTGGTCAAGTCAAACAGGACACCTTCTTGCGAGAATTTTCAAAGTTAACGGGAGACAGGTATTCATTTGCTGTATGAAGCCTGTCATGATTGTAATAACGAATATAAGCTTTTACATCTTCTGCCATAGATTCCCTTGTTAAAGGCACAACATTTAGCAACCATTCATTCTTCAAGCTACCAAAAAAATGCTCAACAGGCGCACTATCTAAACACGCACCAACACTACTCATGGAGGCTTCAATTTTGTGTTTTGAAAGCAGTTTTCTATACTTTTTGCTGGTATACTGTGAGCCACGATCACCATAAAAAAGAGCACCTTCGCCAGGTTGGCGTAAATTAATTGCCATTTCCATAGCACTCATTACTAATGGAGTGGTCATTCTCTTGTTAATTGAATAACCAATGATTTTTCTAGAATATAAATCCATCACAATAGCAAGGTACATCCAGCCTTCATTTGTTCTTTGAAATTTTTTGGCATTGTCACTCTCCATTAATAATTTACATGGATTTCTTTTTCCTTCAAATAGATCACCGCGATATTTTCTAATTTCAAAGGTAACACTACTGACAAGAACTTGCGTTGTTGCTCCCATATTATCGGATTCAGGTTGCTTTAAAGGTGGAATAGCAGCCTCAACTTAAGAAGGCTTACTAGAAAGAAACATATATGGATCTTGACTATAAGACTGAGAACGTCTGTGAGAACGGCCGCGAGATTTAGGAGTAATTTTATCTGAGTTAAAAAAATAATTTTCGGTACCGCTCTGTAATTTAACTAGAGACTCTTCTTGAGGTAAAGATGGAGATCTAATTTGAGATGAAGAACGAGATAGCCACCCAGATTCCCTTGAATTCTTTACTAATGAACTTCTTTTATTTAAGATTGCTAATCTTTTTTTTTCAATTGTAAGTGGGTTTTTTTGTATACTTACAGCAGGTTTTTCAAAAGCATTATAAGCTGCCTCACAAAAATCTTTTACGCTATTATACTTTTTATATGCAGACTGAAAAGATAAACTATGATGTTCAAAAAAGTGAACATCACTTTTTTCGAAAAATGGCTGACTTAAAGAGTCAATTATTTTTCTATCTTCAAAGAAATAATTTATTTCTTTCTCGAGACTATCTTTTAATGCATTAAGCTTTAAACTATTACTGGTCGCGTCTTTAGTAGCACTGCGTAGTTGTGTTTCATTATATTTAGGTGAAAGTTGATCCAAAATATTTGGCATTGATAAAAAACCTATCTCGTAATAATTATTGTTCTTTATATTATTTTTATGCTTCCCTAATCAATATATAAATCATTTATTTACATTAATTTTATTTAAAATTAACTAAAAAGGACACTGTTGCTAAAAATTTAGATTTGAGTATGGTGTACTATGTTCTGATCAAGTCAAACAGGACACCTTCTTGCGAGAATTTTCAAAGTTAACGGGAGACAGGTATTCATTTGCTGTATGAAGCCTGTCATGATTGTAATAACGAATATAAGCTTCTACATATTCTGCGGCACTGTTGCGAAAAGTTATCGTGAGTTTCAGAAAGGTTATTTTCTTGTGTTAGCTACCTTAGAATTAAGCAGCTAATCCAAATAATTTAT
>NZ_AMFF02000142.1:0-1967 GCF_000297215.2 Piscirickettsia salmonis LF-89 = ATCC VR-1361
CTAACTAAGCAATCAAATAGATACATTACCAGCAATACTTTCTAGGCAAACAACCGGCAAACCCATCCAGTGAATGCGACCGCCATATTTATACGCTTTGGCTGTCCTTGCCAAGGTGTTACATCCTTTGGTTTGGTTGTTCTAAGCTATGCTGTCAGATGCTGCTATGGCTGGCAGTGAATGTACTCGATTGTTGATAAGCCGCGCTATCTGTTGATTGCAGCATTGATGCTGTTTCATATAGCTCTCTTGGAGTAGAGGGTTGAAAAACCTTTTTTTTATGCACGCATTCAAACATTGCAGCCCCAATGGCGCTATTACCTTTCTCATCGAGAGGCGGGGAGATGGTCACTAAAGCACCTTGGCCTGGATAAATCCCTAAAATTACACCACCGACGCCTGATTTCGCACAAACTTCTTCTCCAGCCACAGCATGAAATCCATCTGTACCGTTATATAGTCCAGTATGCTTTATTGTTTGTAGAGCTTTATCTACTATTCGTGGTTCCATCACCATTTTTTGTGTGCTTCTATTAAGTCCTCGATTTGCTAAAGTTGCAGCAGCACGTGTAAGTTGGTTAACATCCATATAAATCGAACAATTGGCAGTGTACATTTGTAACAATCTTTCTGAGTTAACACTCTCTGGAAGCAGCCTATGCTTTTTCATTTGCTCAATAAGCCGTCTATTATTTTCTGCTCCCTCAAGCTCAGAAATAAATGTTTGAAGGTCTGTGCAAATTTTGGCTTGACTTTCATGCCTCGTCTTCGCCATACTTGATAGCAGGTCAATAACGGGCTGGGCGAGCTGGTCAACGTCCTCTTGAGTTGTATTATAAGGATCTAATGGCGGTAGCTCAAGGACACTCGGGTCAGGTAGTGATGCATAAACGGTTAGAATGGCTCCATAGTTTACTGATGGATTGGCAGCCTTATCAAAATAGGTATCATCTTTTAGCCAATAATCTAGCCGCCGATCAACATCCACAAAGCTTTTTAGCGCACTGCTGGCTTTATTAGGGTAATCGCTTAAGAGTGGATTTTCTCTGTTTAAAGCACTAGATAGTCGACTGGCATGGGCATTAAATCGTAGATCTGTTTTTTCTCTTGCTACAAGCCGATCAAGTAACTGAGGATTATTCTGGGATGCAAGAAGATCAGTAAAGAATTTAGAAACAGATTGAATGGTTACTTTCGTCGCTTGATGCTCTTGGCTACCGAAAATTCCAATCTCATTATCGCCAAAGGTAACACCTGTAGTAAAAATGTCTGGATCCTGATCAGCAAGCCTTGCTATGTAATCTGCATTTTTTGCTTTAGTTTCAACAATAATTTGGCTTTTTTTATCTTGTACTTCTTGGAAGGATTCTTCAATTTGCTTGATTTTATCACTAAAAGGCATATATTTTTCTCCAAAATTTATTTCAAATGGTGTTTTAAGTCCAATGAAATGAAAACTTTAATTTAAAGAGATAAAATTTAGCTGTTTTTTACTGTCGAGTACTTTTTTAAAAGCTGATTAATCCTGACCCACTCTAGAAGCTTCAGATTGCACTTCAGACAATGTTAGTGCTCATTAGCTATTTACTTATCACTGGACCAAAATCATGTCTAAGCCAAATTTTTCACTTTTCTCAAAATATAGAACTTAGTTTAGTGTCGCGACGTTTATATTAAAAACATAAATTTTGTAATTTCACAATGAATTTTACAATTATAACGTGAGTTCGATATAAGGTCCTATTGAAAAAGCAGCCCGTTTGCAATTAATATTTAGGTTCTCAAAGTCTAAATCCATTGCAAGGAGCTACTTATGGATACCAGCTTAATCGGTTTGTTTTGTATTGTCGATGACTTTTGTCAGGTTTTCTTGCCTCACTGGAAAGCCTCATTACTTGAGCACCAAGATAAGCAGCGCAATAAACCAAGCCGCATGTCAACGAGCGAAATAATGACCATCATGATTT
>NZ_AMFF02000142.1:8141-10811 GCF_000297215.2 Piscirickettsia salmonis LF-89 = ATCC VR-1361
CGTCGCGTTTTGCTCGGCGATTTTGCATCATTGGATGTGCAAAATACCTACCGAGGTAGCGACGCTTACGTAATATATATTAAGTGAGGAGTTAGATATTAAGTATATTTATTAATGTGTAAACATAATAATTATATGCATTTTTCTGGTGTATAGATGCATAAGGCAATACTGTTTAAGACTTATAGCTGTAAGATGAAATAAAGTACTTTAAAGCGCTTTATTTAGCCAGTGGTTTCTCTGGTAACCAAATATTAATACATAAGCCATTCTTGCTATCTGCTCGGCTGTCAGCTCTGATTGTACCATGGTGTAGGTTAACAATGAGTTGAACAATAGAAAGGCCCAGGCCGCTGCCGTCGGCTTTATTGCCCACTTGGCGGTAGAAACGGTCGAAAATGCGGCGTCGTAGTTCAAGGGGAACGCCAGGACCATTGTCGATAACCTCAATGTGTATGCCGCCTGTTTGTATACCTGAACTTAGGTTGATTTCAACCTCACCGTATGCGGGGGTATAGCGAATGGCATTATCAGTTAGATTGCGAATAAGAATATTGAGCATTGCGCTTTGAGTTTCAATAAATAATGGCTGTTTAGGAGCATTTAAGCTTAACTCGATATTTTTCGCTAATGCCATTGGGACTAAATCGACAAGAAGTTCTTGGGTAAATGAGGAAATATTAATAGAGCCTTCTGGCAAAATTTTGTCCTGTGGCTCTAAGCGGCTTAGCAGCAGCAGTTGCTCGATGACGCGTGTAGCGCGGTCAACGCTTTTGGTAACCTTGTTAAGGGCGGAAAGAGCACTGGTATTTGTTGAACTGCGGCTGGCAATTTGACTGTGTGTGCGAATGGCCGCAAGGGGAGTACGTAATTCATGTGCAGCATCGGCAGTAAAGCGTTTTTCACGTTCAAAGGCGCCTTGAAGGCGGGTAAATAATGAATTAAGCTCCTGAACAAGTGGACGGATTTCTTCAGGCGCTTGGCCAAGTTCAATCGGGTCCTCAAGATTATCATGGCTACGTTTAGCGAGTAATGTTCTGATACGGTTCAGTGGTCGAAACCCCCAATCGAGTAGTACCCAGATTAACAGGGCCAGTAGTGGGCAGAAAAATAGTAAAGGATAGAGGCTTTTTAGCACTTGTCCGGCACTAAAGCGTGTGGCAATATCCGCGCGAATAGCGGTAATAAAGCGTAAACCTTGACGATAGTCTGGCAACGTGAATGTGCGCCAGGTCGCTGTGTCGATTTGAGTATCTTGGCTACCAAAACTGACTGTGGCGAGGGGCGCTTGTGGGGCATTAATGGATTTTAGTAGCAAAACCCCTTGATTATTCCAGACTTGAAAGACGAGTTGGTTTGAATTTAGGCGCTTTAATTCATCTGCTTCGAACTTAGTAAAATTACTGCTAGAAGGTGTGTTATGTTTGCTATAAGGCTTATTTAGTGTGGCTTGGAGTTCAGCAAGACGTTGCTTGTAAATCTGATTAGCAAGAATGATGCGCAGAATTTGAGCGGCTTGCGCCAGCGAGGTATCAAAGACCCCTTTGGCATTAGAGCGAACCTGAACATAGGTCCAGGTTCCCATAATAATACTGATAAACGTAGTAGCAATCAGTAAGCTGATAAGCAGAAAGTGGCGTACTGAGTTTTGAAACAACCATGCTTTTAGTCTCAAGGGCATTAGGTTTTTTCTACCATATAACCAATACCACGAATCGTGCGAATCAACTGATTGCCAAATTTTTTGCGCAGGTTGTGAATATGCACTTCAAGCGCATTACTGTCGATTTCGTTACTCCAACCGTAGAGAGATTGCATCAGTTGATCACGTGACAGGACGCGTCCGGTATTTTCTAACAGTTTGGTTAGCAGCACAAACTCACGGCGTGAGAGATTGACAGGCTCACTCTCTAAACTGACGGTATGGGCGGCGGGGTTAATTTCAATCGGTCCATAACTGATGGTGGGTTCTGCGCGGCCAGATGCCCGGCGTTCTAAGGCGCGTAAGCGTGCACATAGCTCATCTAGATCATAAGGTTTGCTCATATAATCATCGGCCCCTGCGTCAAGGCCTTTAATGCGATCTTCAATCTGATCCAGTGCAGTTAAAATAAGCACAGAAGTTTGGTTGCCTTTGGTACGCATATCTTTTAAGACAGCAATGCCATCTTTAAGTGGTAGGCCAAGGTCTAGAATCACTAAGTCAAATGTTTCTGCATCTAAAGCCCGGGTTGCGGCAACGCCGTCTTTGACCCAATCAACAGTGTAGCCACTTTGTACTAGCCCCGTTTGAGTTGCATCACCTAATAACTCATCATCTTCTACAAGTAAAACTCGCACGTCAATCTCCTCATCTAATATTTTTATAATAACTTTTATAATTTTTCTAAATTTAATCTCGTACATAAAATTTTCATATAGTGTACTACAGAATAAAGCGTTTGTTTTAAGTCAGTATTAACACACCTGGCTTTAATTTGATCTTACGGTTTTGTTGACTTAAGGCAAGTCTGACTTTCCACTAAAATATTTTATGAATTTGATTTTTATATAATTTTAAAAATAGCTAGATTAGCAGTTATAGCGCTCAACGAATAGTTTCTGACATTGACTTCATTACTTGACTAAGCGCTGTCTCTAAATTTATTTCATCTTGATCAAGCTTCATGC
>NZ_AMFF02000142.1:11441-19639 GCF_000297215.2 Piscirickettsia salmonis LF-89 = ATCC VR-1361
CGTTTTTCCTTATTGTATTTTTTAACCTACTGATAGTATGTCAGAAACTGTTGATCGAGCGCTATAGATTGCAAGGTACTTGTTTGTAAAGAAGATGTGGGGATTCTTTGTAGCTCAACGCCTCTTCACTAAGCGAGATAATAATTAATAATGAAATAATCAGAAAAATATATGTTTTCACTGAGCATTCTTTACTATTGGTTGTATGTGTTATATCGGATAAACACAGCAACCCTGAAGAGGAAACTTCAGGATTTATGTGTTGATTTGTTTATTAAGTTGTTAGGTTGCCGGAGCGGTGATTTCATGTTTGGCATCGGCCCTAGTGCGGGTAAGCGCAAAAAAGAACAGTGCTGCAACGATGGCCGTTAGAATAAAGAAATTTCCTTCAGACATTTGCAGTTTATGATTACCTGGTGAGAACCAGCATAAGATTGTAAGTGCATAGAAATAAAGGAACAATAAGCCGCATTTTTTGATGGCGCAGCCTGCACTTTGCAGTGAAGAAGATTGTAGGGCGATAAATACAGCCTGGAAAATAGTAATTAATAAAATAAGTTCAAAGACGATAGAAAAGTGGCCAATGGTAAAAAGATAACTGAAGACAATAAACAGTAGTGCTGCAATCAAGCGTCCGCCTATAATCTTAAAAGTAAATTCTTTTGGGGCGACTGTTTTTCTAAAGACGACCAGGGCAAGAGGTACCGTCATAAAGGAAAGGATATGAAATAAGCTAAGGATTTGTGCGAGGGAAGACCAGCTTCTGAAACTAAATAAAAAGACAATTGCCAGTGCAATATTAAAGATCAATGAACGGCGCGAAACACCATAGTGGGGGTGTACATGGTCAAAGAAACGCGGAACCTGTTTTTCGCGAGACATGGCTGTTAGCATCCGTGTAGAAGAGCCGGTATAGGCTAAAGCCGTTCCTAACGGTGAGACCATCGCATCGACGTAGAGGATGAGCATGATCATATGCAGGCCTAATAGGCCGGCTAACTGTACCATGGGGGCCTGAAAGTCAAGCTGGTGCCAGCCATTTTTTAGCATGCTTGGCGGTAGTGCGCCAATAAATGACACTTGCAAGAGCAAGTAAATCACTAAGCAGATTACAATCGAGAGGACCAAAGAGAGCGGGATATTGCGTTTTGGGTTTGAAATCTCACTGGAAAACGAAATAATCGATTGAAAGCCATTAAACGCTACGATAATGCCAGTGGTAATAATGGTAGTGAAGACAGAGTTCCAGCCATAAGGCATATAATTATGATCGACTGCTGTAAAGTTGCTGGCGTGAAAACTTACTGCAATGACAATAATGGCAGTAATTAAGGGGACAAAAATTTTGAAGATTGCAATGGCATTATTCGCTTTTGTTAATGAGCGCACGCCCCAATAGTTAATCAAGCAATAAATAACAATTAATACGAGGGAAAAGATCAGCCCTAAAGGAGCTAAGGAGTCATTGACCCATAAGTAAGACTTCATACTTGGAAATAAGCTGATAAGATATTGAATGGTTGCGTCAGCTTCCATGGGAATGACCGCAACAATACCGAGCCAATTGGCAATGGCAAAGGGAAAACCAAAGTATTTATTATGAGAGATGGTTGAAATAACGGCTGTCAGTCCTCGCCGTGGAAATAAAGCGGCAATTTCAGCAAAGCATAAGGCAAGTAAAAGAATCAGTCCTGCACCGATGATCCAAGAGAGTAATGATGCGCTGCCTGCGGTTTGTGCTGCATGATAGGGTGCGAATAGCCAGCCACTGCCAATAATGGCGGAGATGCCAATAAAGGTTGCTGGAATAAGCCCAATTTTGTGCTTATGAAGTTTTGTCATAGTGTATTAACCAATTTTTCCTTAAGTTTCTTTATATCTAGTTTTTTCTATCTCAATGTGTGTAGCTCGTATAGTTTAATTTAATATCTGCCCATATTCGCCGGATCCTAAGCTCGTACAGTACAACATTGGTCGCCACACGACGTTTCATTATAACGACAAGTTTGCATTGAAGGAATCTTAACTTTGCTCAAGCCTTATAAATTTAAAGTATTGCGTATAAAATTCTAATTTGTATTGATGTTTATAGTGATCTATGGCAAGACTGTGTGCCTTACTTCGGGTTAGAGAAGGTGTTACCATTATTAGTGTTCTGAGTAAGTTTTTAGCAAGATTTGTGATTAAAGAGGACAGAGGATAATGCCGCAGCTGTATGACTCACCAGACCACGCTCGTTTTCCACATGCACTGATTCAAAACCAGGCGGAATACCAGCGTTTATGCCAGTGGGCAAAAGAAGATTACGAAGGTTTTTGGGCGCATCAAGCAAAGACATTGATTGATTGGAAAAGTCCATTTAAAACAATACTTGATGAGAGTAATGCGCCCGCTTATCACTGGTTTACTGATGGGACGCTGAATGTTTCGGAACAATGCTTAGATCGCCACTTAAACGAACGCAAAAATAAAGTCGCATTGTTATTTGAAGGTGAGCGAGGCGATCGTCAAGCGATTAGTTACCTTGAGTTGTATTATCGGGTTTGCCAAACAGCGAATATGCTTAAAGAAGAGTTTAAGCTGGAAAAAGGTGATCGAGTCGTTTTATATATGCCGATGATTCCAGAAGCGGTTGTGATGATGCTAGCGTGTGCACGTTTGGGGGTGATTCATTCGATTGTCTTTGGTGGTTTTTCAGCAGAGGCGCTTTATGAGCGTATTATCGATGCTAAAGCGAAGCTGGTGATTACTGCCGATGGTGGTTTTCGTCATGGACAACCCTATTTATTAAAGCCAACCGTTGATCAGGCCCTTGGAAAAGGCTGTGATTCTGTTGAGGCGGTATTGGTGGTGCGTCGTAACCATCAAGATGTTAAGTATCAGCCGGGTCGAGATTTTATTTATGATCTAATGGTTGATGAGTATGAAACATCCTGCCCAGCCGTTGAGCTGGCCAGTGAAGATCCTTTATTTTTGTTATACACCTCAGGCAGTACCGGCAAGCCTAAAGGGGTGCAGCATGCTCAGGCTGGCTATATTTTATGGGCACAACTGACCTTAAAGTGGGTATTTGACCTGCAAGAGAGTGATACCTTTTGGTGCACGGCAGATATTGGCTGGATTACAGGTCACACTTATACGGTGTATGGACCGCTGGCCTTGGGTGCGACCACTTTAATTTATGAAGGGGTGCCGACATTTCCTGATGCTGGGCGCTTTTGGCGGATTATCGAGCGCTATCAAGTCAATCAGTTTTATACTGCACCTACGGCGATTCGTTTATTGCATAAAGAGGGTGAGAGCTTGCCGCAGCAATTTGATTTATCTACATTGCGTGTGTTGGGGACAGTCGGAGAGCCGATTAATCCAGAAGCATGGCAATGGTATTATGAATCAGTGGGTAATTCACATTGTGCAATTGTTGATACCTGGTGGCAGACTGAAACAGGCGGGCATTTAATCACACCTTTGCCTGCGTGGGGAGGAGCAAAGCCTGGCTGTGCGATGCGGCCATTGCCTGGAATTTTTGCTGAGATTTTAACGCCGGAAGGTCAGAAAGCGAAACCTGATCAAAAGGGTTTATTGTGCATCACTCGACCGTGGCCGAGTATGTTAAGAACCATTTGGGGTGATTATGATCGCTTTATCAATAGCTATTTTTCTGAGGTTAATTATCTAGGAAAAGCCGTTTATTTTAGTGGTGATGGTGCCTTGTATGACCAAGATGGCCATATTTGGGTGACAGGGCGTGTGGATGATGTGGTTAACGTCAGCGGCCATCGCTTAGGCACGGCAGAAGTCGAGTCAGCGATTGCTAAGCATGAGGTAGTTGCTGAAGTCGCCGTTGTTAGTCGTCAGCATGAAATTAAAGGCGAGGCGATCGTTGCATTTATTGTCTTACGTGATTTAAATTATAATCAGAGTAATAATGATGAGCGTTTGGCATTGCATAAATCAATTAATGCTGTTGTTAGAGCAGAGATTGGCGCAATTGCTTTAGTTGAAAATTTTTACGTGGTTAGTGCACTGCCGAAAACGCGCAGTGGCAAAATCGTTCGGCGTTTACTGCGCTCGATTGTACGCAAAGAAGATCTCACGCAAGATACTTCTACTTTAGAGAATCCGGCGATTATTGCTGACTTAGAATGGGTTATTAATACGACAAATACTTGACGGCGAGGGCAAACCTCGCTATCTTTCAGCACAGAATTAGGGGTGCCATCAGGCTGAGAAATACCCTTTGAACCTGATTTGGTTGATGCCAACGTAGGAAAATTCATGCTGTACTCACTTATATATATATATAGACTTCACCTTACTCTCTTTAATCAGTGTTACTTTAATTTTAAAGCTAAGGTTGAGCAATGCAACGCTTAGCGATTATTGGTGCGGGTTTAATGGGGCGTGTTTTGGCGCTTGATGCCTTATCTGCGGGGTTTCATGTCACTTTATTTGATCGTGATGATACGTCAGGTCAAAAGAGCTGTGCGTATACGGCAGCGGGTATGTTAGCGCCAATTGCAGAAGTTGAACATGATGATGTGCTGATTTATTCTTGGGGAATCGAATCTCTGGTACGTTGGCCGCAGATTCTTGCAACATTAGGTAATGATCGGGTTTGGTTTCAGCAACAAGGCAGCCTCATTGTCGCTTTTGCCCAGGATCATCAGGATATGCTGCATTTAAGAGACTGCCTTGCGCTTAAATTAAGCCATTTAAAGGGGAATAACCATCCTGAGTTTGAGTTTATTCGTCAAGATACGATTGCCCTGTTAGAGCCAGAACTTAATCCCAAATTAAGCACGGGTTTATTTTTCCCTGGTGAAGGCCAAGTGAGCAGCGATGACTTTTTAAACGCGTCAGCAGAGTATTTACAGAGTCATGAAAATATCGATTGGCAAGACCGTACCGAGGTGATCGAGTTTGGTGAGCATTGGTTAAAAACAGCGCAGTCTGATGCGAAACAAGAGTATGATTGGGTGATTGATAGTCGTGGTTTGCAGGCGAAACAAGCGGTTAATGCATTTCCAGGTTTACATGGTGTGCGCGGCGAAGTGATTCATTTACAGGCGCCGACGGTGACATTAAATCGACCTGTGCGCTTAATTCATCCACGTTATAGTATTTATGTGGTGCCTCGTGCCAATCATCATTATGTCATCGGCGCGAGTTCTATTGAGTCTGAAGATTTTTCGCCGCCTTCGGTACAATCAACATTAGAGCTATTATCTGCGGCTTATAGTTTGCATCGTGGTTTTGCCGAGGCGCGGATTTTAGAAACTCGGGTGAATTGCCGACCGACCTTGCCAGACCATTTGCCAAAAATTATTTATAAATCAGGCTTAATTCACGTCAATGGTCTGTATCGGCACGGTTATTTACTCGCGCCTTTTTTATCTGCAAAAATTATTGAGTATATTAAAGGTTTAGCGTCATTAAAATAATAACATAGCAAAGAATAAACAGAAATATCAATATGGAGGTAGCAGCGGATGATGATTATGATTAAATGCAATGGTCAAAGTGAATGTATTCAAGAAAACACCTTATTAACTGATGCGTTAGCAAAGTGGAACTATCAAGGGGCGAGTTTTGCGGTTGCGATTAATTGCAGCTTTGTGCCGCGCAGTGGCTTTGCGAGTACTTATTTAAAGGCCGGGGATGAAATTGACGTTGTCACCCCAATGCAGGGAGGGTAGTTCATTATGCTATCTTTGTATGATGTGACGTATAATAAGCGTTTAATTTTAGGTACCTCGCTGTATCCAAACCTTGAGTGTATGAAAGCATCGATTATTGCTTCAGGGGCTGAATTAGTCACGGTTTCTCTGCGCCGGCAAATGCATGGTGATGAAAATAATTACTTTTGGCAGAGTATTAATGAGTTAAATTGTGATATTTTGCCAAATACTGCCGGTTGCTATACGGCAAAAGAAGCGATTGTTACCGCACAAATGGCGCGTGAAGTATTTAATACGAATAAAGTAAAACTTGAAGTTATCGGTAATAATTATAATTTACAGCCGGATCCATTTGAATTACTAGAAGCTGTACGTGTGCTGGTGAATGAAGGCTTTGACGTTTTGCCTTATTGTACTGATGATATTATTTTATGTGAGCGTTTACTTGAGGCGGGGTGTCGCGTATTAATGCCTTGGGCTGCGCCGATTGGCACGGGTAAAGGTTTGTTGAATCCTTATCAATTTCGTTTATTGCGCGAACGTTTTAAAAATATTCCGATTATTATTGATGCGGGTTTAGGTGAGCCAGCGCATGCGTGTAAAGTGATGGGGCTGGGAGCGGATGCGGTGATGTTGAATACCGCTGTGGCGAAAGCTCAAGATCCGGTTAAGATGGCACAGGCGTTTGCGCTTGCCATAGAAAGTGGGCGCTTAGGCTATGAAGCGGGGAAAATGCCAGAGCGTGATTTAGCGGTACCGAGTACGCCGACGGTGGGCGTGCCTTTTTGGCATGAACAAGAAAAAACAGCCGTTACAGTTTCTGATTCTGGTGCTCACTTAAAGCAGAAAAATAACTCGCTCGCTGCTTCTGGCTCGTTGTCATTTAAAAAAATCGATAAAACACGTTTAGCTTTTTATCCGATAGTTAATCGCAGTACTTGGATTGGCCGTGTTGCAAAGTCAGGCTGTAAAAGTGTGCAGTTGCGTATTAAAGATTTGCAGGGCCACGCATTAAAGGATGAAATCAAGGCGGCCATTGCTAGCGCACACGAGTTTAATATTGACTTATACATTAATGACCATTGGCAGCTGGCTATAGAGTTAGGTGCGTTTGGGGTACATTTAGGTCAAGAGGACTTAGATAAAGCAAATTTACAGGCGATTTATAATGCTGATTTAGCTTTTGGTGTTAGTACTCATGATAAGAATGAATTAGCGCGTATTGCTAATTTAAAAACATCTTATGTTGCCTTTGGACCTATTTTCAAAACACAAAGTAAGGTGTTGGATTTCTCTCCTCAGGGTATAGAGCGCTTAGCCTATTGGCGTAAGCTTGTGCAATGCCCACTTGTTGCGATCGGTGGGATTAATCTTAGTAATATTGCTGATGTTTATAACACTGGTGTGGATGGTGTGGCAGTCATTTCTTTGGTGACTGCTGCGGATAATCCAGAGCAGGTGATTGCTGAGGTTTTTGCAATTCAAAAAAACAGTATGGTAAAATAAAAGTAACATATGGGTCCTTGTGCAGCTTATTATTGACTATGATTTACGTGATATGAGCTGCGAGGGTGCAGGTGATGCAATGGATATTGTTAATGCCTATCATTAATCACATTGAAGATTAGAAATAAATTCATTTGTTGAGCTATCTGTTGCATTAAAAAATAAATAGCTAGAGCCGTAGGAAGGTGCAGCGATTTTAATCTCCTTTATTTTCTCTAATCGTTGATTTGGAGTCATGTTTTCATTGCGAATTATATTCATAATTCGAGATATTCTTTCTGGAACCTGGTGTGGTTTTCCATCTGAATCGGTTATAGAATAATTGCTTTTAAAATATCCAAGATTAAATCCTGGCCCTTTTAGTTGTTCGAAAATTCCTGTTGCTATATCATCTAATACAATCAGCTCACACTTTGATAAATAATCATCTAGCGTTGAGTAAAAACTTATATATCTTGAAGTGTGAAGGTTGCTATCAAGTGATTCATGGTTTATAAGCTGTTTTAAAAAATGTAAGAGACTTGCTGCTGATTGAGAGCGAGCAGTTTTGGTAATAAATTCAGAAAAAAAAGCAGCAGCAGCATCTTTTTCTTGATCACCCGCTAGTTTTAGATAAATAGCCAGCAAATATTGTGATACTTTTTCTTTTAAATCAAAAAACGTCATATTGACCTCTATTAATTAATATGCTCATAAATGAAAGAGTATAATTAATATCAGACCATTAAAGTTTTAATTCACTATAAGAAGAGCTGATAGATATCATCTTAACGACTTTTTTTTCTATTGTCGATGGTTTGAATTAAGTGCGCCCTCCGTCATCTGAAGTGCAACACTACTCTATACTAAGCCGCCATCAAATACTCTAAAAAAACATGATTAGGTGAGCAATAATTCAAACTCGCTCTTCTTCTGGTGTTCAATGTATGCTCTATTTTTGCTATTTCTTTGTCACTAATTTCATTAAAATCTGTCCCTTTAGGTAGAAAACGCCTTATCAAACCATTTGTG
>NZ_AMFF02000142.1:19766-22998 GCF_000297215.2 Piscirickettsia salmonis LF-89 = ATCC VR-1361
CTCACGGCTAATCGTGCTAGGAGAAAAGCCAAGTGCTCTAGCAATTGATCTGAGCGAGTCTCCCTCTGATAACCGTTGTTCGATATAAAAACGATCTTTTTCATTTAAGTGCCGATAAACCATCTCTACCCTCTAAGTCAAAAGGCGAACTAGAGAGTTTATCTGTATGAATATGAACTCTCTACTGAGTGTTGCACTTCAGATGACGGAGGGCGGTGTCGCTATAGGAGCATTTTTGCTTCATAGGACCTATTAAGTCAATTTATGTTTTTAGTGATTTACAAGATTTATATAATTGTTTTATGAAAAATCGCTATGAAAGACAGCCTGTATTTTTTTATTATAGCGACTTATTACTCTTGATTAAGATTGTATTAATTTTTAATTAAAATTGTGATGATTGTAATCAGAATATTTGCAATAAAATACTAAGGGATAAATGTATGCCATATCATGTTTTAATCAATGAAGCTACTTTTGGTAAAGCAGCTGACTATTTAGATAAACTAAAGGGAAATCCTAGCTTAGCTGGAAAATATTTACGAGTAGCGCTACAAGGTGTCGATTTATCAAGGTTAAGCGTTGAGGAGTTTTTAGACCATTTAATCCGCACTAAACGATACAGAGTATTTGCAAACTTGGAGGTTGATTATCATCCAAAAGCTGATTGGTCTTTAGTCGAGGCCGGTATTTTGGCTGATATTGCAGTGACTATGGATGTTGAGGCGTATGATAATGGTCGACATCGTGACCCTCAGGTTCATCCAGAGCCGTTAGCGCTGAATTTAACTTTTATTCCTGGCCCTGTTCTTGGAACTGGCAATGGTGCGATGACGCCTGATATGAAAGAGTGTATTGTTGCTGGTAGAATTGACCAAGAAAGCTATTATCAGCTCATTGAGCGTCGATTTTTGCCGTATTTTGTTGAAGTCAATGAGTGTGCAGGTAGGAAGGGTAGAGATGCCTTTATGCCTATCCCGGGTGTGGGTTGTGGTGAATTTGCTGGAAAGTTTAAGGAAGAAATTCATACGCGTTTTCAGCATGCGTTGCAAGAGTTGCTACGGCAGCATGGAGATAAATTTCCACATATTAAGGCTGTGTATTACGACTCTTTTGATAAGTGTGAGCCAAGGGATGAGCAAATCAATGGTACTATGTTTCACACGGTAGCATTAAAACACCCTCAGTCTCGTAACCCTCAGCCACAGCTTTGTCACCCTCGTGATTATTTAGATGGTCGATATGCTAACTGTGACTCGTATTTAACGGTCGCTTGGGATGGTTGCTCCATGCCTGGTAATGAGGCGCATGTTGGCCGTAGAGAAACTGATGATGGGGTGAAGGGTCTTGCGACAAATGCAATGTCGGTGATGAGTGGTGGTCTTGCTGGTGAATATGATGCTGAGTCATTTAGATATTTGCCAACAGGCCGCAATCAAGGAAAAACATGGGAAGTGTGCTTTAAAGAGCGCAATATTCACTTGAGTATGGCAAGTGCGAAAGTATATACATATGATGGGCAGTTACAGACATTAAGAGACTTTGAAGCAGGGAGTGGTTATGCCGTTATCCCTAGCGATCAGCCTATTTTTGTTCCTCGCGTGGAGCGACCTGTTCAGATGCCTGTATTCTCATCTGTTCAACAAGGGGTTCAGAAACCTGCTGCCGATGAGGCATCATCTAAGCCTTGTCTGGTTATGTAAGAGTAAGTTTGAGTTTGCTGCAAGTTTGACTTGAACTGTAGCTACAGTACAGAAGCTTCGTTATTTATAGTAGAGAAGCTTCTTAAGTATATTTTATAGCTGTTTATTTTTTTATATTAGCTATGGAATTTTACTTTCCAAGTTTTGTAAATCTTTGCCAAGTAGTTTAACTGCACTGCTAACGCATTGATCATAGGTACTTTGGTAAATTTGATGATAAGATATTTTTTTAGGATTTTTTTCTGTTGTGCCATTGGTTTGATGGCTAGTTTTTGCTCGATCTTGCGCAAATAAATAACATTGACGATGAATTTTATAAGCTGCAGAGCGTTCGATTTTGGCTTCCATATGGTTAAAGACAGAAGCATGTGTGTTCGTACTGGAGAGGCTTAGTCCTAAACCTAAACTTAAAGTAATACTGGTGCTGAGAGAGGAATAAGTGATTTTTTTCATCGTACACTCCAAATGTATAGAAAAGAGCATCCCTTCTTTTTTAATATATCGCTTATTGATTAATTCTGCACAGATTCTGGTTATTTAAATTGAAGGTTAGTTAGTGTATCCGGTTAGGACGTGGTGGTTTGCTTTTTTATATTGTTTATTTGTTGTTGTGAGTCTCTACGCCAGGCATTTTCTACAAGTTGGCTTAATAACTCGGGGAATTCTATGCCGAGTGCTTTTGCACCTTCAGGGTAGAGGCTGGTTGCGGTCATCCCTGGCATGGTATTTACTTCGAGAATAAATGGTGTATTTTGCTCATCAAGCAAAAAGTCAATACGTGATAAGTCTCGGCAGCCCAGAGATTGGTGAGCGCTATAAGCAAATTGAGTCAGTTGGTCTGACAGTACTTTAGAAAGGGGGGCTGGGATCAAGTGTTCGCTTAGCCCTGGAGTATAGCGGTGTTTATAATCATACCAGCTATTTTCAGGCGTTTTAACCTCGATAACAGGGAAGGCTTGTAATTGAAATTGATTCGTTAAATCTAAAATACCAACTGTGAGTTCACGGCCATTAATTTGGCGTTCGATCAGGACTGAACCATATTGTTGTGTGCTTGCTTTGAGTGTTTTTTTAAGGGAGTTTAAACCAGAGATAAATTCAACACCTAAGCCAGAGCCTTGGTCGCATGGTTTAATCACTAGGTTTTCACCTAATGTTTTTAAAGCATAATGACAAGTTATTTCTAGAGAGTGGTAAGGCGTGTAGAGTAAGCCAGGAATAGTGGGTAGGTTAGAATTTTCAAAGAACGTTTTAGCAATAAATTTATTCATAGCATATGAGGACGCATGCACAGTATTACCGACATAGGGAAGGTTAATAATTTCTAAAAAACCTTGAAATGTGCCATCCTCACCGATAGGGCCATGCAATACTGGAAAAACAAGGTCAGTTTTGTTTTTATCAAGATTAGTATGGATATTATTATCTAGTTCAAATGTTTTTGTGTTTGGATAGTTTAATTTTAATGCCTTTGCGACTTCACTGCCTGAGGAGCGAGAAACAGCAGCTTCCATCGCTGCGAGCCATGG
>NZ_AMFF02000143.1 GCF_000297215.2 Piscirickettsia salmonis LF-89 = ATCC VR-1361
CGTAAGGTGAGTTATAAGTTTATCTGTGTGAAAAGTTGTAGTTGTCATCTACACTCAGATAAAAGGAAATGAATTTAGCTATTATCGCTATCATCAGCATAGGGTAAAATTAAAATTGAGAGCTTTATTTTTATTGTTTATTTTTCTTTTACCAAGTGCGGGTGTTGTTGCTTTTGCTTCGGCGTTAAAGCAGGTTCGCCTGGTTAGTATTGATTATCCGCCGTATTATGGTCCTAAGTTAGCGAACCAAGGTGTTATCACTGAAATTGTTAAGGCGTCTTTTAAAGCGTCAGGAATAGTTGCGAGTGTTGATTTTGCCACGTGGGCGCGAGCAAAGAGCTTAGCGCAGCAAGGTTTATATGATGCTATTTTCACGATGTGGTATAGCCCTGAGCGTGAAAAGCACTTTATTTTTTCAAAGGGTTTAATGCCGAATATTTTGGGTTTTTATAGTTTAGAAAGCTCACGGGTTAAAAAAGGTGGTTTAGCGAGTTTAGAAGGTTATAAAATAGGTGTTGTGCGTGGTTATGCAAACCCAGCGAAACTAATGAGCTCACCTTTGCATCTTTATATCGGTAATAGTGATGAGGAAAATATTCGTTTGCTTATTAATAAGCGTTTGGATGTTATTTTAATTGATAAATACGTTGGACAGTATCTTTACTATAAGAATTTTAAAAATAAAGAAAAAATTCGTTGGTTAAATCCAGCTTTGGTTAAAAAAATGCAATATCTTGCTGCACCAAGATCAAGCTCACGTGCTCGTGAAGTTATTACTGCCTTTAATCAAGGTTTAAAGAAATTACGAAAATCAGGTGAGTATGACAGACTTCTAGAACAGCTAGATGCATTGCAACGCTAAAATTTATTCGATTATCGTTAAAGTGACTTCTTTACATAACTCATAAAATCAATTTAATAATTCATAGCTAAATTCATAGCTATATGATAAATAAAAATATAAATTTATTTTTACTTATCAGGACTTACGCATTGACAACAAAATCCAGTTATGC
>NZ_AMFF02000144.1 GCF_000297215.2 Piscirickettsia salmonis LF-89 = ATCC VR-1361
GGGCTGCACAAGCCAATAAGCGCTGGTTCAACATGCCCTTTATGGCCTATCTCATCGACACATTAAAACCAAGGGGTACCATCACCCTAGCCACCAATGAACAATTTTACTTCAACGAAGCCTGCCAACAAGCCCAAGATATCTGGGGACTCACAATACAAGAATCTAGATTACTCCCTCAAAACTTTCCCGCCCGCACACATTTTGAAAAAAAATATCTAGAGCGGCAAGAACACTGCTATCAGCTTATCGCTCAAAAACAGCAGCCAGCATCTTAATTAAGACACTGGCTTTATCACTTAACTTATATTTTTAATATCTTAAATATTATTAATTTTTTATTTTAAATATTTATCTAACAATATTTTTAGCTCGCCATCAGCCTTTAGCTTATCAATACCTTGATCAATTTTTTCTTGCAGCGCTTTAGCATGTTTAGATTTTTTAGAAATAATCATATAAAATTCATTTGCTTTGGCGCCAGGAATAGGCTTATAACCAATATCACCCTCTAAGAAATCTTGACCTATCGCCTTAAACCCTGCCAGCGCTTCAATCTGGGCAATAAAAGCATCACAACGCCCAGCACGCACTTTTTTTGCCACAGAAGCAAAATTCTTCGAGCCTGTATCCAACTGACTTAAGTCAATATTAAATGCTTTATAATTATACCCGGCCAAACCACAGACTTTATACTTAGATAGTGCTGCACCTGAAGTGATGCCTTCTAAACCATTGGGGTGCTTTTTCAAGGAATAAAAGTAAGCGGGTCGCATCTCATAGTACGCTTTCGTATATAGAAAATTTGCAGCGCGCTCGGCATTATAAGACGCATTCATCACCAGGTCATACTTTCCCTTTAACAATTGCTTTAAACAACGCTTCCAGGGAATAAAATCAACCTTAGAGTAACTAAACTGACTACCTTTCAATATTTTATTAATCACATCAATCGAATAGCCTTCACTCACACCAGGCACTTTCTGACCACCATCGCGCTTAATGTAATGAAAGGGCGGCCACTCTGCACCATCTTCACAAATTGCAATATTTTCTGCCGCATGCAAGCTACTGCTTAAACCCGCAGCAATAGCACCCACCCACAAAGACTTCATTACAAACATGATCACACCCCATCAAATATACTTTAAGCCAACCACTAAAAACAAAGTTAAAGTATAGTACAAGCGGAAAAAGTTAAATTGCTAGCACACAGATTATCCAATGTAGCTTAATGGCTTAAACCCAACCAAGGCAAGTATAACTAACAGCTCTTATATAATAAATTAGGGGCTGGCTCCCTAACAAATTAAATGCTAGGCTCCGTTGACATTTCC
>NZ_AMFF02000145.1 GCF_000297215.2 Piscirickettsia salmonis LF-89 = ATCC VR-1361
AATCCCTCTATGTATGACTGCACCAGAAAATGTCATCAAAGGTGATGATAAATGGGATTATGTAGAGTTTTGGCCTTGTGATATTTATAACCCTTATCAAAAATGGGATGTAAGAGATGGAAAATTAAAACCTCGTTTAAATAAAGATCTATCTATTCAGTGGTATGGCAACTATGGAATTATTTCAAAATCAAGTGGAACTAATATTGTTTTAGATGCAAATAAAATGTCTAAATACTTTTTTAAAACACCATCAAAAGTAAATACATTTTGGTATGAAATTGGTATGAGGTTTTATGATAAATCTGATAATAATTACTATCCTATGTATTCAGGTTCGTATAATTCAAATTATTTGAATAGAACATACTATGATATGAAAAATTCTAGAATATTGATGCTTTCACTATATGGCCGTTCATTTTCATCTGATGGTTGGTTTTTAAGCTGTTTAACTTCTAATATTGCTGGAAAAACGACAGATTGGGATTGGGTTTATTTCAAACAGTGTGATCCATTTATGGATAACGTACCTAATAATTTAAAATGGTTTTTAGAAAGTAGAGTAAATGATCCTGTCAGCGCAATATATATTAAAAATTCAGATAAAAGTAATTTATATGTCACGACTTACAATCATTTTGGCTCACTTTTTGATGCTAAATCATCACAATCTCCTTCTAGCACAACTATGTACTTTGATTTATCTAAAAGGTATGGGGTATGTACAAATTCTAGTGGATGGTATGTTTGCAATGATCCTAAACATACAAGATATGAAGATGATGAGCTATAATGGTTCTGTCGCAATTTGATTTAATGATATGATGCTGGCGCTGCGAGCCAAGGAGGGTTCTGTCGCAACGTAAGCGTCGCTACCTCGGTAGGTATTTTGCACATCCAATGATGCAAAATCGCCGAGCAAAACGCGACGACTATAAACCCTCGGCTGTCCGCGTCACACAGCGTTACGTGCCTTGAATCGGCACACTCCACTACTGTGCTCTCACATGACTCTACGGTTCGTATAGATTTTTAGACACTCGTTACGCTTGCTACAGACCTAACGGCCTTTCGCAACTCCGCTCTGCTAAAAACCCGAACCTACCTCGGCCTACTCACCCCGTGCTTAGCACTCCATGGCTCGCAGCGACAGATGAGAATGATGTGGTTTGTTGGCATTATTCACACAGCAAAAGCGCTCATGTAAAGGGAATTAATATTTTGACAAGTATGGTGA
>NZ_AMFF02000146.1 GCF_000297215.2 Piscirickettsia salmonis LF-89 = ATCC VR-1361
AGGTAGCGACGCTTACGAGCGATTGTACATGGCGCATTTTGTGTCACCGTGGGCTCTGCCTTGACACGGGTTGAGCATATTTGCCAGTGGTTTTGTGAGCAAATTAAAGCCAAGGCACTGATGCAAGAGCAGGTAGTAGGGCAAGTGGTAAAACCATGATTTTAGTGCTTGATTTAGGTGGGACGAAATTGGCAGCTGCCTTATTCGATGGTGATAAATTGTTTGAACGTCAGCAGCGCGCAACCTGTGCAGCCGCTGATTGTGAGCCATTAAAGCAACAATTATCTGAGTTGATTGCAGAGTATCATGGCCGTTTTACTGCTATCAGTATTGCCTGTACTGGTGTGATTAAACATGGTCGGATGACAGCCGTGAATGCGCATAATGTGGGGGGATTGCTTGATTTTGCTTTGGAGGATTTTTTAAAGCAACAGGTGAGTTGTCCTATTTTTATGCTCAATGATGCACAAGCTGCAACCTATGGTGAGGCGATGATTCGTGGGCAAGTCGAGCAATTAGCGTTTATTACGCTGTCGACAGGGGTTGGTGGTGGTGTGATTGTTAATGGTCAGCTATTGCAAGGAGCCAGTGGTCATTTAGGCCATACCGTGGCTGACCCGGCCGGGCCGTTATGCGGGTGTGGTCGGCGTGGTTGTGCTGAGGCTATAGCATCTGGTACGGCATTGGCGGCACTGGGTTCAGAGGCTTTGGGCAAGACGGTGTGTGCGCGTGAGTTAATAGAGTTATCGGCTACAGAGCCGAAGGCCGCCCAGGTTATGCTGCGAGCAGTATCTGCATTGGTTGGCTTAATTGCCGATATACAAGCGATTTTTGAAATCAATCATATTGTCATTGGTGGAAGTGTTGGCTTAAACCCTGTATTTTTTACTCACGTAAAACAGGCATTGAACGGCTTACCTGACTTTTTTCATCCTCAGATAGTTGAACAGGCAAGATTAGCAGAAGATGCTGGTTTGTATGGGGCAGCGCAATGGGCACTGCAAGCACAAGGCCAGCATGCTGATCATCACAATTAAAGAAGTAACGAGAAGTAACGAAAGGAAGTAATAATGGAGCTGCATAATTTTGGTTGGCTTAATTACACTGTGCTTTTAATTTATTTACTCAGTGTGTTAAGCGTGGGCATTTACTTTGCAAAACGGCAAAAAAAGGCAGATGATTACTTTAAAGCCGGCGGGCGTATCCCCGGCTGGGCGGCGGGTCTCAGTATTTTTGCAACGACCTTAAGCTCAATTACGTTTATGTCTATTCCAGAGAAGTCGTATACCGCGGATTGGACCTTTGTGATTGCTCAATACGTTACTATCTTAATGCTGCCCTTAGTGTTTATTTATTTTATCCCATTTTTTCGCCGTTTAAATATTACCTCTGCCTACGAGTATTTAGAAGCACGTTTTGATGTTAAAATGCGCGTATTTGGCAGCTTATCTTTTATGTTATTTCATATTGGCCGTACGGCAATTATCTGTTATTTAACCGTGATTTCTTTACACTCTTTTGTTCATATTAATCCATATGTACTGCTGGGGATGATAGGAATATTGTGTATTGTTTATACATTTTTAGGTGGTATTGAAGGGGTGATTTGGACCGATGTTATTCAAGGCATTTTATTATCTGCAGGGGCCTTAATGGTCTTAATTATTGCCTGTCTTAAGGTGAAGGGTGGGGTGAGTGAGGCCGTTAGCGTTGCAGTGGCGCATCATAAATTTTTCTCTGCACATGATTGGCAGTTTAGTTGGACACAGGCGACGGTGCCAGTATTGATGATGGGCGCCTTTTTTAGTAATTTGCAGCAATATACTGCCAGTCAGGATGTGGTGCAGAGTTATATGACGACAGAGTCGATGCAGGCGCTGCGAGCCATGGAGTG
>NZ_AMFF02000147.1 GCF_000297215.2 Piscirickettsia salmonis LF-89 = ATCC VR-1361
TCATACTGACGAACATGCTTTTTAACATAGCTCCAGAGCTCTTTTGATCCAAAGTGGTTTTTATTTAAAAAGCGTGTGACTTTATCATGGCTGATACTTCCTTCCAGTAAATCTGAAAGTCCTGTTGCCGTTGCATAATGGTTCTGGCTAATTAAATAGTCGCTATAAATATCCAGTAGCTCTTTATTCATTCCTGATGAAATCCCTGTATCTATCAGATTTCATTATACATTGTTTATCATGTCAGTGCGTAAGGTGAGTTATATAGCTATATCTTGATGAGATAAATATATATTTTAGAGCGACTATTAATTGAAGTCGATCGAGCAAGGACAATTTGGAGCGTTTAAGTGCATTAAATGCTTTGTTTATTAAATCGTGGTTAATTGATATTGAATATGATTATGGTCGCTATCATTCGGTGCGGGCAAGGCTGAATATCCATGCTCACACCTGAATTTTTCATAATTACTAAATTATATAAGGCTTGCTTAAGGCGCAACTACGATTGCAGGAGCCATTTCAGTATCAGCATGTTGGTGATGGGCATTTGTAAAGGCATTAAGCATAAGGGAGCTAGTGCGACAAGGTTGGTGAAGATAAGCATCAGCTCTTTTCCTACTGATTGGAGCTGTGGCCGATACAGTATCTGTTGCTGATTTTTCAGTATGTTCTTGAAAGCCACTTTGGATAAATCGTTTTAATCTTGCAGAGTTTATTGAATGAAGTTCTTCTGGTTTGCTATTACTTTCGATTGCTGTTAATTCAATGCTAAATAACTCTTGTGCTGTTGGAATTATTTCATTGTTAGGTAAATTTGCTTTTGCTAAGTTATAGGCATCAATTAACCTTTTACATTGCTCAGAAAGATTATTAGCGCTTTCTGATGATTTTACAATGCTAGATAATTTTGCAAAAATATTGCGTCTTGCTGTATCCAGAGCATAATACTTTTGCATAGTGACGTGTAAATTTGCATTGGCGATATCAGGATTAGTTAAAAGCCCTTTAAGTTTTTGCAGTTCTACTTTAAGGTTTTTTAGCTCTTGAGGGGTACCTGGAGTATCTGGAATTTCTTTTTCTTTATGTTCTATATATTTTACGGCGGCTTTGGGTTCGTTGCCACTTAAAAATGCACAAAGAATATTAAACGCTCTTTGGGACTCTTGGTAAGGTTCACTAAGAGCTATTTCAGCGCTGCCTAGTTTATGTATGTTTTGCAGGAGGCTAGAAAGTTGCAGAGAAACCTGCTGCTTTAAATGCTCTTTTGGAAGAGGAGTGTTGCTGCTATCAGGCTGGCTATAAGCAGAGGCTCTTTTTCTGGTTGGTGGTAGTGATTCCAAGGTAATCGTTC
Organism: Piscirickettsia salmonis LF-89 = ATCC VR-1361; assembly: GCF_000297215.2. Lineage (GTDB taxonomy): Bacteria > Pseudomonadota > Gammaproteobacteria > Piscirickettsiales > Piscirickettsiaceae > Piscirickettsia > Piscirickettsia salmonis. The sequence goes on from NZ_AMFF02000147.1 coordinate 1,355, forward strand.
TTTCTTTGTTTTTTGGCGTTGCGGTTGTTATAGTCGCTGAGCTATCTAATTTTTCAACATGCTTATGTTCAGGAAGGTCTTGAAAATCATTTTTAACAAATTCTTTGAGCTGCTCAAAATTTACTGAATTAAGCTCGTCTGGCTTACTATTTTTTTCAATAGCTTCTAACTCAGCGTTAAATAGCTCTTGAGCTGATGGTGTTATATCATGATGAGCTAATTGTGATTTTGCTAAGTTGTATGCACTAATTAATTCTTTAAATTGATCATAAAGCTTATCAATATTTTCTGATGACTTAGTAATGTTAGATAATTTTGTGTAAATAACTTTTCTGATTTTCTCTACAGCATACTGCTTTTGAATAGTAGTATGTAAATATTTATTGTGAATATCAGGATCAATTAAAATCTCTTTAAGTTTTTTTAGCTGTATTTTAAGATTTTTTAGCTCTTGGAGAGTGTTTTGGCTATCTGGAATCTCTTTTTCTTTATGTTCTATTAGCTTTATTGCTGTTTCAGGGTCATTGCCATTTAAAAATGCACAAAGAGAATTAAAAGATTCTCTTGCTTGATGATAGGCTTGTCCATATCCTTGTGAGCCTAAAGTATGTATATTTTGTAAAACAGTAGAAAGTTGCCAGGATAATTGTTTGTTTAAAAGCTTTACATGTTTTACGTGCTTTCGTCGAGCTGCGGCTTGAATAGCCTTGACGATATCTTTATTGCTTTTAAATAAGGACATTACTGTATTTCTAAATGATTCTTGAAGCTTGGTTTCTAGGCCTTCAATGTGACTTTTATAAAATAATTTTTCATCATGACTAATATCAAGAGATTCAATATCATTGGTAAGCCCTTCTTTCATTTGGCGATAGCTTTTAGGATTTTGAATAATATATTGGTTAAGTGCTGGTATAGTTTCGATATAGTCTTTTATATGCTCTAAAATATTTATTTGGCTCTGCGTGAGCCATGATTTTGGTAAGGCTAAATAGGTATTGACTAAGCCGACCAGAGTGTAGAGGTCATTCTCACTTTCAAAGGGGGCAATATTTGTAATCGCTTTGTTGGAGAAGGGGTGGCCGCAATCATACACATAAAGGTCGGTGCCGGAGCCATCAGCACGTAGCTTTGCAGCCGCATTTTGACCTCTGGAGCCAAGCATATCATAATCGCTTATTGTTAACATTGCTGCAAGGTAACGCGTATGGGCAGTAACTTTACTTGCGGATTGGTCATGGATAAGAGAAGGTTCCCAGTGTGTTTTTACACAAAATTTTGCTTCACCATTTTTATATTTTTTAACCAATATAGAGGCTTGAGGAGCACCTAGGCCAATTATGTTAGCTAAGTTTAAAGCAAAAACTTCCTCTAAACTTTCTTTGTTTTTATCTTCTTTATACCCTCTTTTAGCAATATTGTAGGCATAGCCCATAGCTTCTGCAGCCAGTGTACCTAATCTTCCTTTTGCACTGAGTTTTGTGTAGGTTCCTGTTTGTCTAAAATTTTTTGTAGGGTTACTGACTTGGTTTAAAACTCCTCGGCTGATCCTTGGGTCTTTATGGTCATTTTTTACAAGATAGGCAAATCCGTTTTCTTTGCAATATTTGGTAAATGCTGATTTTATATCTTTATAGCTTTCTTTAATATTATCTAGGTGAAAAAGTTGGATGAGTTGATAGTAATTTGTTATTTCTAGATCACGAACATCAATATTATATCTATCCAGATAAAAGTCTTTAAATTTATTAAATAATTCACCTTCTTCCCCTTTATTTACCTTGATTCCAATAAACCCGTTAGTGACACCTCCTGGTTTTTCATCGATTTTTTGCATTTTAGACAGACGGCTTTCTACCTCAACATATGGCATATAAAATACTCCTTAGATTATGGTCTAAATTTAGGCACTAAAGATATTAAGAAGTGTAGGTGGTTGGTTAATCTCCTTTTGATTATTAACAAAGGCTTATCATAACGATATAGAACAGTTATCAAATTCATATAATAAAAATAATAAAAAATTAAAAGGAAAGTTAAATTTTATGTATTGATAAATGCAAAATAAAATTATTTATATTTTATTTATTTTTTTATTTATTTAATGTTATTTAAATAAATTAATTTTTGTTACTAAATGTATTTTTAATGTAAATATGTTAAACAAAAAAATATATTTGCTATGTTATGTTATATTTTGTTTTGATATTTATTTATTTTATTATTGAATTTGTTAGATTTGGCAATATTTGCTATTTATATAGATTTTTTAGATATTACTCTATTGAGAGTAAGCTTCAATTTTGTCTGATGTGCTTTATCTTATTGGGATATTATAAATTAAAATAATTAAAGTAATATTATTAAGTCGTCATATTAGATATTAGTTTATATTTTCTTTCAAAATGACTATATAAATAAAGATCTAGCCCCTCATGGTAGCAGCATGATGAGGCTAATAAAACTTTAGCTTAACTCACTATTTAATTTAGGTTCTAACTTTTGTGTATGCAGCATACGGTTAAGTATGTTCATCAAGAAAAAGAAAACAAGAGTAATGATGAGTGCAATGGCTGACATTATTAGGAAAACTTGCATATATAACGGGTTTGATGCTGCTGCTGTGATGTTGTGACTTTCAAGGCTTTGGCTGATCGCAAAATTTGAAATTGGCCCAGCAAGGTTAATGCCGAAAGCGATATTCATAAATAGATAGCCTGTAAATAAGCCTTGGTGTTCTGGTTTCATCATCTCACCTGCCATTGCGTAGTTAACGGCATTAACATGAATTTCACCCGCAGCAACAATTAATAGCAGTAAAATTGGGAAAATAACATTGACAAGGTGATTATTGCCGACAAGATAAATACCGATTGGGATCATTAAAAAGGCAATGATATACAAGCTAAGCCCTCGAGTAACAAGAAGCCCTGGCAAATAAGGACGTTTTTCTTGCTGACGTTTGCGCATCATGTTTGCAAGTACAAAGCCAAAGATAATCACACCTAAGCTTTCAAATAGGTTGACTGTTGCCGGTTGCATCGGAATGCCAAATAAAGACTTAGAGGTGTTAAATTCAACAAAATTTTCCAAGGCTGTAGACTGCAAACCTTGAACGCAGGCGAAAATCATACTGGCGGAGCTTAAAATCAGATAAGCGAAAATTTTAGTACGATATTCATGGCTTTGTTTGAGGGCAAAGTTGATCATACTGAGCAATAAGACAATAAAGAGAATATAAATTAATGTTGAGCCCAGTACTGGATTGTGCATGAGATAATAGGCAAAGCATAAGCAAATTAGGATAATCGCAGGTGCAGTGTATAAGCGCTTAGTTGATTTATAAAATACGGTGACAAAATAAGTATTTTTATCATTAAAATACTTCCATGATTTTAAGTGGATTACCATGGCAACGATGATACATACAGCTGCAAAATAAAGGCTTGGCTATACATATTATGGCTTTGTAAAAAGCTTGCGACGGCAAAGCTTAAAACGAAGCCCATATTCATAAAGCTATAATTGACAGCAAAGGCAATGCGGCGACGTTTATCTTCTTGCGAAAAAAGCTGAGTTAGCATCATATTGATACAGCTGACGTTTAATCCTGAGCCGGTAATAAACGTGGCCATGCCGATCAAAATGATAGTATGTATTTGAATGGCAATAAGACATAGGCCAATAAACTGAAGAAGAAGGCTGATGCAAAATAGTGCACGGAAAGTAAGGTAGCGACCACCTACAGCACCACCAAGAAAATGGAAGAGGAAATTAATTGCAAAAAAGCTTGCCGTGAGTGTGTTTGCTTCAGGGTGGCTCATTCCAGCATAGTTTGAAAGATAAAAATTCAGCAAGCCCATTAAAACGGCGTAACCGACGGTAGAAAAGACTTGAATTAAATTAATATTAAGAACGCCTTTGGGCAGTTCCTTATAGTTTAACATGATTGATCCTTATGTTTTAAGCTGTAGAAGAGGTGAAGAGCATTGCTAATGTGTTAACGATATTATTTAGATTCAGGAATTTCAA